>DASUEK010000399.1:0-7721 GCA_036275115.1 Permianibacter sp. | reverse complement strand
GCTTGTCTGTCCCTGCTTGCTGCCACCGTTGCCGGTAACACTCACGCCGACACCTTGCTGCTGCGCGCCGATCGGCTGCTCGATGTTCGCACCGGTGCCATCGTCAAAGAGGCCGGTGTGTTGATCCGCGATGGCCGCATTGCCGCGGTCAGTGACAACGGCAAGACACCAACCGGCGGCGACGGCGCCCGCGTTCTCGATCTCGGCGACATGACCTTGCTGCCCGGTCTCATCGACATGCACGTGCACCTCGACAGCGATCCGTCCTACGGCGGTTACACCGGTCTGCAATTTGGTGATCGGTTCTGGTCGGTACTGACCGTGCCGCACGCCGAGCGCACGCTGAAAGCCGGCTTCACCACCGTGCGCAATGTCGGTGCCGATGCCTGGAACGATGTCGGCCTGCGTCAGGCGATCGACGAAGGCAAGATCGTCGGCCCGCGTGTCGTTACCGCCGCCTACAGTTTTGGCGCCACCGGCGGTCACTGTGATTCGACCTTCTTTCCGCCATCGATGAACCAGAAAAGTCCGTACAACGCCGACAATCCGGATGACGCCCGCGCCCGCGTCCGTGAACTGCGCAAGTACGGCGCGCAAGTGATCAAGATCTGCGCCACCGGTGGCGTGTTCTCGCGCAACACCGAACCGGGCCAACAGCAAATGCGTTACGAAGACATGAAAGCGGTGGTCGACGATGCCCACATGTACGGCCTGAAAGTGGCCGCCCATGCCCATGGCACCAGTGGCATCAAGGACGCCATTCGCGCCGGCGTCGACACCATCGAACACGCCAGCCTGATCGACGACGAAGGCATCAAGCTCGCCAAAAAAATGGGCGCCTATCTGTCGATGGATATCTACAACACCGACTACACCCAGGCCGAAGGCAAAAAGAACGGCGTACTCGAAGACAACCTGCGCAAGGACCGCGAAGTCGGCGACATCCAGCGGGAGAATTTCCGCAAGGCGCACGCCGCTGGCGTGAAGATGGTCTACGGTACCGATGCCGGCATTTACCCGCATGGCGACAACGGCAAACAGTTCGCTGTCATGGTCCGCTACGGCATGAGCCCGGTGCAGGCCATTCAAGCCGCCACGGTCAACGCTGCGGACGCGCTCGGTAGCAAGGAGGTCGGCGTCATCGAAGCCGGCCGCCACGCCGATATCATCGCGGTGGCGGGTGATCCGTCGCGCGATGTCCGCCTGCTTGAGCAGGTGTCGTTCGTCATGAAAGCGGGACACATCATCAAGCAGTGAGCCGGCCGTTTGTGCCACTGCTGACATAACGCTGACAGGCCCGGTTGTTAGGCTGTCAGCCGGTTGGTTGCCGGAGTGAAAATCCGGCACCGGGTCAGGGCAGCGTTAACGCAAGGAGAACGCAAATGGCGCACAATCCCGTCGGTTGGTTTGAAATTTACGTGCAAGATATGGCGCGGGCACGCGCCTTTTACGAAAAGGTGTTGCAGCACAAGCTCGAGCATTTGCCGGCGCCGGACAGCGAAATGCCATTGGAAATGTGGGCGTTTCCGATGGACATGAACGGCAGCGGCGCGTCCGGTGCCTTGGTCAAGATGGAGGGCGTGCCATCGGGCGGTAACAGCACGCTGGTTTACTTCAGTTGCGAGGATTGCAGTGCCGAAGCCAGCCGCGTCGTCGGTGCCGGCGGCAAGGTGCAGCAGGCCAAGATGGCGATAGGTGAGTACGGCTTCATTGCCTTGGCGGTCGATCCGGACGGCAATCTGTTTGGCCTGCATTCGATGCAGTGATGCGCGCGCGACCGTCAGTCAGCGCTGACGGTCGCCAGCCAGGGAGTGCCACGGGATGGAACGCAAACCGATTGTGCTGGCTCCCGGCGCCGGCCGTAGTTACCCGATGGGCCGTATCGATGCGGTGTTCAAGGCCGATGATGCCGAAACAGCTGGCGCGTATTCAATTTCGGAGTGGTGGCTGGCGCCACATTGCAAGGGGCCCGGTCCGCACCAACATCCGGAAGATGATGTGTTCTATGTGCTCGCCGGCACCCTGAGCATTCTGGTTGGTACGCGGTGGAATGAGGCCGAAGCCGGCAGTTTCGTCTTGATCCCCGGCGGCGTCATGCACGATTTTGAGAACCGCAGCGATCAGCGCGCCGGCGTATTGAACGTGTCGATGCCCGGTGGTTTCGAACCCCAGATGCCGGCCATCGTCAGCTGGTTTCAACAACACCCACCCGCACAGGCGTAACGGACCGCACGCCTGCCGCCGAGGTCGCAAGGAGGATGACCATGTATGGATTGATAGGCAAAATCATCGCGATTGACGGCGAGCGCGATGCGCTCGCTGCCATCCTGTTGCAAGGATTGCGCGACATGCCCGGCTGCCTCAGTTATATCGTCAGTCAGGATCCGCTCGATCCGGATGCCTTGTGGATCACCGAAGTGTGGGACAGCGAAAGCAGTCACCGTGCGTCACTGCAATTGCCGAGTGTGCAGCAGGCGATTCAGCGCGGCCGGCCGTTGATCGCCAACTTCGGTGAGCGCTTTGAAACGATTCCGATTGGTGGTCACGGCTTGCAAGCCGCGCGCTGAATCAGCGCTCGCGCTGTCGCGGCCGCTGCGGCTTTTCAGTCGCGCGCTTTGGCGGTGAATCGCTTGACTACATCGAACAGTGAATGTTCGCTGGCGTCGCGAAATTCACCGGCATCGTAGAAGCGGCCGTGGCAGCTCGGGCAGGTTTCGAACCAGATGTGCGGCTGCCTGGCATCCACCATGCGCAGCAACGCACTGTTCGGGCAGCGCGGACAATGGATGTCATCCACGCGATTGTAACGGGCACCAAGTTTCGCCGAGCCACTGTCGACCTGACGGGCAAACGCCGCGACGTCCTGCTCCTCCAGCACATCGAACCACATGCCCGCGCAACCGGTGCAGCGATCAACAATACCGGTTTTGACGAACACTTTTTCCATGCGCTGTTGGCATTTCGGGCATTGCATGACGAACTCCTTTTCCTGATCAACAAGGGGGTGACAGTGGCGTTGTTGCACTGCAGCGGGAACGGCAGTACCGACAGGGTGTGTCCGGCCGATTGCGACGCATCAATAACAAGATCCGTCCGTATCGCCACCATCATCGACCGGACTGTTTGTGCAGTTCTCTGTGTGTAGTTCTCAGTGTGTAGTTCTGAACGGCAGGCCGGTCAAGCCAGCCAGCGCAGTGACGCGCGTTACCATGGCAATGACGTCAGCATTTTTTACAAAGGCTTGTTGCACCATGTTGGCCAGCGAAAGATTTTCTCGGCGAGTCACTGGCAATCCGGGCAAGGCCGCTTACGCTTGGATGGATTCTGTGTCCCGCAGAACGCGGTTGGCCGGGCTGCTGTGTCCCCGACAACCGGCCAACGCCAAGGAGGCGCCCATGACTTCCACGTTCCAGATCCGTCGTGTTCAGTGGCAGGACTACGGCACGCAATGCGCCGAGATCCGCAAACAGGTGTTTTTCAACGAAGTGCGCTACGGCTATTACGCCACGCTCGACGGTCACGACGGCCATTGTCGGCATGCACTCGCACTCACTGACGACGGCACTGCTGTCGGCTGTGGCCGGCTTGATGAAAACGGCCAGATCAGCCGCATTGCGGTGTTGCCGGCCTGGCGCCAGCACGGCATCGGCACAGCACTCTTGAGTGAGTTGATTGCCATCGCCCGAGACAATGGCGTGGACGCGGTGCAATGCGCGGTGCCGGTGTTCTCGCTCGACTATTACCGTGCGCAGGGCTTCGAGCCGGTTGGCGTGGTCACCATTGAATCGGAGGTGCCGCTGCAGCGTATGCAGTTGCGGCTGAACCCGTCCGCCAGCGCGGTGCGCGACAGTCGCACCGGTTGAGCCGGCGTCACAATCACTGGCGACAATCGAAACGTTTTGTCAGGTTGGCATGGCGCAGTGATGAAACCCAAAAAAAAGCCGCTGACGGACAGCGGCTTTTTGCTTGGACACCGTCGCCGTTATGGAGCGGCCGCTGCCCGCAACAGGCGCAGCACTTCATCACGCCTGCTTTTGTTGCTGGGTGATTCCTTGACCTTTTCGGCCCGCTGCAACGCCGTAATGTGATGCGGCCCCTCCAGCGCGGCATCAGCACCAAACTCCAACAGCAGCTTGACCGCTTCCACGTCCAGGCGACCGGCCGCATGCATCAGCGGTGTGAAGCCGTTGCCGAACACGTTCGGGTCCGCTTTCAACTCCAGCAGAGTGCGGGCATGACGGTATTTACGCAGATCGATGGCGGTCCACAGGGCACTGCCACGACCGAATTGCGCGGTCTTGATGTTATGCGGATTGTCGCCACCGCTGCCGTCTCGGCCGGCGGCACGTTCGGTGCGCACCATCATGTCGGTGGCGAGCGTTGCGGCGTTTTGATCGATCAGCGCACCGCGCTCAACCAGATAGCGGATCATCGCCGAGTTGTCTTCCTTGCGCCGGACCGCAAACTCCAGTGCGTCGAGCGCCACCAGTTTGCCCTGCACCCGGAACGCCGCACCGTTGTCGAGCAAGTAACGCACGACCTCATCCTTGCCAGCACTGACCGCTTCCATCAGCGGCGGGCCCGGGTCCAACGCGTACTCGTTCAGTTTGGCGCCTTGCTGGTGCAACGCTTTGACTTGTGCCAGATCACCCTTGCGCGCCGCCAGACCAATCTTGAATTCGAGACTCTCGGCTCGCGCCTTTACTTGCCGCTGCACGTTTTCCATGCCCTGCAGCATCTGCTGTCCCTGCGCGCTGTCGCGGGCGGCCTCGATCTGCGCTTGCTGCTGTGCCCGGTTGCGCTCCGCATGCTGCTGCAACTCGCGGGTCAGCGCCTCGATACGAGCGGTATCACCGGCAGCCTGCGCCACTTTCAGCTCATTGAAAATCTGATCCAGACTACGCTCCGCCGCTGCCAATGGCAGTGCCAGCATCGCCTGCACCACCAACAGCAAAACGATCATCCCTTTCATGCCTCCTCCTTTTTGCCGTCAGTCGCTGCAGTTCAGTTGCCTTCAGCCCGCTGCCGTTGCACCGACCAACGGATTTTCTGTGGCCGGTCAAGCGCGTTGGTGAAACGCAGGCAGTATTCATCGGCGCTGTCGGCCGTGAATTCACCTTCGTCAAACGGGACCACTTGCGGAGAGAACAAGCCGTCGCCACCGCGGCGAATGTCGAAAGCAACCAGATCTTCGCCTTTGAACGAGTACTTGATGGTTTCACCCGCGCGCAGTTCGTAGCAGCGCTCAATGACACCGTTGGCGGCAACCGTTTTGGCCCGCTCCAGTTTTTGCCAGAACACGTAGCCGGCGCTGCCAGCCACCGCGACGATCAAAACCCACGGAATCCAGCTGCCTTTTTTCTTGCGTTTTGCCATCTCGTCATCACTCCCAATCAGGACGCCGGACGCAGCACGCGAATCAGGAAATTGCGGATGTCCTGCACTTCCGGCCCACAGACGCTGTGCGGCATCGGGTATTCGTGAAAAACCGGCGCGTATTCGAGTTCGCGCAGGCGACGTTCGGTGTCTTTGGCGAGCGCGAGCGGCACGATCGGATCAAAGCTGCCGTGTGCCATGAAAATCGGCACGTCTTTCATCGCCGCCGAGCGCTCGGCGGGCAAGGTTTCCGGACAGGGCAGATAGGTGGACAACGCCAGCAGGCCGGCCAATCGCTCCGGATAACGCAAGCCGAGGAACAGCGTGATGGCACCGCCCTGCGAGAAGCCGGCGAGCACAATCTTGTTGGCCGGAATGCCACGGGCGATTTCACGTTCGATGAGTTCGGCGACCAGCGCCGACGATTCGCGCACGCCGGCCTCGTCAACCCGCCGACCGAGATTGGCTTCGAGTATGTCGTACCAGGCGCGCATCGCCATGCCGCCGTTGATGGTCACCGGCTGCACCGGGGCGTGCGGAAAGACGAACCGGATCGGCAGATCGGCCGGCAGTTTCAATTCCGGCACAATCGGTTCGAAGTCATGACCATCGGCACCAAGGCCGTGCAGCCAGATCACCGAGGCAACCGCCGGTTGAGTCGGCTCTTTTTCAATGCAGGGCAACATCAGAATGCAAACTCCACTGTCGTGCCAGCCAGTCGCGCCACTTCCCGATTCAACCAGGTGGCCAGCGTTTCACCGCTGGCGAGCTGCCAGCGGCCATCACGCCAATCAAAATGAAAACCGCCAGTCGGCGCTGCCAGCCACAGTTGGCTCAGTGGCGGCTGGCGACTGAAGATCAGTTTGCTGCCGGAGGCAAATTGCAGCGTCAGCACGCCGCCTTGCTGGTCGTAGTCGATGTCGGCGTCGCTGGCATCGATGGCGTCCTCGATGGCGCGCAAGCTGGCGTCGACCAGACGATTGAATTCAGATTCGTTCATGCAGGCTTTCGTTCACAGAATCAACAGACCGGGCCACAGGCCCGGCGACGCCGGCATTGTGCCATAGCATCAGTGGCCGCGGTCGGCGGCGGCTGGGTATACTGCCGGCATCGACCTGTTTCCGGACACCGATCATGCTGTCACGCGTTCCTTGCCGCCGACGCCTGCGCACACCGGCGCTGACCAGCCTGCTGCTGCTTGCCGTGCTGGGCTTGGCCGGCTGTGGCCAGAAGGGTCCGCTGTACCTGCCCAAGCCCGCACCGGCTGCTGAAACCGGCACGGCGACTGAGCGCAGCGCGCCCGAGCCGGCAGCGCCCGCCGACGCCGAGGCGCCGACCAAACCGGAAGCTGCGCCGGAAAAGGACGGCCCGCATGCTGCTTAACTTCGCGAAGATGCAGGCGCTCGGCAACGACTTCATGATCGTTGACGGCATTTCGCAACCGATAGCGTTCGCGGCCAGCACCATTCAGCGGCTCGCCGATCGCAAACGCGGCATCGGCTTTGATCAGTTGCTGCTGGTTGAACCGCCGTATTCACCATCGGTGGATTTTCATTACCGCATCTTCAACGCCGATGGCGGTGAAGTCGGCCAGTGCGGCAACGGGGCCCGCTGCTTTGCCCGGTTTGTCCGTCACCTCGGCCTGACCTGGAAAAACCAGATCCGGGTCAGCACCATCGCCGGTGAAATGACGTTGCAACTGGAAGACGATGGCCTGGTCACCGCCGACATCGCCATTCCGAATTTCGAGCCGGACAAGATCCCGATGCAGTTTGTCGGTCCCGGTCCGGAACACCGCATGCTGCTGAACGGCGTTGAGACCAGCTTCATGGCGCTGTCGGTCGGTAACCCACATGCCGTGCTGGAAGTAGCCGATGTCAGCGTCGCGCCGGTAGCCAGCGTCGGCAAGGCGATCTGCGAAAACCCGGTGTTCCCGCAGCAAACCAATGTCGGTTTTCTGCAAGTGCTGAATCGCAATGAAGTGCGCTTGCGCGTTTATGAACGCGGCGTCGGCGAAACCGAGGCCTGCGGCTCCGGCGCCAGTGCCGCCGTTGTCGCCGGCCGTCAGCGCGGCTTGCTCGACGAGCGCGTGCAGGTGCATTTGCCCGGCGGGACCTTGACCGTGAGCTGGGCGGGCCCCGGCCAGCCGGTGCGGCTGACCGGGCCGGCGCAGTTGGTGTTTGAAGGACAGATTGAAGTGTGATGGCGCCACGGGCGCCGCAGCAGGGAAATGGCATCGATCATGACTGAGCAACCCGAGCAAAACCAAACAAAAGAAAGCCCGTTGACCGGTGCTGCTTATGTCGCGCAATACCTCGGCGATCACCCGGACTTTTTTTTCCAGC
>DASUEK010000398.1:0-3292 GCA_036275115.1 Permianibacter sp. | reverse complement strand
TAGGCCAGCGCGCGATCAAACGCCGTGCCGGTCGCGTCCTGATACACCGCCACCAGACCCGGCACACCGGCGCCTTTCTGGTATTCGGTGCGAACCAGCCGGCCCGGGCTCTTCGGCGCGACCATGGTCACGTCGATGTTGGTCGGCGGCTTGATCAGGCCGTAGTGGATGTTGAAGCCGTGGCTGAACATCAGCATCGCGCCCGGCTTGATGTGCGGAGCGATGTCCTGCTCCCAGATGCCTTTCTGGACCAGATCCGGGGTCAGGATCATGACCACATCGGCGTCATGGGTTGCTTCGGCAAACGGCTTGGTCTTGAAACCATCGGCCTGGGCCGCAATCCAGGTCTTGCCTTGCGGGCGCACGCCGATGGTCACGTCAAAGCCGGAATCGCGCAGGTTCTGGGCCTGGGCTTTGCCCTGGCTGCCGTAGCCGATGATGGCGATGCGCTTGCCGTGCAGGGCGGCCGGATGGGCGTCGGCTTCGAAATACATCTTGGTCATGTTGTTAGCTCCTCGGTTTGTCGGTTTTGGTCGTATTGCTAGGTTCAAACTGCAAATTCGTCAGGCTGTATCAGCCGGTTTCAAAACCCCAGAAACGACAAACCCCCCGGACCTTTCGGTGCGGGGGGTTTGTCGTCTGGAGGTTTTTTTTGCTTCTTACCACTTACCTCGCGCGCAGACCGTCCCGCACCGTAATCCAAGGATTACAGTAATAAGTACGAGTACGAGAATGCTGCTGCGGCGCAGGGACATCGGGCTTTCCACAAGGCACGTAAAGTGGGGTTGCAGCGAAACTAACACGCGTTTCCCGGCACCAGCAAGGCAAGCATTGATAACGTTTGGTTATGAAACAGCCTATTTGACTGCCCAATTCTGACACGCGGGTTCCGCTCGCTGGACGCTCGCGCCGCACGAACTATGCTTCGGGAAACCCCCGAGCCCACTGGATGGAATCCTATGTCTGAAGCCGTACCTGCCACCATGGAGTACCGTGGCCGGAAGACCCGCCGAGCCGACGGCCATGCCCGACGCCAGGCGATTCTGGAAGCCGCGCTCCGCATCATCGTCCGCGACGGCCTGAGAGCCGTTCGCCACCGTGCCGTCGCGCAGGAAGCGCAGGTTCCATTGGCCGCCACCACCTACTACTTCCGCGATCTGAACGAGCTGATCTCCGATGCGTTCACGCTGTTTGCCGAACGCACGCTGGCCGGCGCCAAGACGCTGGAAAAGGACACCTTCGCCGCGCTCGACAGCAGCAAGAGCGCGCTGTCCACGCCGCAAGGCCGCGAGAAAATGGCGCACTCGCTGACCGATTTCGTCATGCACTTTTTGCGCAGCCAACTCGCCGATCGCGATGGCCGGCAAGTCGAGCAGGCGTTCCGGCAAGAAGCCCTGCGCAACGACAAACTCGCGTCCGATGTGCAGGTACCGGATCGGGCTCACTTGAGCACGCTGGAGCGCTTTTTCCAAGCACTCGGCTCAGCCGATGCAGTCGCCGACGCCCACCTCGTACTGGGCGCAATGGCACACTGGGAGTTTCATTTGTTGCTCAACGGCGAAAGCAAGGAGAACTGGCAATTGGCCGAACGCAGCTTGCGTCGATTGTTGAACAGCCTGCTGAAAAGCTAGCCAGGCATGACGGCAGCCGCGCAGCAGTGATTTGCAATAACAAGGGCCGCAGGTGCGGCCCTTGTTATTGCCTAGTCGCTTGTCGATCGACAGCCAACGGTCAAGTCATCAAGCCAGGGAAAACCCAAACGGCCCGGGTATTCGGCAAACGTTACCGACGAACCGACGTGCATGGACTCATATTCGCCGCTGGATACTTTCCACTCCAGCCCATGCTGCCATTCACCATTGAGTAGTTGCCAACTGGCTAACTGCACGTAATAACTCCGGCCCCCTTTGCGTGTACGGCTGATGCGCTTATCGACGACCTCTACACAACGGATAACGGCCGGTGATGCATCGTGTGCCATGTTGATATGCAATTTGGCATTGCTGATGCTACCAAACATGCCCCAGCTGCCGAGCAAAACCACCTCCAGCAAGACCAGATGAAACCGCGCCGTTCGCACCAGCAACAGCACGGTGATGCCGACCAGCACCAACCACAGTACAGCGCTCAATAACACACTGTCCCATAGCAATGCACTGAACGCGAGCTGCTTACTGCTGTCCATCACATGCGCAGCCCAACCCACGACAGCACAGCTGGCGAGTGCTGCAGCCACCGTAGCAATCGCAGCCGCCTGCCAGCGCATCCGGTTCGCCACCGGTTCGATCATCACCGTTGGCAATTTCGTCAGCGCCTGTTGCAGGCAAAGCAGGTCATCGGCATCTGCCTGCAGCAGGCCGGCCAGCTCAGCCGCCTCAACATCCGCACCAACACTACCTTGCAACCAAACCCGGCCACCACGGCCAAACAGGTTTATCCGCCCCATCAAGTTGCCACGTTCACGCGTCATCAGCCCGTGGATGGCGCTACGTGCAGCCGGTGAGCGCTTCAGCAGCCGAATGAAATAGAGATCGTCGCACCCGACATAAACGGATTCGTCAAACCCCGACTCCTCCAGTTGTAGCTCGTGAGTCAGGCCGACCGATTTGAAGAACTTGTCGATGCCGCGTTCGGGGCCAATTTGAAAATCAAAATGTGCAGGACAGTCCAATCCCAGTTTGAGGTGACCTCCCTTTTTGCCGGTTGAAAGGCTGCGCAAATACAGTGGGGCAGCTGCTGCCGGCCAGTGCCGTGGCGGCTGCCAAGACTCACCGATCCACGCGGCATACCGGCGCTGATAGAAGAAATAGCCAAAGCTCAAAAAGAAAGTCAGCCCACCCAGAACAATCCACACCGCGCTCAGCCCTCCTGCTGCTTTTTCAATTCCAAGGCTTTTTTGTACAGCGGCTTGTGTGGCAAACCCGTCAGTTGTTCGGCAACCGCCACCGCGCGTGATAACGGCATTTCCGGCAGCAACACATTCAACACACGCGCCGCTTCGTCATCCGTTTCGGTTTCGCTGCGCTCGGGTGCGCCGGCGATCATCAGCACGATCTCGCCGCGTTGTTGATCGCTGTCTTGCTCAACCCGGGCGACCAGCTCGGCCAGCGTGCCGTCGAGAAAGGTTTCAAACGTCTTGGTTAGTTCGCGCGCCAGCACGGTGGGCCGATCAGCGCCGAAAACTGCCGCCGCATCCTGCAGTGTCTCCAGAATCCGGTGCGGCGCTTCGTAGAACACCAGCGTGCGCGGGTCCTGCGCGAGGGCCTGCAGGCGTTCGCGGCGGGCACCGGCC
>DASUEK010000397.1:0-5140 GCA_036275115.1 Permianibacter sp. | reverse complement strand
GGTGAAGTCGGCAACTCCGAGCACATGCTCGAGAGCTTCGGTAAGGCCGGTGCCAAGCGCTGGCTGGGTATTCGCCCGACCGTTCGCGGCGTCGCGATGAACCCGATCGACCACCCGATGGGTGGTGGTGAAGGTCGCAGCTCCGGTGGTCGTCACCCGACTTCGCCGTGGGGTTGGAAGACCAAGGGCAAGAAGACGCGCAAGAACAAGCGCACCGACAAGTTCATCGTGCGCCGTCGCGGCAAGTAATGTGAGGGTATTCCTGTGCCACGTTCACTGAAAAAAGGCCCGTTCATCGACCTGCATCTGCTGAAGAAGGTCGAGACGGCGGTTGCCAAAGCCGACAAGCGCCCGATCAAGACCTGGTCGCGTCGCTCGATGATTAGTCCGGAAATGGTAGGTCTGACCATTGCGGTCCATAACGGCAAGCTGCATGTGCCGGTTTATGTGTCCGACGAAATGGTTGGCCACAAGCTTGGCGAGTTCGCACCGACCCGTACGTTCAAGGGTCACGCTGCGGACAAGAAAGCCGGCAAGAAGTAAGGGGTTGAGTGATGGAAACGCAAGCCATTCATCGCGGTGCCCGTAGCTCGGCGCAGAAAGTGCGTCTGGTTGCGGATCAGATCCGCGGCCTGCCGGTCGACAAAGCTCTGAACGTTCTGGCGTTCAGCGAGCGCAAAGCGGCTGGTCTGGTCAAGAAAGTGCTGGAATCGGCCATTGCCAACGCCGAACACAATGATGGCGCTGACATCGACGCACTGCGCGTGTCGGCGGTGATGGTTGACGAAGGTCCGAGCTTCAAGCGGATGAGCCCGCGCGCCAAAGGCCGCGGTGATCGCATCGTCAAGCGCACCTGCCACATTCTGGTGAAGGTCTCGGATCGCCGGGGGAGCAAGTAATGGGTCAGAAAGTTAATCCGGTTGGTATCCGTCTCGGTATCACCCAACCGTGGCGCTCGACCTGGTTCGCCGAGCGGAAAGAGTTCGCCAAGTACCTGTCGGCCGACCATCAGGTTCGTACCTGGTTGAGCAAGGAACTGGCCCAGGCGCAGATCTCGCGCATCGATATCGAGCGTCCGGCCAAGACCATGAAAGTGACCATTCACACTGCTCGTCCGGGCATCGTGATTGGCAAGAAAGGCGAAGACATCGACAAGCTGCGCGCGAAAGTCGCGTCGCTGTCGGGCATGCCGACCACGCTGAACATCGAGCAAGTCCGCAAGCCGGAAGTCGATGCCAAGTTGGTCGCTGACTCGGTTGCCCAGCAGCTCGAGCGTCGCGTGATGTTCCGTCGCGCCATGAAGCGCGCCGTGCAGAACGCGCTGCGTGCCGGTGCCAAGGGCATCAAGATCATGTTGGCCGGTCGACTCGGCGGCGCCGAAATCGCCCGCACCGAGTGGTACCGCGAAGGCCGTGTGCCGTTGCACACCCTGCGTGCCGACATTGACTACGCCACTGGCGAAGCCCACACCACGTACGGCGTCATTGGCGTCAAAGTGTGGATCTTCAAAGGCGAAGTGCTGGGTGATGGCCGTCCGGCTGAAGTCGTGCCGGCGCGTGAGCGTGAAGAGCAGCCGAAGCGCAAAGCTGGCGAGCGTCGTCCGGGTGGCGAGCGCAAAGCCGGTGACCGCAAGCCTGCAGGTGATCGCAAGCCGTCGGCCCGCAAGCCGGCCGCCGACAAGGCCGACAAGAGCTGAGGAACGTAAGTCATGTTGCAACCGAAACGTACCAAGTTCCGCAAGCAGATGAAGGGCCGGAATACTGGCGTTGCTACCTCCGGTAACAAAGTCAGCTTCGGCGAATTCGGCCTCAAGGCAACTAGCCGTGGCCGCCTCACTGCGCGTCAGATCGAAGCCGCTCGTCGTGCCATGGCCCGTGCCATGAAGCGTGCCGGCCGGATCTACATCCGGGTGTTCCCGGACAAGCCGATTACCCAGAAGCCGCTGGAAGTGCGTATGGGTAGCGGTAAAGGTAGCGTCGAGTACTGGGTGGCCAACATCCAGCCGGGCAAGATGCTGTATGAAGTGGAAGGCATTCCGTTTGAAGTGGTGAAAGAAGCGTTTGAGCTGGCTGCCGCCAAGCTGCCGCTGAAGACCACGATTGTGACGCGGACGGTGATGTGATGAACGCGAAAGAACTTTTGAACAAGAGCGAAGCCGAGCTCAACACTGAGCTCTCGTCGCTGCTGCGCGAGCAGTTCAACCTGCGCATGCAGGCAACGACCGGCCACCTCAAGCAGCCACACCTGCTTCAAGTTAACCGTCGCAACATTGCCCGGGTCAAAACCGTGCTGAAGCAGAAGGCAGGTGCCTAATGAGCGAAGCAATCAAGCGTACGCTGGTCGGCAAAGTCGTCAGCGACAAAATGGACAAGTCCATTACCGTGGCCGTTGAGCGCCAGGTGAAGCACGAAAAGTACGGCAAGTACTTGAAGCGCACCACCAAGCTGCACGTCCATGACGAAAAGAATGAATGCCGTGCCGGCGATGTCGTCCGCATTCAAGAGACCCGCCCGCTGTCCAAGACCAAGTCGTGGACGCTGGTGGAAATCGTTGAACGCGCAAGCTAAGGCGGAGACGTAAACCATGATCCAGATGCAAACCATCCTGGAAGTCGCTGACAACAGCGGCGCCAAGAAAGTGATGTGCATCAAGGTGCTGGGCGGCTCGAAGCGCCGTTACGCTGGCATCGGTGATGTGATCAAGGTCTCGGTGAAGGAAGCGATTCCGCGCGCCAAGATCAAGAAAGGCGATGTTCTGAACGCCGTCGTCGTGCGCACTGCGCACGGTGTCCGTCGTCAGGACGGCTCGCTGATCCGTTTTGACAACAACGCGGCCGTGCTGCTGAACAACCAGATGCAGCCGATCGGCACGCGTATTTTCGGACCAGTGACCCGTGAACTGCGTAACGAGCAGTTCATGAAGATTGTGTCGCTGGCGCCGGAAGTGCTGTAAGGGTGACCACAATGGCAAAGATCAAATCTGGCGATGAAGTGATCGTCCTGACCGGCAAAGACAAGGGTCAGCGCGGCAAGGTCAGCGCGGTGCTTGGCGAAAAGGTTCGTGTCGAAGGCGTGAACAAGGTCAAGAAGCACCAGAAGCCGAATCCGTTGACTCAGGCGCCGGGCGGCATTGTGGAACGGGAAGCCCCGATCCATGTGTCGAACGTGGCGATTTTCAACCCGGCGACCGGCAAGGCCGATCGCGTTGGTTACAAGTTTGAAGGCGACAAGAAGGTGCGCGTGTTCAAGTCGAACGGCGCCCGGATTGACGTGTAATCGGTGAGAGAAATGGCGAAACTGCAAGGCTATTATCGTGACACCGTTGTCAAACAGCTCCAAGAGAAGTTTGGCTACCAGTCAGTCATGCAAGTCCCACGTATCACCAAAATCACCTTGAACATGGGTGTTGGTGACGCGGTCGGCGACAAGAAAATTTTGGATAACGCAGTGGCCGATATGACCGCTATTGCCGGCCAGAAGCCGGTGGTCACCAAGGCCCGCAAGTCGATCGCGAACTTCAAGCTTCGTGACGGCATGCCGATCGGCTGCAAGGTGACCCTGCGTGGCGAACGCATGTGGGAATTCCTCGAGCGCCTGATTTCGATCGCGCTGCCGCGCGTTCGTGACTTCCGTGGTGTCAGCGGCAAGTCGTTCGACGGTCGTGGCAACTACTCGCTCGGTTTGAAGGAGCAGATCATGTTCCCGGAAATCGATTACGACAAAGTCGACAAGGTTCGTGGTATGGACATTACCATCACCACTACCGCTCAGACTGATGAAGAAGGCCGTGCTCTGCTGGCCGCCTTCCAGTTCCCGTTCCGCAATTAAGGGGCTTTGACAAATGGCAAAAACCTCGATGATTGAGCGCGAAAAGCGTCGCGCTGCGCTGGTCAAGAAGTACGCGGCCAAGCGCGCGGAACTGAAGGCCAAGATCGCTCACCCGGCGACTTCCGATGAAGAGCGTTGGGCTGCTCTGGTAGCACTGCAAAAGCTGCCGCGTGATTCGGCTGCGATTCGTCAAAAGAATCGTTGCAGCATCACCGGTCGTCCGCACGGTTACCTGCGCAAATTCGGCCTCTCCCGTATCAAGCTGCGTGAAGCGGCGATGCGCGGCGAAGTTCCTGGTCTCACCAAGGCCAGCTGGTAAGGTTGGCGCGGAGTTTTAGACGATGAGCATGCAAGATCCCATCGCCGATATGCTGACGCGCGTCCGCAATGCGCAATCAGCCGGCAAAAAAGTGGTGACCATGCCTGGTTCCAAGCTGAAGCTTGCAATCGCGAAAGTGTTGCAGGATGAAGGCTATGTGGCCGGTGTGGAACAGGCTTCGGTCGACGGTAAGAACGTCCTGACGATCAACCTGAAGTATTTCGAAGGCAAACCCGTGATTGTGCGCCTTGAGCGCGTCTCGCGTCCGGGTCTGCGTGTGTACAAGAGCCTCAGCGATCTGCCGAAAGTCATGGGCGGTCTCGGTGTCGCAATCGTCTCCACCTCCAAAGGTGTGATGAGCGATCGCGCCGCACGCGCCGCCGGTCACGGCGGTGAAGTGCTGGCCTACGTAGCATAAGGAGCAGCGAAAATGTCGCGTGTCGGTAAAAAACCGATTGAGCTCCCGAAAGGCGTAGAGCTGTCGGTAAAAGACAAAGTGATCACGGTGAAAGGCGCAAAGGGCTCGCTGAGCCACACGCTGCACGACGCCGTGGAAGTGAAAGTGGAAGGCAATGTGGTGTCGTTTGCTCCGCGCGCCGGCTTTGAAAAAGCCAACGTGCAGGCCGGTACCGCTCGTGCGCTGGTCAACAATCTGGTGACCGGTGTCAGCCAAGGCTTCACTCGCAAACTGAATCTGGTCGGCGTGGGTTTCCGCGCGGCCGTTCAAGGCAAGAACCTGAACCTGACGCTCGGTTTCTCGCACCCGGTGGTGTTCGAGATTCCGGAAGGTCTGACTGTGACCTGCCCGACCCAGACCGAAATCGTGGTCGCCGGTACGGACAAGCACGCAGTGGGTCAGGCTGCCGCCAACATCCGTGGTTTCCGTCCGCCGGAGCCGTATCAGGGCAAAGGCGTGCGCTACGACAACGAAGTCGTGGTGCTGAAAGAAGCCAAGAAGAAGTAAGGTGTAGATATGGACAAGAAACTGACTCGT
>DASUEK010000396.1:0-5746 GCA_036275115.1 Permianibacter sp. | reverse complement strand
CCGCATTCCGGACACACCAGCATGGCGCCGTCTTCATAAGTAAACGCGGAACTGCATTTCGGGCACGTTGGCAAGCTGCTCATGTGAATCCTCTTCCTGGCCTGACGAGAAACCGCCCGTGCAGCGGGTGAAACACGGGCGACAAAAAAACGGTTTCATTGCGCGTGATACGTCGTCACCATCGCCACTTCGTTTTTCGAGCCAAGCACCACCGGCACGCGCTGGTGCAGGCTGGTCGGCTGCAGCTCAAGGATGCGCTGGCGCGCGGTTGTCGTCGCGCCACCGGCCTGTTCCACGATGAATGCCATCGGATTGGCTTCGTACATCAACCGCAGCTTGCCACCCTTGTCTTTCATCTTGCTGTCGAGCGGATACAGGAAAATGCCGCCGCGGGTCAGGATGCGATGGACATCGGCGACCATCGACGCGACCCAGCGCATGTTGAAATCCTTCGCCCTGGGGCCGTCCTTGCCGGCCAGCAAGTCGGCGACATAGCGCTGCATCGGCGGTTCCCAGAATCGTTGGTTCGACATGTTGATGGCGAACTCCTTGGTGTCTTCCGGGATGCTCATCTGCGGCTGGGTCAGCACAAACGACCCCTGCTCGCGATCGAGCGTGAAGCAATCGACGCCGCGGCCGGTGGTCAGCACCAGCGTGGTCGACGGGCCATAGACCGCGTAGCCAGCGGCGACTTGCTTGGTACCCGGTTGCAAAAACGCCTGCTCGGTCGGCGCCATGCCTTCCGGGCAACGCAACACCGAGAAAATGGTGCCGACCGACATGTTGACGTCGATGTTCGACGAGCCGTCGAGCGGATCGAATACCAGCAGGTATTCGCCTTTCGGGTAGCGGTTCGGGATCGGGTGCGGATCGTCCATTTCCTCGGACGCCATCGCCGCGAGGTGACCGCCCCATTCGTTGGCTTCGAGCAGGATCTCGTTCGACAACACGTCGAGTTTTTTCTGGGCTTCACCCTGCACGTTGTCGGTGCCGGCACCGCCGAGCACGCCGGCCAACTCGCCTTTGCCGACCGCGACACTGATGGTCTTGCAGGCGCGTGCCACCACTTCGATCAGCAGCCGCAGATCGCCGGGCAGGGCGCCTTTTTCGCGCTGTTGTTCAATCAGGAATCGGGACAGGGTGACGCGGCGCATGAGTGGGCTCCGGGGCAGGCAAACAGGGCAGGGGAAAAACGAGGCCGGCATTGTCGCCGAAAAGCCGGGTCGGCACCAAACCCGGCCGGGCGAGACGGGTGTTGGCAGGGGGACCAGCGGGTGTGACCGCGGCGTGTCTCCGGTGCGACGCGAGGCCAAGGCCATGGCGGCCGGCCGGCATCGGCTACAATGGCCGCCATCATGCCGAGCGGAGCCGCGCGCCGAACCAGGCTGGCCCGGCACGTTGTTCAGGAGTCCCGCACCATGACCGAACCACGTTCGCGGTTGTTGACCGAAGCCGAAACGACGCTGATGCAACGCGGCGTTTCCATCCTGGTCGCCGCCAGCACAGTCGACCGGCGAACCTCGGTGGTGCATGCGGTGGGCTGCCGGGTGCGCCAGCGGGGCGATGCCAGCGAAGTCACGGTGCTGCTGCGGCCGAGCCATTCACCGGCGCTGCTGGCCGATATCCGGCGCACCGGCGAAGTGGCGGTGGCGTTTTGTTTGCCGAGCACGCACAAAACCCTGCAGCTGAAAACGCGCGATGCCCGTCTCGAACCGCCGCAACCGGAAGACCGTTTTCTGGTGCAGCGGCAGGCGCAGGCGTTTGGCGAAGACATCGCGCTGCTCAATGAACCCGCTGAACTTGGCCGTCAGTTATTTGCTGGTGATGACGGCGATCTGGTGGCGCTGGTGTTCACGCCGTTGACGGTGTTCGATCAGACGCCGGGGCCGAAAGCCGGGGAGCGCCTGGCATGATCCCGGTCAGCAGCACACTCACGGTCGATCACATCCGCGACTGCCTGGAAGGTTTCATTCCCAGCGCCATCGCGACTTGCGCCGCAGATGGCACGCCGAATGTCACCTACGTGTCGCAAGTCGATTATGTCGACCGCGAGCACGTCGCGTTGTCGTTCCAGTTTTTCAACAAGACCCGCGAAAACATTCTCGCCAATCCGTACGCGACGGTGTACGTCATTCATCCGCTCACCGGTCAGGCTTATACGCTGCACCTGCAGTACCTGCGCACCGAAGACAGCGGCCTGCTGTTCGAGCGGATGAAAGTGAAACTTGCCGGCATTGCGTCGCACTCCGGCATGACCGGCATTTTCAAACTGCAGGGCGCCGACATTTACCGCGTGCAATGGATCGAAAAAGTGCCGGTTGCCGCGCTGCCCTTGCCGCCGCCGCGCAACCTGCTGAGCGCGCTGCGCTACAGCGTCGAGCAATTGCAGCAGTGCCCGGATGTCGCCTGCTTGCTGGATGAAGCGCTGGCGAAACTCGCCTGCGGCTTTGCCATTGAGCAAAGCATGATCCTGCTCGCCGACGAAACCGGGCACCGGCTCTACACCGTTGCCAGTCACGGTTATCCGGCAGCCGGTATCGGTTGGGAAATTCCGCTTGGCGAAGGTGTCATCGGCGTTGCCGCGCAGCATCAGGTGCCGGTCCGCATCGCCTTCAAGACCAGCGAGTACACCTACAGCCGCGCGATCCGGCAAACGTTGACCGAAGCCGGCCGCGCCAGCGAACTGCAAAACGAAATTCCGTTTCCCGGCTTGCCAGCCTCGGAAAGCCAGATGGCAATTCCGATCCTCGCCGGTCATCGCCTGCTCGGCGTGCTGTTTGTCGAAAGCGCGCAGCCGTGCCGATTCAGTTACGACGACGAAGACGCGCTGGTCACCTTGATGGCGGCGCTGGCGCCGCGCCTGCTGCAGCTGTTGCAGTTGAGCCGCGACGACAATGAGGCAATCAGCGAGTCGGCGGCAGCCGTTGCCGCCGTGCCGGCCGGCAAACCGGTGGTGGTGCAGCATTACCCGGAAAACGACAGCATCTTCCTCGATGACGATTACCTGATCAAAGGCGTTGCCGGCGCCATTTTGTGGCGATTGGTCAACAGCCATCAGCATGATGGTCGGGTCGAATTCAGCAACCGCGAACTGCGCATGGACGCCAGCATCGGGTTGCCGGAATTGTCCGACAACCTTGAAGCACGCTTGATTCTGCTCGCCCGCCGGTTGGCGGAGCGCTGCGATTATCTTGCCATCGAAAAAACCGGTCGCGGCCGGTTCCGCTTGCGCGTCGACCGGCCGCTGTTGTTGCGAGAATAGTGGTTGTGGGAATAGGGCGTGACCGGCGTTGTGACGCAACCAGTCCGTACCGCGTCACGCCGATGGCCACCTTATGCCACCGCTTTTTGCGGCGCGACATAGCTCCGGCGCTGGTTGCTGAACGCATCGAGCTCGGCCGGGTCACAGCCGTCAAAAGGCGAACTCAATTCCAGCGCCAGCTGCAGCTTGTGCCAGTCGGTGGCCGACAGCAGCGGTTGCAGCATCGCGAGTACGCCCATAAACACTTCCGGCGGCATGTGCGCCCGCATGCCGCGCAGTTTGTCGGCGCGTTCGGCCGGGGTGGCGGCCGTCAGCATCCAGCGCAGGAAGTGCATGGCTTTTTCCGGCGCGATCGACGCGACCAGGGCCTGCTCGATGGCATGGATTTCGGCATCGCTGTAATGCCGCCAGAGCACGGCGTTGTGATCCACTTCTTCCATCGCCATGTGCTCCAGATTCTCGGCAATGAACAGTGCCAGCCGGTCATACAGCATGGCGCCGAGCTGGTTGCGCTCGCTGCTCGTGCTGCGCTCAATGCGATCACAATCGGCCAGCAAACCGTTGATGGCTTGTTCGTGCTCGTGGTGGTCGAGTTCGCCGTGACGGGCCGAGCCGGGTTGCCGGGCTTCCATCGCTTTATGGATGAACTGGTTTTCGTGCTGCAGATGGCTGCGACAGGTGTCGGCGAGATGGCGCACCGTCATCAGCACGTTGGCGCAATCATCACCGTCCTGCCAGTCGGCGGTTCCCGCTTTGCTCAACGTGTGCATCATGAATGCGCGCAGGCCTTTGTGGACCAGGGCATAGCTGTTGTAACGAGAAGGCAGGTGTTGACGGGACATGGTGTTCACTCCTGTGGCCGGGCCGACGCCCGGATTGACGCTCGGGTTTTGCTTCAGACGCCGGCCATCCCGCCGGCGTTTGGATGATTGCCATCGTAGCGAGCAGATGTTTCCGAGGTTGCTAAATAGCTGCTAAGAAAACCTTAAAGACTTGCTAAGTCGGTGATCGGATGTAACCGGGTTTTGCCGTGCGCCGGGCAGTGACCGAGGGCACAAATGCTGCGCTGCGCGCAGCGCAAGTGCCGGTGGCTGGTTTATGCTCAGTGCAAGGACAGGGCAGGAGGCTTGGCGTGACGCGCGCTCAACCGCAGGGCCAGCAACAGGGACATCGCCGGGTCGGTCAGCGCCGCGCCTGGGCGGCAGCGGTGCTGGCCGGGCTGCTGGCCTTGGCGCTCGGCTGGTATCTGGTCTGGCTGGAGGTGCAGCGCGGCCGGGAAGAACAGCGCAGCGCCGTGCTGGCCGAAGCGGGTACCGTGCGGGCCCGGCTGGAGTCGGAGCTGAACAGCTCGCTTTATCTCGGTTGGGGCGTGGCCGCGTTTATCTCTGCCAACCCGGATTTCAGCACCCAGCAGTTCGAGCGGGTGGCCGCGACGCTGGTGCGCTTGCGGCCCAATATCCGCAGCATCGCCGTCGCGCCCGACAACGTCGTGCGCTATGTCTATCCGCTGGCCGGCAACGAGCGTGTGCTCGGTCTGCGTTATCTCGATACCCCCGGCCAGCGTGGCTCCGTCGAACGGCTGATGCGTGACTGGCAGCCGGTGCTCAATGGCCCGGTCGAGTTGGCGCAAGGCGGCGTCGGTCTCATCAATCGCATTCCGGTGCTGCTGAGCCAACCCGATGGTGGCGTTCGCTACTGGGGCGTGGCGTCAGTGGCGCTTGATACCCGGCCGATTCTGGCGAGCGCCGGTCTGGAGTTACAGGGGCCGGTCGAATTTGCCCTGCGTGGCCGTGATGGTCTCGGCGCCAATGGCGATGTTTTTTTTGGCCGCGCTGAATTGTTCACGGATGGCGAAGCGCGCCTGCTCGAGGTGCTGTTGCCCGGCGGCAGCTGGCAACTCGCGGCCCGTCCGCGCGCTGGCTGGACCGGCACCCGCAGCGAATGGCAAATCGGCGCGATGTACCTGCTCAGCACCGCCTTGGCGCTGATCATTGCGTTCATGGTTGGGGTGCTGATCGGCGACCGTTATCAAATTCAGCAACTGGCCCGGCACGATCCGCTCACCGGTGTCGCCAACCGCCTGCGCTTTGACGAACGCGCCAGCGAAATGATGGCGCTGGCGCGGCGCAGTCAGCGACCGTTTGTCCTGCTCAATCTGGACCTGAATGGCTTCAAGCGCATCAACGATGAGTTCGGTCACGCCGCCGGCGATGCGCTGCTCGTGCATGTCGCCCAGCAACTGCAAGCCTGCCTGCGCGAAACCGATTTTCTCGCGCGCATCGGCGGCGATGAATTTCTCGCACTGTTACCCGATACCGAAGCCGGCCCGGCGCTCGATTCGCTGATCAAACGCGTGCACCGCGCCGTTGCCAAACCGCTGCTGTTCGGCACCGATACCTTGACCGTCGGCACCAGCATCGGTGTCGCCGCTTACCCGACCGACGGCGACGATCTCGATGCGTTACTGAGCGCGGCTGACCACGC
>DASUEK010000395.1:0-2446 GCA_036275115.1 Permianibacter sp. | reverse complement strand
CGGCGCCTGCGCTCACACTTTGCCGGCCCCGTGTTCAGGGAGGAGGCAATAAAATGAAAGCAATGTGGCTTATCAGTGCATTGGTCATGGCCGGCGCCGCACACGCCGATGTGACGGTCTGCAAAATGGGTGACAACGTGCGCAAGGTTGCGGTGGTGCACATGGACAACGACACCAGCAAGCCGTGCGATGTCCAGTACAGCAAAGACACCGAACAGCCGGGCGAGCCGGCCAAGACGCTGTGGCATTACAACGTCGAGGTGGCGCAATGTGCCGAGAAGGCGCAGGGCCTGATCGACAAGCTCACCGGCATGGGCTGGAGCTGCGCCAAAGAAGGTGCCGAAGCGGCGCCGGAAGCAGCGGCGACCAACTGAGTTCGCAGCGGTTGTGGCAAATCAAAAAACGCCCCATTGCGGGGCGTTTTTTGTTGGTGCCATGAAAAGCCGCTTCAGCCGTTTTCCAGTGTCTCCGGTTCCGCGCGCAAAGCGAATTCGCGGGTCAACTGCAGTGCGCTCCACAGGGTTTCGCGCTGGGCAAACAGCCAGCCGGTGAAGTCGCGGTATTGATCATCACTGAGTTGCCGGCCGAGTTGATCAAGGCTCGCCAGTGTCTGGTTGTCCTGGATGCCGGCCAGCAAATCGCGGCACGGGTTGATGAACAGCGCGCGCTGCCGCTCGTCGAACAGCTCACCGAAAATCAAACAGGACCAGAGCGCCCGGCGCAGCAGCCGTTTCTGTCGCTCGTAGTAACCAAAATCCGGCGATTGCGGCGCCGCATCCCAGATTTTCTGCAGCGCTTCCCATTGCCGGATCACGAGTTCGGTGGCGCGCTCGCTGGCCGGTTGCAGCAGCGGCGGATCAATATCGCCCGGCGGTTGCAACAGGAACTGGGCAACGTCGAGCGCAAACAGTGCGTAGCGCCGGCTGTCGAGCAGCTGTTCGACCGCGACAATGCCGGGCGCAAAATCGCGCTCGTCCGGCAGCTGTTCGAGCAGCTCGTCGTGATGCGGCAAATAATCTTCGCCCTGGGTCGACCAGACGATGTCATCGGCTGCTTGCTGCGCGCGCGCCAGACCAACCCAGCGAAACGCCTGCAGCATGTGAGTCAGTTGCCGGCGCCAGCCGTGCATGGCCACCGGCAACGGCAGGCCGCTGTAGCAGACCAGGGCATGCCGGAACAGGCCGAGTGCGCGTCGCATTTGTTCGGCCGCGACCACCGACGGTTTGCTGACAAACTCCTTTTCGTACAGCTGCCAGTGTTGCCAGGCGTTTTGCACACTGTCGTGCAGCAATTGCCAGAGCGTGGCACCTTCCTTGATCAGAATCGGTTGCAGCCGGGCGGTGGCCGGTTCCTGCCAGCCGAGCAGGCGGTAACCGCGTTCGGCTTTGCTGCGGCTGTCCGGATGCAGCGGATGGTGGCTGGCGAGTTGCCGCGCCAGTTCAAACAGCGGCGCCGGATCGCCGCTCAGCAATTCCAGTTCGACTTCACTGATCGGATCGTGTTCTTCGTTGGCGTGCACCGCGCCGTGATCAAGCGCCAGTTCAACCACGGTGCCACTGTCGTGGCGCAGCTCGCGCGCTTTGCGTTCGAAATCGGTGCTGAACACGGTCAGCAGCTTCTGTTGCCGCCACAGGCTGGTCAGCCATGGCGTCCATTCGGTTTCCGGCAAGCGCACCGGATCCAGTTCCGGTCCCGCGACCTGGACGTTCCATTCGTTGCGGCGATGGAGACCGCCGAGGCTGCTGCCGGCGCTTTTGATGGTCTGGGTGAACTGGTTGTCGTCCTGACGCAGCCGCAGCGAGACACCGCGATCGCGCAGTTCGTGATCATCGGTATCGAAATAACGGTTGCCGAGCCGGTGCGATTGCCACGGGCCGGCGTGCCAGCCTGCCGGCAGGCGGGTCGCCACCAAAGCGGCAAGGGTGTCGGGATCGGTCGCCAGTTTCAGTTCGAGTTCTCGGCCCATGGCAAATGCAGCTGTCGGTCGGCGGGCAATGGCCGGCATTGTAGTGGAAGAGGGCGGTGCTGACAGCGAAAACCCGTGCCGACGCTGCTGACGCCTGCGGCGGCGCTGCTACAATCGCAGCGCCGAACGCGGCGGTGCCAATGCGCACCGCAACGCTGGTCCCTGCGACGGTGTCAGCGGGATTGGTGTCATCGGTTCGATCGGCGACATGGGAGGAAAACCGTGCAATTGAACAAGCCCTGCAGCGGTTGCAGTCTGGCGTTTTGGTGGGTGCTGATCTGCGCCATGCCGTTGTCGGCGGCCGAGACCACCTACTACATCACTGATCAGCTGACCGCGTCGCTGCGCGCGGGCGCCGCCAAAGAACAAAAAGCGATCAACCAGATCAAAGCCGGCGAGCCGGTGCAGATCATGGAAAAAGCGCCGGGCACCGGATTTGTCCGGGTGCGCGCCGCCAGCGGACCGGAAGGGTGGATCGAA
>DASUEK010000394.1:0-2122 GCA_036275115.1 Permianibacter sp. | reverse complement strand
TTTTCATGCCCTGGACTGGTCAGGGCGCTGGAGCCATTGATGCGTATCATTCTGTTGGGCGCCCCGGGTGCGGGCAAGGGAACGCAAGCGCAGTACATCAAGGATCGGTACGGCATTCCGCAGATCTCGACCGGTGACATGCTGCGCGCCGCGGTCAAGGCGGGCACCGAGCTTGGCCTCAAGGCCAAGGCCATCATGGATGCCGGCCAGCTGGTCACTGATGAACTCATCATCGCCATGGTCAAAGAGCGCCTGAGCCAGGACGACTGCAAGAACGGTTACCTGCTCGACGGTTTCCCGCGCACCATTCCACAGGCCGATGCGATGCGTGCCAACGGCATTGATGTCGATCATGTGGTCGAATTCGTCGTCGAAGACGAAGAGATCGTCAAGCGCTTGTCCGGTCGTCGCGTGCACGCGGCATCGGGTCGTGTTTACCACATCGAATACAACCCGCCGAAAGTCGCCGACAAGGACGATGTCACCGGCGAGCCGCTGATGCAGCGTGACGACGACAAAGAGGCGACCGTACGCAAGCGTCTCGAGGTTTATCACACCCAAACCAAACCGCTTATCGATTACTACCGTAATTGGTCTGAAGAAGGTGACATGGGCGCACCGAGCTACATCCGCGTCGAAGGTGTCGGCCCGATGGAACAAGTGCGCGATCATATTTTCGAGGCGTTGGAGGCCAAGTGAGTCAGCCGACTTACCCCGCAACCCCAGCGGTTGCAGCCACGCAAACAAAAGGCGCCACTTCGGCGCCTTTTGGTCTTTTGCTGGTCAATCTCGGCTCGCCCGATGCGCCGACCCGCGGTGCGGTGCGGCGCTACCTGAAAGAGTTTCTGTCCGACCGTCGGGTGGTCGATGCGCCGCGCTGGCTGTGGTGGTTCATCCTGAACGGCGTCATCCTGAACATACGACCGGGCAAAGTCGCAAAAGCCTACGCGTCGGTCTGGCAGGACGATTCGCCGCTGCGCGCGATCAGTTTGCGTCAGGTCGCCGCGCTGAAAGCCGAACTGAAAAACCAGCTGGGTTGCGATGTTCCGGTGGCGCTCGGCATGACCTACGGCAATCCGTCACTGAAAGCCGGTTTGCTGGAGCTGCGCCAGGCCGGTGTCAGTCGGGTCATGGTGTTGCCGATGTACCCGCAATTTTCCGGCGCCACCACCGGCTCGGTGTTCGACCGTGTTGCCGATGCGCTGGCGCCATGCCGGCATCTGCCGGAGCTGCGCATGATCAAGGATTATCACGATCACCCGGGCTACATCGCGGCGCTCGCCGACAGCGTTCGCTCGCATTGGCAGCAGCATGGCCAGGCCGAGAAGTTGGTGTTCTCCTATCACGGCCTGCCGCAGCGTTTTGTGCGCTTGGGTGACCCGTATGCGGCGCAATGCGAGCGCACCACGCAATTATTGGCTGCCGAACTGGGCCTCAAAGACAGCCAATGGCAACACTGCTATCAATCGCGTTTTGGTCGCGAGCCGTGGTTGCAACCCTATGTCGATCAATGGCTCGCCGAACAAGCCAAAGCTGGCCTCAAATCGGTGGATTTGATTTGCCCCGGATTCTCGGCCGATTGTCTGGAAACCTTGGAAGAAATCGCCGAGCGGGCCGCCCATGATTTCGTCGACGCCGGTGGAGAGCGGGCCAGTTATGTGCCGGCCTTGAATGATAATGCTGCGCACATTCGTTTTCTTGCCGCGCTGGTGCGCGAGCAAGCCGGGCAGAGCTGGTTGTCATGATGCATCCGCAGTTGCGTACCGCGTTTGAACAGGAAATGCTGGCCGCACAGGCCGCCTATGGCCGTCAGGATTGGCGCGAAGCGTATCGTTTGCTGGAGCGCGCTCACATCCTCGGCCAGCATCATGCTCTGCCGCACACCCGCAGCCACGTCTGGTTTCTGAAAGTCGGTTGGCAGCGGCGCGATCTCTGGGAGATCACCGGCCAACTGATTCGCATCATCGGCGGCTTTGTCGGTTCGCTGCTCGGCAAAGTGCCGGTTGGCAACAGCGGCGGCGCTGACGTCAGTGCCTTCGCGGAAATGCCCATTCCGGAAGACCTGCGCGAGATCCTTATCAAAGACGAGCGCTCTTGGCAGGGCATCGTGCGGGCGCGTGAA
>DASUEK010000393.1:0-3436 GCA_036275115.1 Permianibacter sp. | reverse complement strand
GACAAATACGGCACCGACGAAACCGTCGCGCTGGCCGGCAAGCTCGGCCTGAAACGGCTGTTCCTGCACGCAGCGTCGTTGAGCTTTATCGATCCGGCTTCCGGAAAAGCGGTGACGGTCAATGCGCCGTTGCCGGAGGAGTTGGAAGCGGTGTTGGCGGTTGCTCGGGCCCAATCAACCGCTTGAGTTGCGGGTTATTGCCCTCAATTTGATCTCCAGATTCCTTCACAGTAGTGATTCATGACCAATAAACCTTACGACCTGATCATTTTTGACTGGGACGGCACGTTGATCGACTCGGTCGGTCGCATTGTCTCGTCGATGCGTGCGGCAGCCGAGCGTGCGGAACTGCCGGTGCCGGCGGAGGATGCCGTCAAAGGCATCATCGGCTTGTCGTTGCCGGCGGTGTACGAGATTCTGTTTCCGGGCGCGCATCCCGATCAATTGGAAGCCCTGAAGCAGGAATACCGGACTGCGTTCGTTGAAACCGATCCGACACCGACGCCACTGTTCGATGGCGCTCGCGAAACACTGGATTGGTTAAAGGATTCTGGTTTTGTCTTGGCTGTTGCCACCGGCAAGGCGCGCTATGGTTTGGAGCGGGCCTGGAAAGAAGTGGGCTTGGATCAGTTCTTCCACACCTCGCGCTGCTCGGATGAAGCCGAAGGCAAACCGCATCCGCAGATGGTGCTGGATATCCTGAAAGAAACCGATACCCCGGCGTCGCGGGCGATTGTGGTGGGCGATACTGGTTTCGATATGGAAATGGCGAAGCGGGCAAACGTCGACCGGCTGGCGGCGACATATGGTGCCCACGATCTCGCGGATCTGCTGGCCCATGAGCCGCTGGATCAGCTGCATGATATTCAGCACTTGCCGCAATGGTTGAAAACACGGCGCTGAGCGGTGGTCAGGTTCGCTTTTTTGCCGTATCGATCGCTTTTGCCGCTTGATTTTGCTTGGCACAAAAAACAGCACAACAAAATGGGGCGCCGTGGCGCCCCATTTTGTTGCTTGTTACGGCTGCTTTTGTTGCCGTGGCTCAGGCCGCACACCTCTTGCTTGCCGCCATCGCATTGGCGTCAGCCGCCTGGCTGTCGTAATAGAACGATGCCAGCGGCGGGAATCCGTTGAACTCGACGGCGCTGTAGCTGGTGGTGTAGGCGCCGGTGCCAACGAAGTACACGCGATCGCCGGCTTTCAGTGACAGCGGCATCGGGTATTGGTGCTTCTCGTACAGGATGTCGGCGCTGTCGCAGGTCGGGCCGGCAAGAATCACCGGTTCGCTGGCAGCCGGGTTTTCAGCGTTCGTATAAATCGGATACTTGATCGATTCGTCGAGTGTTTCGATCAGGCCGCCGAACTTGCCGGCGTCGACATAGACCCAGCGCGGGCCGTTGTCGTCTTTGCGTGACACCAGCACGACTTCGGTGACCAGCACGCCGGCATCGGCGACGAGGTAGCGGCCCGGTTCCATGATGAGTTTCACCGGGGTGTGCGGGAAGCGTTCGGTGATCGCGGCTTCGATCACGTCGGCGTAGCGGCGCAGTTCCGGCGTCGGGTTGATGTAGTTGCCGGGCAGACCACCGCCGAGGTTGATGAGATCCAGCGCGATGCCGGCTTGCCAGGCGGCGTCGAAAATCAGTTTGACCCGATCGAGTGCGGCGCCCCAGGCGTCGAGATCGCGCTGCTGCGAGCCGACGTGGAACGACACGCCGCGCGGGTACAGGCCCAGCGCGCGCGCTTGTTTGATCAGATCAATGGCCATTTTCGGCTCGCAGCCGAATTTGCGCGACAGCGGCCAGTCGGCGCCGGGGCGATCTTCGGTCAGCACCCGCACATAGACTTGCGCACCCGGCGCGTGTTCGGCGATTTGTGCCAAATCGGACGCGCTGTCGGTGGCGAACAGGCGCACGCCTTTTTCATAGAAGTAGGCAATGTCGCGCGCTTTCTTGATGGTGTTGCCGAAGCTGACCCGGGCCGGGCTGACGCCGAGACTCATCACCTTGTCGAGCTCGTAGCGCGAGGCGATGTCAAAGCAGCCGCCGTGATCGCGGACCAGACCGATCACTTCCGGACTCGGGTTGGCTTTGACGGCGTAATAAATCGCGGCGGTGGGAAAGGCCTTGTCGAGCTGGACGTAGCGTTGGCGAATGACGGCCAGATCGACCACCAGACACGGGGTTTGGATGCGGGCTTCGGCGGCAGAAAATGCAGATAGGCGATCGCCCAGATGACGCTCAAGGGTCATGACCGGTTTCTCTCGACTGGTGGTTGGCTAATCAGCCCGCCTGCTCGTGTCGAGGAGACGGACCCGGATTTGCCTGGGGTCCCTTAGCGCACCAGTGGAGGGAGACGATGCTCCTTTGTTCGGTCTTGTCGGGCCTTGCGCGGGGCGGATTGTAGGCCGGCGTGCATGGTTATGCAATAGCGTTGCATAGGTATGCTGATGCGCTGCCGCAAGTGCTCGGATGTGCCAGTCATTCAACTACTTAAGACACCGGTGTAAACTTGCCGCCCCACCGGCTTCGGGCCGGGCTTTGAATGAGTGAGCGATGAGCTGGTTTGAACGCTTGATGCCGCGGGTCAAGGAACCTGCGACCGATAAGAAACGTTCGGTGCCGGAAGGGCTCTGGAACAAGTGCGAGCAGTGCAGCGCGGTGCTGTACCGGGCTGAGCTGGAGCGCAACCTCGAGGTGTGCCCGAAGTGCGGCAACCATATGCGGATTGGCGCCCGCGCCCGTCTCGATGCCTTTCTGGATGCCAAGGGCCGGGTCGAACTGGCTGGCAATCTGGAGCCGGTCGACGCGCTGAAGTTCAAGGATTCGAAGAAGTACAAAGACCGCATTGCGTCGGCACAAGAGAGCAGTGGCGAGAAAGACGCGCTGATCGCGGTCAAGGGCACCGTCAAAGGTGTGCCGGTCGTGGTCTGCTCGTTTGAGTTCTCGTTCATGGGCGGCTCGATGGGCTCGGTGGTCGGCGAGAAATTTGTCCGCGCGGTCAATCAGGCCATCCAGGACAAATGCGGTCTCGTTTGCTTCTCGGCTTCGGGCGGCGCCCGCATGCAGGAAGCGCTGCTGAGCCTGATGCAGATGGCGAAAACGTCGGCCGCACTGGCGCGCTTGTCGCGTGAACGCCTGCCGTACATTTCGGTGCTAACCGACCCGACCATGGGCGGCGTCTCGGCGTCGTTTGCCATGCTCGGCGACATCAATGTCGGCGAGCCAGGCGCGTTGATCGGTTTCGCCGGTCCGCGCGTCATCGAACAGACCGTGCGCGAAACGCTGCCGCCGGGCTTCCAGCGCTCGGAATTCCTGCTGGAAAAAGGCGCCATCGACATGATCGTCGACCGGCGTGAAATGGCGCAGAAACTGGCCGGCGTGCTGGCCAAGTTCACCCAGCGCGAACAGCCGGCGGCGTAAACCGGCGCAGGCAA
>DASUEK010000392.1:0-12967 GCA_036275115.1 Permianibacter sp. | reverse complement strand
CAAGACCAAATAGGCGTCCAATGGCGTGGCCCGCGCTGGACGCGGGTAGGTTGCTTGAGCCGACTGGTGACAGGCGGCCCAGAGGAATGACTGTCCTCGACAGAATCCGGCTTATCGGCCGACTCCCAACTTTTCTTCCCCCTTCTTTCCGGTGCGCCGAGGCAGGCGCTTCTTGACCGAACTTAAAGTGAATTCTCACGTTCCGCAGCCAAGGTTTTGATTTCCTTTTCTTCCTTCCAATTGGTACTTATCCACAAGCTGTGATCCAGCGCTAAGTCCTTGTCACACAAGCGTTATTTACCCGATTGAAAGCGGGAATTTGCTTGACGCTGATCCACCTCGTTTCTATAGTGGCGAAAAGTGGGGAAACGTGTCGATTTGTGGATCACACGTAGCCAGCGCACCTAAACCAGTGACGGAAGGACAGGACAGTCGTGTTTCGCGGGGCAAGTGCCATCTCGGTAGACGCCAAAGGCCGCATCGCCATGCCGGCCCGGCACCGTGACGCCTTGCAAAACCTCTGCGCCGGCCAACTGGTCGTCACCCGTGATTTGAGCCTGCCTTGCCTGCTGGTGTTTCCGATGCCGGCCTGGGAGCGGCTCGAGCAAGACCTCGAGAAGTTGTCGAACACCAACCCGGTGCACCAGCGCATCAAACGCATCCTGATGGGGTTTGCCAGTGAAGTGGAGCTCGACAGTGCCGGCCGCATGTTGCTGCCGGCGGTGCTGCGCGAGCAGTGCGGCCTGACCAAGGATGCGATGTTGGTCGGCCAAGGCAAGGTGTTCCAGCTCTGGGATGCGATCCGTTGGGATGAACAGATCCGGGTCGACATCGAAGCGCACGGTACCGATACCGCTGATTTGCCAGCGCTCTCGTTCTAAGGGGACAGACCCATGCACGAGACGGTACTCCTGCACGAATCGGTGGCAGCGCTGGCGGTGCGTGCCGATGGTTTTTATGTCGACGCGACCTTTGGTCGTGGCGGCCATAGCGGTTTGATTTTGCAGCAGCTGGGACCTGCGGGCCGGCTGCTCGGCATTGATAAAGATCCGCAGGCGATTGCGGCGGCGCAGGAAAAATTCGGCGCCGACCCGCGGTTTTCGATCGAGCAGGGCGCGTTTTCGCAGCTCGCCGAACTGATTGCACGGCGCGGCATGACCGGCAAGGTCAATGGCGTGCTGATGGACTTGGGCGTGTCGTCGCCTCAACTGGATGAAGCGGCGCGCGGTTTCAGCTTTATGCGTGACGGAGAACTGGACATGCGCATGGATCCCACGCGGGGACAAAGCGCAGCCGCCTTTCTCGCCACGGCGACGGATGAAGCCATCGCCGACGTGCTCTATCGCCTCGGCGAAGAGCGCCAGTCGCGTCGCATCGCCCGCGCCATTGTCGCGGCGCGCGCGGTCGAGCCAATCACCCGTACGGTCCAGCTCGCCAATATCGTCGCCGACGCGCTGCCGCGTCACGAAAAACACAAGCATCCGGCCACCCGCACCTTTCTTGCACTGCGTCTGCACGTCAACGACGAGCTTGGCGAAGTCGAGCGGGTGTTGCCGCAGGCGCTGGAGGTTTTGGCGCCGGGCGGCCGCGTTGCCGTGATCAGCTTCCATTCGCTCGAAGATCGTATCGTCAAACAGTATTTCAAGCGCGAAGCCAAAGGCGACGATCTGCCAAAAGACCTGCCTATCCGCGCCAGCGAGATCCATTCCCGCATCAAGTCGCTGGGCAAAATCCTGCCGAGCAAAGAAGAAATTGCCCGCAACCCGCGCTCGCGCAGCGCGGTGCTGCGCGTGGCGGAGAAGCTCTGATGAGCGCGACGCCAAATCAACCCTCCCTGCTCAAAGCCATGCTGACCAGTCTGCGTGGCTTCGGCGTGGGTGTGGCCATGCTGGCGCTGCTGACCTTGCTGTCGGCGCTCGCTGTTGTCTGGAGTGCGCACCAGACCCGGATGGCACGCGCCGAACTGGAAGCGTTGGAAAAGCAGCGTGATGATCTGGACAGCGAGTTCCGCAGCCTGAAACTGGGTCAAGCCGCACTGGCTGAACATGGCCGCGTGGAAACCGTGGCGAAAACCAAGCTCGGCATGGAGCGGGTGGGCGTTGAAAACGAACGGGTGGTGGAACAATGACTGCCGCCGACAAGAAAACGCCTGCGAAAAGCCCGGTTGCCAAAGCGATGAGCAGCAGCAATCTGAAATCCGGCGGCGCGAAAGCCAGTGCCGACACCCGGCGCAATTATCCGCTGCACAACTGGCGCTTCTATTTCTTGGGCGGCGTGCTGGTGCTCGGCTTTGTCGGGCTCGGTGTGCGGGCCGGTTATTTGCAGCTGGTCGAACACTCGTTTTTGCAAAAAGAAAGCGCGGCACGGGCGCTGCGCGACGCGCCCATTGCCAGTTACCGCGGCAGCATTCTGGACCGCAATGGTCAGGAACTGGCGGTGTCGCTGGAAGTGGCATCGGTGTTTCTCGATCCGAAAGAAATCATCGACAAGCACGATGTCGAAGGCATGCGCGACAGCACGGCCTGGCATCAGTTGGCCGCGATGCTCGGCTTGAAAACCAAAGCCCTGAACAAGCTGGTCGACAGCAATGCCAACAAGCATTTCGTCTGGGCCAAACGGCAACTGGAACCGACCGTTGCGCAATTGATTCGTCAGCTCGATCTGCCGGGTGTGCACCTGACCCGCGAATACCGCCGCTCGTATCCGACCGGTGAAGTGTCGGCGCATCTGGTTGGCTTCACCAATATCGACGAGCAGGGCATTGAGGGCATCGAGCGGGCGTTCAATGAACAATTGACCGCTACCCACGGCACCGAGCGGCAGATTCTGGATCGCAAACGCCGGGTGATCGAATCCAAAGGCGTGGTCAAGGATGCCGAGCCGGGCCAGGACATTCTGTTGTCCATCGACAGCCGCTTGCAGACACTGACCTTCCGCGAGCTGCGCGACACGGTGAAAAAACACCGCGCCCGTGCCGGCTCGGCAGTGATTCTTGATGTTGAAACCGGTGAAGTGCTGGCGATGGCGAACTGGCCGTCGTACAACCCGAACAAGCGCAACGATCGGCCGAAAGGTGCGACCCGCAATCGCGCCATCACCGACATGTTTGAGCCGGGTTCGGCCGTCAAGCCGCTGGTGGTGATCAGTGCGCTCGAATCCGGCAAGTATTCGCCGGGCACCGTCATTGATACCCGGCCGGGCCAGATGCGCGTCGGTGGTTCCTGGGTGCGCGACATCCACAATTACGGCGTGCTTGATGTCACCGGCGTCATTCGCAAATCGAGCAATGTGGGTGTTGCACAAATGGCGCTCAGTTTGCCGAAAGAGCAATTTCTCGGTACCTATCAACGATTCGGTTTGGGCCTGCCGCTCGGTACCGGTTTCCCGGGCGAAACCGCCGGCCGGCTGAAGATCGACAAGCGCTGGTCAAAGTTTGAATTGGCCACCGCCTCGTACGGTTATGGCCTGACTGCCAGCCCGCTGCAACTCGCCAGTGTGTACGCCACGCTCGCCAGCGGCGGCATCAAGCGGCCGGTCAGTCTGCTGAAAGTCAAAGACGGCGTGATCGGTGAGCGGGTGGTGGATGAACGCATTGCCGGACAAGTGTTGGCGATGATGAAAGAAGTGGTCAAAGACGGCGGCACCGGCAAGCAGGCAAAAGTCGGCGGTTATTGCGTGTCGGGCAAAACCGGCACGGTGCACAAAGCGGTGCCCGGCGGATACAGCGATGAATATTTCTCGGTGTTCGCCGGTATCGCGCCATGCGACAGGCCGCGACTGTCGATGGTGATCGTGGTCGATGAACCGAACGGCGAAAAGCACTACGGTGGCGATATCGCTGCGCCGGTGTTCAGTACCGTGATGGAGCAGGCGCTGCGCCTGATCAACGTGGCGCCGGATGACGAATCGGTAGTGCGTGTCGCCCAACAACCGCTCGCAACCAAACAAGCCGCAGGAGGCAACGATGCCTGAGTTGAACGGCAATCTGACCCTGCAACAATTGCTCGCCGATGAGCGCGTGCTGGTGCCGGCGGCGCTGGCCGCGGTGCCGGTCAGCCGGCTCACACTGGACAGCCGCGACGTCCAGTTTGGTGATGTGTTCATCGCGCTGGCTGGCACCACCACTGATGGCCGCAAATTCATCAACGATGCGTTCGCCAAAGGTGCGGTTGCCGCATTGGCGGAAGCCGCGAATGGCGATGCGCGGATCGTCGCGGTGCCGAATCTGCGCATGCGGGTGTCGGCGCTGGCGGCGAAACTGTATGGCGATGCCAGCAGCAAGCTGCCGCTGTATGGTGTGACAGGCACCAACGGGAAAACCACGACCAGCCAGTTGCTGGCGGCGGCGTTGACCCGTCTGCAGGGGCCGACGTTTGTGCTCGGCACGCTCGGTTATGGCTTGTATGGCGCGTTGCAGCCGGGGCGGCACACCACGCCCGATGCGATTGCACTGCAACGCTTGCTGGCCGATGGCGTCAAGCAGGGGGCCCGCGCTGCCGCGATGGAAGTGTCGTCGCACGGGCTGGATCAGGGGCGGGTCGAGGCACTGCAATTTCGCACCGCCATTTTCAGCAACCTGACCCGTGATCACCTCGATTACCACGGCACGATGGCCGCTTACGGCGCCGCCAAGCGTCGGCTGTTTGTCTGGCCCGGTTTGCAGCATGCCGTGATCAATGCCGACGACGAGTTCGGTCGCGAGCTGCTGGCCGATACGGCCATCACTGCCGCGAAATATTCCTACGGCACGCGTGCCCACACCATGCCCGGTGTTGCCGGCAGTGTGCATGCCGAACGCATTCATTACAGCAACGACGGCATCCTGGCGGAAATTGTCACGCCGTGGGGTCGCAAGCTGTTGCAAAGCCCGTTGCTCGGTGAGTTCAACCTCAGCAATTTGCTGGCGGCGCTGACGGCACTGTGCGCCAACGGTTATGCGCTCGATGATGTCGCTGGCGTGCTCGGCACCGTGCGGCCGATTGCTGGTCGCATGGAGCGCTTTGGTGGCGGCGACAAGCCGCTGGTGGTGGTGGATTACGCCCATACGCCGGATGCGCTGGAAAAAGCCGTGATGGCGCTGCGCCTGCACTGCCATGGCAAAGTCGCCGTGGTGTTTGGCTGTGGCGGCGATCGCGACAAAGGCAAGCGGCCGGAAATGGGCGCCATTGCTGAACGCTTTGCCGATGTCGTGCTGCTCAGCAACGACAATCCGCGTTCGGAAGACCCGCTGGCGATCGCCAACGACATTCGTGCCGACATGAAAGCCGGTCAGCAGGTTCGCTTCATTGCCGATCGCAAGCAAGCAATCGCAACGATACTGTCGGAACTGCAGGTGGGCGATGCCGTGTTGCTCGCCGGCAAAGGCCACGAAGCTTACGTCGAAGCCCATGGCGAGCGCACACCGTATTCGGAAGTGGCGGTGGTCCAGGAATTGTTGCAGCAATGGCAGGGAGCGCGGCCGTGATCACGATGCGCTTGATCGATATCGCTCAGGCGACCGGCGGCCAGCTGGTTGGCGCTGCCGCTGCGGCCGCGTCCATCGTGCGTGCGGTCAATACCGATTCCCGTCAGGCCGTCGCGGAGTCGCTGTTCGTTGCGCTGCGTGGTGAGCGCTTTGACGCTCATGATTTTGCCGCTGCGGCCGTCACTGGCGGTGCCATCGCCGTGTTGGTCGAGCGGCAACTGCCGCTGTCGGTACCGCAAATCGTCGTGGCCGATACCCGCATTGCACTTGGTGATCTGGCGCGTGCCTGGCGCCGGCGCTGTGGCGCCACCGTGGTCGGCCTGACCGGCAGCGCCGGCAAGACCACCGTCAAGGAAATGATCGCCAGCATCCTGCGTCAGGACGGTGAAACCCTGGCCACGCTCGGCAATCTCAACAATGACATTGGTGTGCCGCTGACACTGTTCCGGCTCGGCGCCGAACACAAGTACGCGGTGATCGAGATGGGCGCGAACCACGGCGGCGAGATTGCCTACTGCGCCGGCATTGCCGAACCGACCGTGGCGGCGATCACCTTGATCGGCGCCGCCCATCTGGAAGGGTTTGGTTCGCTCGAAGGCGTTGCCCATGCCAAGAGCGAAATTTATGCCGCGTTGCCAGCCGATGGCGTCGCTGTGTTGAACGAAGATGCGCTGTTCCAGCCGATTCTGCGCGCCGCCATCGGCGCCCGTCGCAGTCTCCGGTTCGGCAGCCAGCCGAGTGCCGATGTGCATGCCGAGCAAATCACGCTGGATGCCGACGCTTGCGCGCACTTCACGCTGGTGACTCCGCGTGGTCGGGTGGCGGTGCAGCTGCCGGTGCCGGGGCAACACAATGTCATGAATGCGCTGACTGCGGCAGCGATGGCCGAAGCGTTGCAATTGCCGCTCGACAAGATTGCCCGCGGTTTGGCGGCAACGCCGGTGGTCGGTGGTCGCTTGGTGCGCAAGCAGGCGCGCTGTGGTGCAACGCTGATCGACGACACCTACAACGCCAATCTGTCATCGGTGAAAGCGGCCATCGATCTGTTGGTCAGCCTGCCCGGTAAGCCGGTGCTGGTGCTCGGTGACATGGGCGAGCTCGGCAACGAGGCCGCCGCCATTCACGCCGAAGTCGGTCAGTACGCCAAACAGAAACAGCTGGCTGCTCTGTTCACGCTCGGTACGCTCAGTGCCGATACCAGCGCCGCGTTTGGTGCCGGTGGCCAGCATTTTTCTGCATTCGAGCCGCTGCTTGCCGCGCTCGAGTCGACCTTGACCCGCCAGCATGTCGTGCTGGTCAAGGGATCCCGCAGTGCACGCATGGAGCGCGTTGTTTCTGCTCTTTCCAACCCCAACGACGATAACAAACAAGGGGAGATGCACTGATGCTGTTGTGGCTCGCACAATACCTCGAACAGTACTACCACGGCTTCAATGTCTTTGGTTACCTGACCCTGCGCACCATTCTTGGGGTACTGACCTCGCTGGCGATTTCGCTGATCGTCGGTCCCAAGATGATCGATTGGCTGCGTCGCTATCAGGTTGGTCAGACCGTGCGTAAAGATGGTCCGCAAACCCATCTGAGCAAGTCCGGCACACCGACCATGGGCGGCACCCTGATTCTGGTGTCGATTGCACTCAGCACGCTGCTGTGGGCCAATTTGGACAACCGGTTTGTCTGGGTTGTCCTGCTGGTCACGCTCGGTTTTGGCGCCATTGGCTTTGCTGATGATTACATCAAGCTGGTGCGCAAGGACCCGAAGGGCCTCATCGCGCGCTGGAAGTATTTCTGGCAGTCGGTGTTTGGTTTGGCGGCAGCAATTTATCTGTATATGAATGCCGCCAGCCCGGCCGAGACCACCCTGATCATTCCGTTCTTCAAGAATGTGCTGATCCCGCTCGGCGCGTTCTATGTGCTGCTGACCTATTTCGTCATTGTTGGCACCAGCAACGCCGTCAACCTGACCGATGGTCTGGATGGCCTTGCGATTGTGCCGACCGTGATGGTCGCCGGCGCGCTGGCCATTTTCGCCTATGTCACCGGCAACACTGTGTTCGCTGAATACCTGCAAATTCCTTACGTCAAAGGCGTCGGTGAAGTGGCAGTGTTCTGCGGCGCGATTGTCGGCGCCGGTTTGGGCTTTCTCTGGTTCAACACCTATCCGGCGATGGTGTTCATGGGCGATGTCGGCGCGCTGGCACTGGGCGCGGCGCTTGGCATTGTCGCGGTGCTGGTGCGGCAAGAACTGGTGCTGTTCGTGATGGGCGGCGTGTTCGTCATGGAAACCGTGTCGGTGATGGTGCAAGTGGCATCGTTCAAGCTGACCGGTCGCCGGGTGTTCCGGATGGCGCCGATTCATCACCATTTTGAATTGAAGGGGTGGCCGGAGCCGCGCGTGATCGTGCGGTTCTGGATCATCACGGTGATCCTGGTGCTGGCAGGGCTTGCCACACTGAAACTGCGTTAAGGACAGGCAGCAATGGTTGATGCACGTCGCTTTCATGTGATCGTCGGTCTGGGCAAGACCGGGGTGTCGGTTGCGCGCTATCTGCGCAGCCGCGGCGTGCCGTTTGCTGTCATCGATACTCGGGCCAATCCGCCCGGCGTTGATCAGTTGAAACAGATCGCGCCGGATGTGGAGTGCAAGTTTGGCGCGCTCGATGCCGACTTGTTGGCAAGAGCGGAAGTGATCGTGCTGTCGCCGGGGCTGGCGCTGGCCGAGCCGGCAATTGTGGCCGCCCGCAGCCGCGGTGTGCAGGTCATTGGCGATATCGAGTTGTTTGTTCAGGTCGCGCGTGCGCCGATCATTGCCATTACTGGCTCGAACGGCAAAAGCACGGTGACGATGCTGACCGGTCATTTGCTCAATCATGCCGGCAAGAAAGCCTTGGTCGGCGGCAATATTGGCATTCCAGCGCTCGATTTGCTCGAGCTGCCGGTGCCGGATTTCTACGTGTTGGAGCTGTCAAGCTTTCAGCTGGAAACGACGCACAGCCTGCATGCCGCCGCCGCGACTGTGCTGAACATCAGCGAAGATCACATGGATCGCTATCCGTCGCTGGCGGCGTACGCCCAAGCCAAGGCCCGCATATACCATCACGCCGCCGTTGCCGTGATCAATGCCGATGATCGGGAAACGCGCCGTGATTTTGATCAGGCCCGACGCTTTGTCGCCTTTGCCGTGCACCATACCGATGCCGACTATCGGGTTGAGCATATCGATGGCCGCCGCTTCCTGACTGTGGGGGAACAGGCCTTTGCCGATCTGGCGCACTTGCCGATTCAAGGCGAGCATAACGCCGCCAATGTGCTGGCGGCGGTGGCGTTGTGCGAAGCGGTGGGCGTCAAGGCTGCGAAACTGCGCGACGGTTTGCGCAGCTTCCAAGGCTTGCCACATCGCTGCGTGCTGGTGCGCGAACACAATAGCGTGCGCTTTTACAACGATTCGAAAGCCACCAACGTCGGTGCGGCGTTGGCAGCGATCAACGGCATCGGTCCGGTCATCACTGGCAAGCTCGTGATCATCGCGGGCGGCGATGCCAAAGGTCAGGACTTGTCGCCACTGACACCGGCGTTTGCCCAATATGCCCGTGCCGTGGTGCTGCTCGGTCGTGATGCCGAGCGGGTGTCGGCGGTGGTGCCGGATACGGTGCGGCAGGAATTTGTCGACAGTATCGAAGAGGCCGTCAAGTCGGCAGCCGATTTGGCCGAAGCCGGTGATGCGGTGCTGTTGTCGCCGGCGTGCGCATCGCTGGACATGTTCCGCAACTACGAAGAGCGCGGCGACCGGTTCACCCGGGCGGTGGAGGCGTTGCCATGATGGTCCGCCTGCAACAGTGGTTCGGCCACAGCCATGGCAACGACGCAACGCCAGCGGTGTTTGACCGCTGGCTGGCTGGCTTGGTTGTGCTGCTGCTGGCGCTCGGCATCTTGATGGTCGCGTCCAGTTCGCTGCCGTTTGCGATGGAGCGGCATGACAACGGTTTTTATTTTGTCATCCGGCATTTGGTGTATCTCGGCATTGGCGGCGTTGCTGCGGCGGTGATCCTGACCCGACCGAGCGCTGACTGGCAGAAGATTGCCATGCATTTGCTGGTCGCCTGCTTGGTCATGCTGGTGCTGGTGTTGCTGCTGGGGCGTGAGATCAACGGTGCCAAGCGCTGGCTCGGCGTTGGTGCGTTCACCGTGCAGGTGTCCGAACTCGCCAAGCTGTTTGTGATCATTTATCTGGCTGACTATCTGCAGCGCCGCAACGAATTGCTGCGTACGCGCTTTGAAGGCTTCTTCCGGCCGCTGCTCATTTTGGGCTTCACCACCTTCCTGCTGTTGCTGGAGCCGGATTACGGCGCCAGTGTCGTGATCACGGCGACCTGTCTGGCGATGATGTTTTTGGCCGGGGCGAAAGTCTGGCAGTTTATCGCGCTTTGTCTGGTTGCCGGTGCGGCATTGGCGGTGGTGGCGTTGTCAGCGGAATACCGGTTGGCGCGTTTGAAAACGTTCTTGGACCCGTGGGCCGATCCGTATGGCAGCGGTTACCAGCTGACCCAATCCCTGATCGCTTTTGGTCGCGGCGAATGGGCCGGTCAGGGTTTGGGCAACAGCTTGCAGAAGCTCGCTTACCTGCCGGAAGCGCATACCGATTTTGTCTTTGCGGTGATTGCCGAAGAGTTCGGTTTTGTCGGTGTGATCGCCGTGTTGACGCTGTTCGCGCTGCTGGTGCTGCGCGTTCTGCGCGTCGCCCAGCTGGCGCTGAAAGCGGAAATGGCATTTCCGGCCTATGCCTGCGTCGGTATTGCGACCTGGTTTGCCTTGCAGGCGCTGATCAACATCGGTGTGGCCAGCGGCGCGTTGCCGACCAAAGGCTTGACGCTGCCGTTCATTTCTTACGGCGGCAATGCCGTGATCGTCACGATGGCGGCGGTCGCATTTGTCTTGCGGGTGGATTACGAGCGTCGCTTGCGGGCCGGTGTGGGGCGCAATGTGCGACCGGAGCGGGTGCGTAACCTGGCAACGGAGCCGCAACGTGCGGAACCCGCATCGCTCGAAGACGCAGACGAGGTGACCGCATGAGCGCGCCTTGTTTGCTGATCGCTGCCGGCGGCACCGGCGGTCATATTTTTCCGGCACTTGCGGTGGCGGATGTGCTGCGTGCCCGCGGCTGGCGGATCGAATGGCTTGGCAGCCGTGGCGGTCTGGAAGAACAACTGGTGCCGGCACGCGCGATACCGCTGCATCTGCTTGCCATCAGCGGTTTGCGCGGCAAGGGCGTCAAAGCCTTGCTGCTGGCGCCGTTTCGCCTGGTCGGCGCGCTGTTCGCGGCGCGTCGGGTGCTGCAGCAAACCCAGGCCGATGTTGTGCTCGGCATGGGCGGTTTTGCCAGTGGCCCGGGCGGGTTGATGGCGCGCATCAGTGGTCGGCCGCTGGTGATCCACGAGCAGAACGCGATTGCCGGGATGACCAATCGCTGGTTGGCGAAAGTCGCGACGGTGGTGCTGCAGGCATTCCCGAATGCCTTTGCCGATGCGAGCGTGCGTTCGGTGGGCAATCCGGTGCGCGCCGATTTGTTGAAACTGGCGCCGGCAGCCGAGCGTTTCGCCGATCGCAGCGGTGCCTTGCGCATTCTGGTGGTGGGCGGCAGTCGCGGTGCCGCAGCACTGAATGAGCATGTACCGGCGGCTGTCGCGCAGCTGCGGGCCGAGGTGGAAGTGTGGCACCAGACCGGTCGCCAGCAGCAGGCCGTGACGCAGGCGCGTTATGGCGAGCGTCGCGGCGTACGGGTCAGTGAATTTATTGACGACATGGCGTCGGCATACCGCTGGGCCGATGTCGTGATCTGCCGGGCTGGTGCGTTGACGGTGTCGGAAGTGGCGGCGGTTGGTGTGCCGGCTATTTTTGTCCCGTACCCGCACGCGGTGGATGATCACCAGACCGCCAATGCCCGCTATTTGAGCGAGCGTGGCGCCGCCTGGTTGCTGCCACAGACCGCGCTGACGCCAGCGGCGCTGGCAACGCAGCTGAGCGAGCTGGCCAGTCAGCGTGACGTATTGAAGAACATGGCGGTAGCGGCACAGGCCGCTGCCATTACCGACGCCGCCGAACAAGTGGCGGCCGCCTGCGAGCGTGTGCTGACGGCGCGCAACACGCAGGCGTTGAACGAGAGGAACGGCAATGGCTAACGGTGCTTACAACGTGCCGGAAATGCGCCGGATCCGACGCATACATTTCATTGGTATCGGCGGCGCCGGCATGGGCGGCATTGCTGAAGTGTTGTTGAACCAGGGCTATCAGGTGTCGGGTTCCGACATGGCCGACAACAGCGTGACCCAGCGCCTGAAAGCGCTCGGTGCGACGGTGTTTCGTGGTCACGTCGACAGCAATGTCACCGGTTCCGATGTCGTGGTGGTGTCGACCGCGATCAAGCCGGACAACGAAGAGCTGGTTGCTGCACGCGCACACCGGATCCCGGTGGTGCCGCGTGCCGAAATGCTGGCGGAGCTGATGCGCTTCCGGCACGGCATCGCGGTGGCAGGCACGCACGGCAAAACCACGACCACCAGCCTGACCGCCTCGGTGTTGGCCGAAGGCAATCTGGATCCGACCTTTGTCATCGGAGGTCTGCTGAACAGCGCTGGCACCAATGCCCGGCTCGGCAGCAGTCGCTATCTGGTTGCGGAAGCGGATGAAAGCGATGCTTCGTTCCTGCACCTGCAACCGATGGTGTCGGTCGTCACCAATATCGATGCCGACCACATGGACACCTACAAAGGGGATTTCGAAGAACTGAAAAATGTCTTCGTCGAATTCCTGCACAACCTGCCGTTCTACGGTCTGGCGGTGCTGTGCACCGATGACGAAAACGTGCGCGAAATCCTGCCACGGGTAACCCGGCCGGTCGTGACCTATGGCTTCGATCCGGACGCTGATGTTCGCGCCACCGATGTGGTGCAGGGCGATGGCCGCAGCACGTTCAACGTGCATCGTCGTGGTCATGCGCCGTTGTCCGTCACCTTGAATTTGCCGGGTCGGCACAACGTGCTGAACGCGCTGGCCGCGATTGCCATCGGCACCGAAGAAGGCGTCAGCGATGATGCGATCGTGCGTGCACTGGCCCAGTTCAAAGGCGTGGGTCGTCGGTTCCAGTCGCATGGCGAGTTCGATACCGTCAACGGCAAAGTCTGGCTGGTGGACGATTACGGCCACCACCCGCGTGAAGTTGGCGCCGTGGTCAAGGCGATTCGCGCCAACTGGCCGCAGCGCCGGCTGGTGATGATTTACCAACCGCACCGTTACACCCGCACGCGGGATCTGTATGAAGATTTTGCCCAGGTGCTGTCGGAGCCGGATGCGCTGTTACTGATGGATGTTTACAGCGCCGGTGAAGCGCCGATTGCGGGTGCCGACAGTCGTTCGCTGTGTCGCAGCATCCGGGCGCGCGGCAAGCTCGATCCGATCTTCATCGAGAACAAGGCTGAGTTACCGGATGTGCTGGCAAACGTGTTGCGC
>DASUEK010000391.1:0-14504 GCA_036275115.1 Permianibacter sp. | reverse complement strand
AGTCACTCGCCCGCCGGGGCGAGACCCGGTAATCCTTCCGGCTGAACCGCTGCGGAAACAGACGAGAAGCAAGCGTAGCCTGGGTCGTAGCGCAGCAATGACCCGGGAATTCACGTGGCACCGCTATGTATGGCGCCGCTGATCGGACCGATGTACGTCGACGTACGCAGCTCCATCCAGTAGGGGCGCCCGCTGGTGGCTGATGTGGTCGCGGAACACCCTGACCTCTGGTAGCCTGAAAGACTCCGCTGTAGTCCGTTTTGACAGCTGGTGGTGCGTGAGCATGGAGATGAAATGTGCTGATTGAGGATAGGGTAATGACGGTTCGCCTTTTCGTTTTTGTTGCCTTGCCTTTGCTGGCTCAATCCGCTTCGGCAGCCGATTCTTGCGCGGCGCTTTCGGAACGCGCCATTGCGGCATGGGGAGAGCCTGCGAATTGTTACTGCGGCGCCAGTCTTGCAAACGTCACCGTGCATCTGCCCGGTACGCTTACCGTCGCTGCGGCTTGCAAGATGTATTTCGACCACGGTCAGGACGGGCGATATGAACTCGCGCCGGAAAAGGACCGCCTGAACCTCGATCGCTACAATGATGACGGCAATTTCCCCGGCGGCATGATTTTCCTCAGCGGCCAAGTCGAGCTGGATGGCGTTGTTCGTTACAGTCAGGGCATGGATGAAGTGGTGTCATTTTATGCGATGCAGTTGGTGCGGGAGGATGGCGGCGTTTCTGTTTTGGCGAACAGCTATCTGTATCGAGGCATATTTTTTAGTTCACAGCAGGCAGAACAGTTGAATGCGCCCAAGTTGGGGAGTGATGTGGCTTGCTTTCAGCGTGAGGCTACGCTCCGGTTCACCGATTTCGAGATTCGGATAACAGATACCGACGAGAGCGGCGCCTTTCCCCAAGTGGTTGAAGTTGTGAAACTGGGGCCGCTGACCGACTGTCCATCATGATTGCGCCAACGTTTCGCGTCTCTTCCCGTCCTGGTCAGAACCATCGAAATACACAAGCGCGCGACGTTGCTGGGCGAAGCGGCTGTTATCAGCAGGCGGATTCTGGCAGACAAGTTTGCGTAGTCCGCGTAGGTACGATTAGCGAAGTGTAATCGTACGAATATTGTATTCCCAATACCACTGAGCGCGGCATGTTGAGCTGAGCAACGAAGCCCAACATAGTCACGTTCTTTTGATTGGTTGAGTGGGTCTCGCAATTCGAGATTGCCGGTTCTCGCACCGGCGAGCGACTCCCTTGCCTACCGCCACAGCAACGAATGCCTGAACAATGGAACTCCATTAACCAAGCCCACTCAAAGCCCGTGCTACAACCGGCCGCCGCGCCGGACGAGTCGGCGCGGTGACGGCCTCGAACACGTCATCGCTGCCGCTTTACCGCCTTTTATTGTCCAGCCATGAAAACAAAGATTCTTTCCCGCTTGCTGCTGCTGTGTTGCCTTGCCTCCTGCGCGGCGCCGCGTTCGACGCCAAACCCTACTGCCACCGTCGCGCCGGCAGCGAGGACGATGACGACTCAGCTCACCGAGCTTGATGGTCGGCAAGTCGAGTACTGGGCGCATCACGTACCCGACGGCAAAGCGACTCTGGTCTTCGAAAGCGGCTTGATGCTGCCGCTGTCGACGTGGCAGGCCGTGACCGACGCTTTCACCTCATGTTGCAATATGCTGGCTTACAATCGGCCGGGTGTTGAGCTCAGTGCCGAGGCTGAGTCGGCAACGGATCCTGTGCAGAGAGTCGAGCAGTTGCGGCAGCTTTTGCAGGCTCAGCAGTTGCCGCCGCCGTATATTCTGGTGGGGCATTCGCTTGGCGGTCAGTACGCTCAGCTTTTTGCCACGCGTTTTCCGGAGCAGGTCAGTGCAATGCTGCTGGTCGATGCGCTGCCTGTGGGTATCGTCAAACCTTCTGATGAGTTTCCGTGGTTTACCCGTTTTGGTCTCACGCTATTTGCGCCCGGCTATGTCCAGCGTGAGGTGGACGGCATTTATCCGATGGGTGAGTTGGTAGCGGCAGCTGCCGGTAGTTTCGACAAGCCGATGATACGGATAGTGGCGGTGGCTGACCCGCCGCCACCACCGCCGCAAGGATTGATAAAGGATTTATTGAATGGCGTACTGTACGCCAGTGATTTCGGTGTATGGTTGGTCGAGCCGGACATTGGCGAGCAGCGCATGGATGTGCTTTATCCGCACGCAGACGTGCGGCGGATAAACGCGGTGCATCGCATTCAGGAGTCAATGCCGGCAGTGGTGGTTGCCGCCATTCAGGATTTGATGGAGAAGATGCAAATCGATGCGCTGAAATAGCTTGCGTACATTCGCTGGGTGAAGCGTAATCGTACGAATGTTGTTTCCCAATACGACTGACCGCGCGTACGTCGGATTAACGCCTCGGGGTAGGGTGGAACCGCGAAGCGTTTCCAACGAATGTTTCTAGGAACTCACGTACGCAATTCGACATTGCAGGGGCGAGACTCGGCAAACCTTCCGGTTAATCCTCTGTGCAAGTGTACGAGATGCGCGGAGTGGCAATGCCCCCTCCCGGCCTCCCCCCTGGCAGGGGGAGGAGAATGCCGCCGTGATGCCGAGAAACGTGTCATATCAAATAGCGGCGAAAAGAAGTCGCGGCCACGGCCGCTCCTACAGAAAGCACTTCAGCTGTATGCGTCGCAAAGCGTGGTATTCACCTCCGTTTTGTGGCAACTTTGCCGGCAATCCGGCGGGCGACCGCCGAAACAGACGGCTGAATCAGGAATCCTCATGAGCAACTTCGCCAACGATATCGAGAAATTCAACGGCATCTACAAATTGCCGGTCAACAAAACGCCGACCACCGAGATTGGTGTGCCGCTGGTTGAGCGGCTGAAAGCATTCAAAGACATCCTGATGGAAGAAGTGCACGAGATTGACGAGATCATCGAGGCGCAGCAGGGTGGCAAGTCTGAGCTGGAAGTGCTGACCATGCTGGCCGATCTGCTGGGTGACGTGCAGGTGTATTGTGCGTCAGAGATGGCCAAGTTCGGTCTGCCGCTGGATGAGGTGCTGGCCATCATCATGCAATCCAACTTCTCCAAGCTCGGTGCCGACGGCAAGCCGATTTATGACGAACGCGGCAAAGTGATGAAAGGTCCGGGTTACTGGAAGCCGGAGCCGAAGATTCAGGCGCTGCTCGCGTCACTGAAAGAGTGATAGACCTGAGCGGAGCATTGCCGTAACGCTGTTCAGTGGGGCTGCTGTTCAGCAGGCCCTCTGTTTAGTCGGCCCTGTGCTTAGTCGGACCGCAGCACCACAGCAAACCACGGAGGGCGTTGTCATGCATCCGGACACCACGGCATACCATCAGGCGCAGGCGGCGGCTGAGCGTGCGATCTGTCAGCAGCTTGCCGAGCAGATCGATCTGCATTTGCCGGAGGCGGAGAACAAGATCTGGCATGGGCATCCGGTCTGGTTTCTCGACGGCAATCCGATTGTTGGTTACAGCAAGCTGAAAGATTGCGTTCGCCTGTTGTTCTGGAGTGGCCAGTCGTTCGCCGAGCCCGGCCTGGCGAAGGAGGGCAGCTTCAAGGCGGCGGAAGTGCGCTTCACGGCGGCCAGCCAGATCGACGCGGGCAAACTTGGCAAATGGTTGGCCGAGGCACGCGTGGTGCAGTGGGATTACAAAAATCTGGTCAAGCGCAAGGGCAAGCTGGAGCGGCTGAAATAGTCCCTGCCTCCTGAACCGTTTTTTCCGACGCTTGTTGGTTGACGGCGTTTGCCTACAAACGCAAAAAAGGAAATGACAATGCAAAAATGGGATGAACTGCAGCAAGACATGCGCACGGCGTTTCTGGACGGTGCGCCGGGGATGTTGGTGTCGGCGACAGTCTGGATTATCGCTGGTGTGGTCTGCCTGAAACTGGGCATTGAAAAGGCGATTTGGACCCTGCTGATCGGTGGTGCGTTGATTCACCCGGTCAGCCTTGTGCTGTTGAAGTTGCTGGGCCGGTCGGCAAAGGCAAGTACCGGCAATCCGCTCAATTCGCTGGCCTTTGCCACCACCATTTGGTTGATTGTGTGCTGCGTGTTCGCGTACGGCTTGTCACGCATGAATGTCGCGTGGTTCTTTCCGGCCATGATGCTGGCCATCGGTAGCCGTTATCTGACGTTCCACAGCCTGTTCGGTCGCCGGCATTACTGGTTCTGCGGCGGCGCGCTGATCGCGGCGGGTTATCTGTGCGCCGCGCAGGGGATCTCGCCTGCGCTGGCGGCTTTGGTTGGCGGAGGCGTCGAAGCGCTGTTCGCGCTGGCACTGCTTGCCGGCAGCAAGCCGGCGCCTGCGGTGTCCTGAAGCCATGTGCGGTTGAGCCCGACAGGAACCGTCCGGTGAGCCAGGACCCCGATCTGCTGCGCCGGTTGTTGCGCGCCAAGGATTGCATGGACGCTGCCTCAGAAGAGGAGTGGCCGGTGGTGCGGCTGGCGGATGTCAGCGGTGTGTCGGCGGCGCATTTTGCCCGCTCCTTCAAGGACGCGTTCGGTGTGCCGCCACACCGCTATTTGCTGAGCCGGCGCATTGAGCGCGCCACTGCGCTGCTACGCGATACCGAACTGCCAATCACCGATATTGCTTTTCAGACTGGCTGGTCGAGTCTCGGCACGTTCGGGCGGACATTTCGTGATATCACGGGGGAAAGCCCGGGCGATTATCGCGTTCGCATTCAAGCGCTGCCACATGCCCTGGAACAGGTGCCGGGTTGCTTCCTGAGCGCGGCGCACCGTCCCGATTTGATGACAGCAGTTTCGGAGAAGCGCCGGCTGGAGGCGCTCGCTAGCATGCCGACCGTACGACAAACGTCGGATTCCTGAAACGGAGGCAGCATGCAACAGATGGTCAATCAAGGCGTTGGTGTGGTCGGGATTTATGTCCGCGATCAGGACGAAGCCTTGCACTTTTATGTCAATCAGTTGGGCTTTCGGGTCCATACCGATGTCCGCAATGGTGATTACCGGTGGTTGACGGTGCAGCATCCGGAGCAGGCGCTGTTCCAGCTCGGTTTGTTCACGCCGCAAGCGCCGATGCATGATGCGGCCACCGTGCAGGCCCTGCGTGAGCTGGTCGCGAAGGGGGCCATGCCGCCGCTCGTTCTCATCGTCGCAGATTGCCGGGCGACGTATCGCGTCTTGCAGGCCAAGGGGGTCGAGTTCAATCAGGAACCGATTGAACGCTACGGTTCGGTCGATGCCAGTTTTCGCGATCCCTCCGGCAATGGCTGGAAGCTGATTCAGGCGCGTTGAACCGGATGTGTTGAGTTGAACGCATCGCGCTAGCCGCAACGAACTGGTCGTATCGACCCGGCCACGCAGCCGCGTTCAGCAAGGCAAACTCGCGTTCACGTTGTCTGTGCCGGATCCGGAAAATCACCTCATCCGTTTTGCACGCCGTGCGACTGGCCCGCTATCTGGCCATACCCCGTTCAAAAGAGGCTCTCGCCATGAACAAACACATTCGCCAATTTCACCGTTGGTTGTCGATTCTGTTTACCCTGAGTGTTATCGCCAACTTCGTTGTTATGGCACAAGGCGCCGGCCCGGAGCCGACCTGGATCACCTATTCACCGTTGCCGCCACTGGCCCTGCTGTTGCTGAGTGGTCTGTATTTGTTTGCGTTGCCGTATTGGCCCAAGCGCGCAGTTGTGCAATCGGCATCGGAGAAACATTCATGAAATCAGAGAATGCCGGAAGCGAAACATCGGCCAGCGCGCTCATTGATCAACGCATCGCGACCTTGTCCGATTGGCGCGGTGAAGCGTTGCGTCAGGTGCGCGCATGGATCCACGAAGCGGACCCCGATGTGATTGAAGAATGGAAGTGGATGGGCACGCCAGTCTGGTCGCATTCCGGCGTGCTGTGCACCGGTGAAAGTTACAAGGACAAGATCAAGCTGACGTTTCTGAAAGGTGCGGCCTTGCCGGACCCGAGCGGGTTGTTCAACGCCAGCCTTGACGGCAATGCCCGCCGCGCCATCGACATTCATCGTGGCGACGCGGTGGACGCGCAAGCATTCCGGGCGCTGATCCGCGCCGCGGTTGCCCACAATCAGGCGGCCAAGCCCAAGAAGTCGGCAGCACGATGAAGCGAGGCATTGTTGGCTTTCATCAGGACGAGGAAGGCCATTGGGTGGCCGAACTGGCCTGCTTCCACAACCAGCATACCCGGCACCTGCCGCCATGGCAGAACCGCCCCTGGGTCCTGACGGCCGAGGGCAGGGCGGCGGCCATCGGGCTGCCGCTCGACTGTCGCAAGTGTGACGAAGGCGCGCCACCGGACCGGCCAACCGCGGCCCGTCAGCTGGGCTGAGTCCGGGTCGGCCGCGAGCACTGGCATTCCCACTTCCTTTGTTAACGCTTCCCGGTTCGCCAGCGGGCCGGTTGGCGAGCTTGCCCGTTCGCCACGCTCTTCGGCTTAGAACGATTGGTCACGGAGGTATAAAGCGCTTGACGGATAGAAGGCTAAACATCTAAGGTTGCTTCCATCTGCTGTTTGGACGTCTAAACAGCCAAAAGGAGACAACCATGGCTGTCGCCCATTCCCTCGGTTTTCCTCGCATCGGCCTTAAGCGCGAGCTTAAGACCGCCCTCGAAAAGTACTGGCGCGGTGAGCTCCATCGTGCCGATCTGGATGCCTGCGCTCGTGCACTACGGGCCGCACACTGGCAGCTGCAGGCAGACGCCGGGGTTCAACTGTTGCCGGTCGGGGACTTTTCTTATTACGACCATGTGCTCGACACGGCGTTTTTGTTCGGCGTGATCCCGGCGCGTTTCGGTGCGCCGGATGCGGGCGACCTCGATCAATACTTTCGCGCTGCGCGTGGTCGGGCGCCGACCGGTGCCGATGCGCCGGCCTGCGAAATGACCAAGTGGTTCGACAGCAATTACCACTACCTCGTGCCGGAATTCAGCAAAGAGCAGACGTTCACGCTGAACAGCGAACGCTTGCTGAGCCAGGTCCGCGAAGCGCAGGCGCTCGGCCACAGCGTCAAGCCGGTGTTGCTCGGTCCGGTCAGCTTCCTGTGGCTCGGCAAGACTCGCGATGGCAGCGATCGGCTGGCGCTGTTGCCGAAACTGCTGCGGCAATACCAGGCACTCATTCAGCAACTGGAAGCACTCGATCTGAAATGGCTGCAATTGGATGAACCGGTGCTGGCGCTGGATCTCGATACCGCCTGGCAGGATGCCTTCCGTTACGCCTATAAAAATCTGCAGGACTACAAGCTGCAACTGCTGCTGGCGACCTATTTCGGCAGCATCAAGGACAAGCTGCCGCTGATTCAGGAACTGGCGGTGGATGGCTTGCATGTTGATGCGGTGCGGGCAGCGAGCGATCTCGATGCCATCATCCAGGCGTGGCCGAAAGAGCGGGTGCTGTCCCTTGGCATCGTCGATGGCCGCAACATCTGGCGCACCGATTTGCGCGCCGCGTTGGCGCAGCTCGCCCGTGCCCAACAGAAATTCAATGGTCGGCTCTGGCTCGCAACCAGCTGTTCGCTGCTGCATTGTCCGGTTGATCTCGACGCCGAAACCAAGCTGGATCCGGAATTGCGCAGCTGGCTCGCCTTTGCCAAACAGAAAGTGGCTGAAGTTACACTGCTCACCCGTGCGCTCAATGATGGCGTCGCCGCCATCAGCGCCGAGCTGGAGGCGAGCGACAAGGCCGTTGCCAGCCGGCGCAGTTCGCCGCGCATCCACAAGCCGGCGGTGCGCCAGCGGTTGTCGGCCATCAGCAAGGGCGACAGTTTGCGCAAGTCGCCGTATGCCAGCCGGGCGCTGGTGCAGCGTGGCACGCTGAAGCTGCCGCTGTTCCCCACCACCACCATTGGTTCGTTCCCACAGACACCGGAGATCCGGACCCTGCGCGCCGCCTACAAGAAAGGCGCGCTCGCCGAGGCCGATTATGTTGCTGGCATTCGCCGCCAGATTGCCGATCACGTCCAGCGTCAGGAGCAACTCGGTCTTGATGTGCTGGTGCACGGCGAAGCCGAGCGCAACGACATGGTCGAGTATTTCGGCGAGCAGCTCGATGGCTTTGCCTTTACCGAAAACGGCTGGGTGCAGAGCTATGGTTCCCGCTGTGTCAAACCACCGATTATTTACGGTGACGTTTCACGGCCGAAGCCGATTACCGTTGACTGGACCACGTACGCCCAGTCGCTGACCGACAAGCCGCTCAAAGGCATGCTGACTGGGCCGATCACCATCCTGTGCTGGTCGTTCACCCGCAACGATCTGTCGCGCAAGGAACAGGCCGAACAGATCGCGCTGGCGCTGCGCGACGAAGTGCGCGATCTGGAACAGGCCGGCATCCGTATCATCCAAATTGATGAGCCGGCGATTCGCGAAGGCCTGCCGCTGAAAAAGGCCGAGCAGCCGGCGTATCTCGACTGGGCGGTGACTGCGTTCAAGCTGGCGACGGCGGGTGTCGCCGATGGCACCCAGATCCATACCCATATGTGCTACTCGGAGTTCAACGAGATCATCGACTCGATTGCGGCGCTCGATGCCGATGTCATCACCATCGAGACCTCGCGCTCGAACATGGACCTGCTGGAAGCGTTTGAGCGCTTCAGTTATCCGAACGAGATTGGTCCCGGCGTCTACGACATTCACAGCCCGATCGTGCCGAGCGTGGCGCAGATCGAGGCGCTGATCGACAAAGCCGCCCAGTTCGTCCCGAAGGAGCGGCTGTGGATCAATCCGGATTGCGGCCTGAAAACCCGGCAATGGCCGGAGACGGAAGCCGCGCTGGCCAATCTGGTCCAGGCGGCGCGTAATTTGCGCGTGCGCCACGGCGACGCGGTTGCGGCCTGAACCTGACAACAAGAGAGCGCATCATGTCTTTGCACGCGGCCCGTGTATTGGAAAACCTGAACCGGCAGTGGCAGCAGCTGGAAAATGATCTGCAGGTGTCGTTCGAGTTTTTTCCGCCGAACACCCCGGAAATGGCAGATACGCTGTGGCAGTCGGTGCTGAAACTGGCGCGGTTCAAACCGCAGTTTGTCTCGGTGACGTATGGCGCCAATGCGTCCACCCGAGATCGCACCCATGCGGTCATCGAGCGGCTGAAAACCGAAACCACCCTGACGCCGGTGCCGCATCTCACTTGCATTGATGCCCGTCGTGACGAGATTGCCGACATCGTCCGTCGCTATCAGAAATTGGGCGTCAATCACATCGTCGCGCTGCGCGGTGATTTGCCGCCGGGACAGAATCATCCGGGCGGTGATTTTGCCCATGCGATCGATCTGGTCCGTTACCTGCGCGAGCTGGGCATTGATGGCATCAGTGTCGCGGCGTATCCAGAAGTGCACCCGGAGGCGCGCAGCGCACGCGCCGATCTCGATCACCTGAAAGCCAAAGTCGATGCGGGCGCCAGCCACATCCTGACCCAGTTCTTTTTCGACAACGTCGCCTTCCTGCGTTTTCGCGATCGCTGCGAGGCGGCGGGCATTCATGTGCCGATCACGCCGGGTATTCTGCCGATCGGCAATTTCCGTCAGGTCGAGCGCTTCGCCAAAGGCTGCGGCACCAGCATTCCGGATTGGCTCGGCCGGCTTTACGACGGTCTGGATGATGACCCGGACACCCGCAAACTGATCGGCGCCAGCGTTGCGCTGGAGCAGGTCAAGCTGTTGGTGAAGGAGGGCTTTCGTGATTTCCATTTCTACACCCTGAACCGGGCCGAGCTGACCTACGCGGTCTGCCATTCGCTGGGTCTTGCCAACCGGCCGCAGCCGGCGACGGTGCTGGCCCAGGCCGCGAGTCTTTGATTTTCACCAGCCAGTGAAGAAAACTGCACCCCGCGGGTAAAGCAGGACAAGAGACCGAACAGCGGTCTTCTCGCCACCTGCCACCGCTGAGGAGCAGCCATGAACAGCACCAACCTTTTCCGGGTCGCGCTCGCGTTTGCCGCCGGCCTGTTTGTCATCGCGTTCACCTATTTCACCTTGATCCGGCCGTTCTGGGAGAACAGCCGTGGCGGGGAAATGGTGATGCGCAGCTATGTTGTGCACGGTGATCATGCCGACGAAGTGCGCAGCGCCTTGCAGGCTGCGTTGCGCGGCACCGAGGATGACAAAAGCTACATCGGCCGGGTCACGCTGGCCCCCAATGGCCAGCTGATTGTGACGGCGCCGGAGTCAGTGCACCGCGGTGTCAAAAGCCTGATTGACGATGTGCTGGCTTATTCGCCCGGGCCGACTCCGACGATCAAACTGGAGGCCTGGTTTGTCCGTGGCAGCGCCGGTGTCGCCGGTGCAGATCCCACCCTGACCGAAGTGCAGCCGGCGCTGACGGCCATCGCGGAAGCGCAGGGCATCAATCGCTTCCAGCTGATTGAAAAGCTCACCATCCACGCGCGCGCCGGCCACGAAGGGGATGTGCAGGGCGCTCAGGCAGCGCTGCGCGCCGAACCCACTTTGCGTCGCGCCGGCAAGGATGAAGCGGCGGTATTTGCCAAGCTGTCGTTGTGGCTCAATCGCAATGGCGCCCGGCTCAATGCCGAAATGGAAATGAAACCGGGCGAGTTGCTGGTGTTGGGACAATCGGCGTATTCGTCAGATGGCGCGCCCACCAGTGACAACCAGACGCTGTATTACATCGTGCGTGCCACGCTCTGATTTGCTGACACCATGACCACCGATAGCGGCCTCACCGAGGCCGACTGGTCGGCGTTATACCTGCGGCTGGAAAAGCCGCTCTATAACGCCGCCTATCGCTATGTCTGGCAGCGGCAAGACGCGCAGGATCTGGTGCAGGAAGCCTTTCTGCAACTGTGGCAGCGACGGACAGCGCTGGCAGCGGACACAGCCGATCGTTACCTGTGGGTGATGACGCTGAACCTTGCCCGCAAGCGGCGACGCTGGCGGGCACTGCGTCATTTTCTGCATCTCGATGAGGTGCCGGAATTGCCGGCCGATTGCGCATCACCGGAACAAGCGCTGGTGGACAGCGAGCAGCAGCGCCTGTTGGCGCGCGCCATTGATCAGCTGTCGGAAAAACTGCGCAGCGTGTTGTTGTTGACCGAGTTCAGTGAGTACTCGTACGAGGTGGTGGCGGAACTGCTGGCGATACCGGCGGGCACTGTGGCCTCGCGTCGCCATCTGGCTTTGAAACAGTTGCGGGCGGTGCTGGCTGAGGCCGGCGCGGTAGTCGCGCAAGCTGATGCCGGAAACGGGAGTGGCAGATGAGCCGTGAACCAAGATTGCTACCGATGCTGGAACCGCCAACGGGCGGTCTGGCGCGGCTGCGTGTTAAATGCCATGCAGCCGAACAGCAAGTCGCGGCGTGGCCGAGCCGGCGACTTGCTTTTGCGTCGGCGCTGGCGGGCGGCGCCTTTGCCCTGGCGCTGCTGATGCCGATGGACCGGTTCTGGGGCGAGTTGCCGGCAACCCATGCCGCCGACCGTTTGCTTGGTGTGCGCAGCCAGGGCGACAGCCTGCGCACGGTGGACGCCGGCACTGTTGTGCAGCAGGTGCCAAGCCAGCAGGCCGGTGTGCGGCTGTACTGGACCGAGCGGCTGCAGCCGTTGACCGACACGCCGGTGACGTCGGACTAGTCGCCGGGTGTGGTGGACTTGGTGGCGTGGTTCACTGGCCCGTTCGGCTTTGCTGGCACCGGGCCGGGGCCTTCAGTAAACTGGCCGCCGTTTTCCGACCGGACAGGGCCGTACCGTGCCGATTATCGACTTTATCCTCAATATCGATGCGCATCTGATCGAGCTGGCGCAGAACTATGGCGTCTGGATTTACGCCATTCTGTTCCTGATTGTTTTTGCCGAAACCGGACTGGTGGTGACACCGTTCCTGCCCGGTGATTCCATGCTGTTCGCGCTGGGCGCGATGGGCGCCATCGGTGCCATTGATCCGCTGCTGGTCGCCGCGGTGATCATCGTGGCGGCGTTCTGTGGTGATAACAGCAATTACTTTATCGGGCGATTCTTCGGCCACAAGCTGTTCAGCAATCCCGATTCAAAATTCTTTCGCAAGGAATACCTCGACAAAACCCATGCCTACTATGCCAAGTATGGCGCGCCGACGGTGATCATTGCGCGCTTCCTGCCGTTCGTGCGCACCTTTGCGCCGTTCGTGGCTGGCATGGGCGAGATGTACTATCCGAAATACATTGGCTTCAGTTTGGTGGGTTCGCTGCTGTGGGTTGGGGTTTGCGTCGGTGCCGGTTATTTCTTCGGCAATATTCCGATCGTGAAAGAGAACTTCTCGTTGGTGGTGATTGCGCTGGTGCTGCTGCCGGGCATTCCGGCGGTGGTCACCGTCGCCAAACATCTGTGGCAGCGGCGCAAAGCCGCCGCCCAGTAATGCGGACGTTAATGCAAACAAGCGCCTCCTTCGGGAGGCGTTTGGCTTTCTGGAGCGTGGATCATGGCTGAGACATTACTATCGCCAGCAGCAAAAGCAGAGCAGCTGGCGCTGACCTTTCTGGCGCGGGTGTGGGGACCCGATCATGAACTCGACGCGATCGATGAGTTGATGACCGAAGACTATGTCATTGTCTCCGGCGGCAAAACGATTGCCGGTCGCGAACCGTTCAAACGCTGGGTGCAGCAGTTCCAGCAAGTGCTGCTGGATGCGCGCACCATCAATCAGGACGTGTTTGCCAACGCTGCCGGTGATCGGGTCGTGTCGCGCTGGCTCTGCAGCGGTCGCAACAACGGCATGCTCGGCCTGCCGGCCGATGGCAGGCCTATTCAATTCACCGGCGTCGCGATCTGGGAGGTGCGCGATGGCCGCCTGGCCACATGCTGGGCCGAGCGCAGTGCCTGGGAGCTGTATCAGGATCTGACCGCTGCCAATCCCGCTCAACCGAAGTGACAGACGTAGTGCAGCGGCTCCAGCGTTTCAATGACAAAGCTGCTGTTGCCCGGCACGCTGAAAGATTGGCCGCCCGCATAGTCGGTGGCGCTTACCGTGCCGGCGAGCGTGACCCGGCAGCGGCCTTTGAGCAATTCCATCACTTCCGGCGCGCCGGTGTTGAAGGTTAGCGTTGATGGCAGGATGACGCCGACCGATTTGCGGCTACCGTCAGCCAATGTCACGGTGTGCGAGACGCATTTGCCGTCGAAGTAGACGTTGGCTTCCTTGTTGACGCTGACGTTATGGAATTGGCTCATGATTGGTGGCCTCGGATTTGCGCAAGGGTGGGAGCGGCTTCCGCCGCGATGGCTTGCGGACAACGCTATCGCGGCGGAAGCCGCTCCCACAAATAACCGTTTCAGCGAATCCGTTTTTCAACCATTGACCACTTCCAGCGCCGGTTGCTCGTTGCGCAACTCCAGCACAGCATCGAGTGCATCTTCCAGCGCGTTGCACAGGTCTTCACCGTCTTCGATGCCGACCGAGATTCGCAGCAGGGTATCGCTGATGCCGGCGCGGCGGCGGGCATCCGGGTCCATCGCAGCGTGGGTCATGCTGGCCGGATGGGCGATCAGACTCTCGACACCGCCGAGTGATTCGGCCAGCGAAAAATGCTGCAGGTTATCGATCAGCGTGCGCACTTCGGCTTCGCCGCCGTGCAATTCAAAGCTGAGCATGGCGCCAAAATCGCTCTGCTGGCGTTTGGCGATGGCATGGCCCGGATGACTTGGCAGGCCAGGGTAATAGACTTTCTTGACGGCTTTGTGATCGGTCAGCACATCGATCAGCGCTTCGGTATTGGCTAGGTGCACCGACAGCCGTGCTTCGAGTGTGCGCAGGCCGCGCAGCGCCAGATAGGAATCGAATGGCGACGCGGTCAGGCCGAGCGCGTTGGCCCAGAACACCAGCTTTTCGTGCAGCTCCGGCGTTTTGGCAATCGCGGCGCCGCCGACCACGTCGCTGTGGCCGTTGATGTACTTGGTGGTCGAGTGCACGACAATGTCAGCACCGAGCGAGAGTGGCTGTTGCAGCGCCGGCGACAAAAACGTGTTGTCGACCACCACCAGCGCACCGACCGCATGGGCGGCGTCGGCCAGTTTCTGGATGTCGGCAATGCGCAGCAGCGGATTGCTCGGCGTTTCGATCCACAGCAGCTTCGGTTTGCGCTCGGCGATGACAGCATAAATGCTGTCGTCAGTCTGGTTGTGGAACTCGGCGTTGACCACGCCGCGCTCCTGCAAACGGAACAGCAGCCGATAGGTACCGCCATAGCAATCGTGCGGGGCGATCACCAGATCCTGCGGCTTCAACAGTTGCAGGATCAGGGTCACGGCCGCCATGCCGGTTGCGGTGATGACGCCGCCAGCGCCGCCTTCGAGATCGGCCAGCGCTTCGCCGAGCAGGTCGCGGGTCGGGTTGCCGGAACGGGTGTAGTCATAAGGCGGTTTCTTGCCGAATTCGGTAAAGGCGAAATTGGTCGACAGATAAATCGGCGGGATCACGGCATTGTGATGGCGATCGGATTCAATGCCGGCACGGACGAGGCGAGTGGCGGGACGACAGCGCTTGCTCATGATGGGTTTCCTTTTT
>DASUEK010000390.1:0-2155 GCA_036275115.1 Permianibacter sp. | reverse complement strand
CCGTCGTCTGCTATTCCAAACATGGTTATCCGTTGTTGGGTGTGAACCGCGGTTTCGGTTCGTCTGTGCTGATTGTCGTTGCCGGCCGGCAAATAGTTTGCCGGTTTGGCAAAAATTCACCTTTGCTGCCGGGCCGGCCGGGTGTGTGGCATTGTCGCGGCCAGTGGCGACAAAGCCTTTTCACGGAGCGTGGGCAATGAGAAACGTGTGGTTGATGGCCATGGCCGGTCTGCTGACCGCCTGTGCCGGCAGTGGAGCCAAAACCGAGCCGGCGGTCAGCAAGTATCTGGTCAATCCCGGCAATACCCAACGGGTTTATGAGCAGTGGCATTACGCCCAGGCGGCGCGGGTGGGCGACACCATCTGGGTGTCGGGCCAGCCCGGGGCTGGGGCGGGCGCCAACGATATCGAAGGCCAGACCCGGGCAGTGTTCACTCGCATGAAGGCCGTGCTCGAGGCTGCCGGTGCCAGCCTTGATGACGTGGTTGAGCTGACCAGCTACCACCTGAACATTGCCGAGCTGGACAAGGTCGGCAAGGTAAAGGATGAATTCATGCCGAACCATTACCCGGCCTGGACCGCGATTGGCACCCCTGCCTTGCTGATGCCGGATGCGCTGATTGAAATCAAAGCGGTGGCGGTGGTCGGCAGCGGCAAACGGGTGCAGGTGGTGACGCGCGTGCCGGCGGCTGCAACGCCGTAACATGCTGCATCGCAGCATGTTGGCCGGGGCGCGGACGGGCTCACGGCGCTGCTCAGCGTGCGTGGTATAGTCGCCGCCATTGTCACCGACCGATGCGCCATGCCGCATTCGTTCGTACTCGCCTGACGGCGCCTTCACGGCGCCGTTTGTTTGTCACCTTCTGCACAGATCGAGAAAGATGGAACGCACTGTCCTGATTAGCAATGATGTCGTCGTGATGGGCCTGCTGGCGCTGATTCTGGCGCTCGTCTTCAGCACCTCACGCAGCCAGTGGACGCCGCTGAAAGCGTTTTACACCTATGTGCCGGCGATTTTTCTGTGCTATTTCCTGCCGTCGCTGCTGAACACGTTCAACATCATTGATGGCAGCGCTTCCAACCTCTATCTGGTCGCGCGCAATTATTTCCTGCCCGCCAGTCTCGTGCTGCTGACCATGAGCGTCGATCTGAAGCGTTTGTTTGCGCTCGGACCGAAAGCCTTGATCATGTTCCTGACCGGCACGCTCGGCGTGATGATCGGCGGCCCGCTGATCCTTTTCATTTACTCGCTGATCTCGCCGGAGGCGGTGACTGGCGGTGATCCGGATTCGCTGTGGCGTGGCCTTGCCACCATTGCCGGCAGCTGGATTGGTGGCGCCGCCAACCAGGCCGCACTGCGCGAAACCTACAACACGCCGGGCGATCTGTTCTCGGTGATGGTGACCATCGACATCGTCATCGGCAATTTGTGGATGGCCTTCCTGTTCTTCCTGATCGGCAATGCCGAGCGCATCGACCGCTGGCTCAAAGCCGATACCCGCGCCATTGATGAAGTGCGCGCCACGGTCGAGAAATTCCAGGCCGAACACAAGCGCGAAATGACGCTGAATGACCTGATGATCATGGTTGGCCTTGCGATTGGTGTGACCGGGCTGTCGCACTGGCTTGGCGGCGGCATCGCGAAATACATTGGTGAACACGCGCCGTACTTGAAGACCTGGAGCCTCGACAGCACCTTCCTGTGGGTGGTGATTCTGGCCACCGCCGGCGGCCTTGGCCTGTCGTTTACCCGCGCCCGCAATCTCGAAGGCGTTGGTGCTTCCAAACTCGGCTCCGGCTTTCTGTACATCCTGATCGCCACCGTCGGCATGCAGATGAATATCGCTGCCGTGGCCGATCACTGGCAGCTGTTCTTCGTCGGCCTGTTCTGGATTCTGACCCACGGTGCGCTGCTCTTTATCGTTGCCAAACTGATTCGGGCTCCGCTGTTTTTCCTCTGCGTGGGCTCGCAGGCCAATATCGGTGCCGCCGCATCGGCGCCGGTGGTTGCTGCCGCCTTCCATCCGTCCTTGGCGCCGGTTGGCGTGCTGCTGTCGGTGTTTGGTTATGTGCTTGGCACCTACGGCGGTTATCTCTGTGCCGAGATGATGCGGATTGTTTCGGGCGGCTAACGGAGGCGAGGTAGCGATATGAC
>DASUEK010000389.1:0-4118 GCA_036275115.1 Permianibacter sp. | reverse complement strand
CCCGGCGCGCAATGTGCTCGCCGAGATCGTCGCCAACAAACGGCTGGAACTTGCCCAGGCCAGACAGGCGCGGCCCGTGTTGCAGCGCCCGACCGAGTTCGGGCCGGTGCGCGATTTTGTCGCCGCACTGCGCGCACCGGGTAAGCGTTTCATCATGGAATGCAAGCGGGCGTCGCCATCACAAGGGGTGATCCGCCGCCAGTTCACGCGGACCGCGATTGCCACCGCCTACAACGGCATTGCCGATGTGGTGTCGGTGCTGACCGACGAAACCTATTTCGGTGGCCATCTCGATCACATAGCCGAAGTGCGGGCGCAAACGCGGGCGCCGATTTTGCGCAAGGATTTCACGCTCGATCCGTATCAGGTGCGCGAAGCCTGGGCGTTCGGCGCCGATGCGGTGTTGCTGATGCTGTCGGTGCTGGACGATGCCGGCTACCGTGCCTGCGCGGCCGAAGCCAAAGGACTTGGCCTTGGCATTCTGACGGAAGTGCACGATGCGGCGGAACTCAAGCGCGCGTTGGCGCTCGGCGCTGACGTCATCGGTATCAATAACCGTGATCTGCGCAGCCTGCAGATTGATCTGGCGGTGACCGAGCAGCTGGCGCCACAAGTGCCGGCCGATCGCCTGATTGTCAGCGAGTCCGGTATCGGCAGCCATGCCGATGTCGAGCGGCTGGCGCCGTATGCAAAAGCGTTTTTGGTTGGCTCCAGCCTGATGAAGTCCGAGCGTGTCGATTTGGCTGCCCGTGAGCTTGCTTTCGGTGCCGTCAAAATCTGCGGCCTGACCCGCGCTGACGACGCCAAAGCGGCTTATGCGCTGGGCGCCAGCTTCGGCGGCCTGATTTTCGCGCCGGAATCCCCGCGTCGGGTGACGGTGCCGCAGGCCAAGGTGATTCAGGTGGCCGCGCCGCTTCGCTATGTCGGCGTATTCACCCGCAATGACATCGACGAGATCGTCGCCACCGCGCGTGAACTGAAACTGTTTGCGGTGCAATTGCATGGCGAACAGAGCGAGACCGATATCGTCACTGTCAAGGCGCTGTTGCCGGGCATCGAAGTCTGGAAAGTCGAGCGTGTGCGTGAGGACGGTGTGGCAGTGAGCGCCGATGCCAGCGCCACTGCGGCGGACCGCGTGCTCTATGACAGCGGTATCGGTCAGGCCCGTGGCGGCAACGGTACCCGATTTGACTGGCAGCAATTGCCGGCTTCGCTGTCGCCAGCGCGATTGGTGCTGGCCGGCGGTTTGGCACCGGACAATATTCGCGCTGCGCGCGCCACCGGAGCCGGTGTGCTGGATGTGAATTCCGGTGTCGAATCGGCGCCCGGCATCAAGGATGCGCAAAAGCTGACGGCGCTGTTTGTCGCGCTGCGCAGTTGAGTTTTCTGTGGGAGCGGCTTTAGCCACGATTGCGGAGGAGTATCGCGGCTAAAGCCGCTCCCACAATGAATGATTTCAGAAGCTGAATCGCTTCAGAATCGAACAACGAAAGAGAGAAAATGATGATTGCCTCAAACGAAGACATCACCCGGTTCGGCCCCTACGGCGGCCAATACGTGCCGGAAATCCTGCTGCCGGCGCTGGACCAGCTGGCCGCGGCCTTTCATGAAGCCCAGCGCGATCCGGCCTTTCATCAACAGCTCAACCAGCTGCTCAATGACTATGCCGGCCGGCCGACGCCGTTGTACGAATGCCGCAACTTTCTGCGCGATACGCCGGTACGGGTGTTTTTGAAGCGCGAAGACCTGCTGCACGGCGGCGCCCATAAAACCAATCAGGTGCTGGCACAGGCGCTGCTGACCCAGCGCATGGGCAAGAAGCGAGTCATCGCCGAGACCGGTGCCGGTCAGCACGGCGTCGCGACCGCATTGGCTTGCGCACTGCTCGGTCTGGAATGTGTGATTTACATGGGCGCAAAAGACATCCAGCGCCAGCAGATGAATGTGTTCCGGATGGAACTGTTCGGCGCGAAAGTGGTGCCGGTCGAAGCCGGCAGTGCCTCGCTCAAAGATGCGGTCAACGAAGCGCTGCGTGACTGGGCTGCCAGTTTCGAAACCACCCACTATCTGCTTGGCACTGCGGCCGGGCCGTACCCGTTCCCGCTGCTGGTGCGGGAATTCCAGCGCGTGATCGGCAAAGAAGCACGCGCACAGATGCTGGAACAAATCGGCAAGCTGCCGGACGCCGTGATTGCCTGTGTCGGTGGCGGGTCGAATGCCATCGGTATCTTCAGTGATTTTGTCCCGGATGCCAGCGTGAAGCTGATCGGCGTCGAACCCGGTGGTCATGGCATTGCCAGCGGTAAGCATGGCGCAACGCTGTGCGCCGGCACCCCCGGCATTTTGCACGGTGCTTACACCTATGTGATGCAGAATGCTGATGGCCAGATCGAGGAGTCGCACTCGGTGTCTGCCGGTCTTGATTATCCCGCAGTCGGGCCGGAGCACGCCTATCTGCAGTCCATCGGCCGCGCCCAGTATGTCGCGGTCAATGACGAACCGGCCTTGGCAGCGTTTCAACGCCTGGCCAAAGAAGAGGGCATCATTCCGGCGCTGGAATCGGCGCATGCGCTGGCCTATGTCGAGCAGCTGGCGCAAGCCGCAACGGAACCGATGAACGTCATCGTCAACCTGTCCGGTCGCGGCGACAAGGATTTGAATCACGTGCGCAGCGTCATTGCTGCCGGCACGGCGCACTGAGGAGGCGAGCATGAACCGCTATCAGGATATGTTTGCCCGTCTGCGCGACAAAAACGAAGGCGCGTTGATCCCGTTCTTGATGCTCGGCGATCCGGATCCGGAAACGTCATTCGCGCAGATTTGTGCAGTGGTCGAGGCCGGTGCCGATGCACTCGAGCTCGGCATTCCGTACAGCGATCCGGTCGCCGATGGGCCAACCATTGTTGCCGCCGCCAACCGCGCCTTGGCAGCGGGCGTGACACCGCCATCGGCCTTGGCGCTGGTGGCGCGGGTGCGGGCGAAATACCCGCTGCTGCCGATTGGTTTGCTGGTTTACGGCAATCTGGTGTACGGCAGTTCGGCGCATGATTGTTCGGCGCAAGACAGTCAGGCTAAGGCTGGTCAGGCTCATGCTGAGAAAAGCGCTGTCTCAGGCGTCGAGCATTTTTTTGCCGAAGCCAAAAGCGCCGGCGTCGATTCGATTCTGGTGCCGGATGTACCGGTACGCGAGTCGGCGCGCATTCGCGCCGCCGGTGCCGCAACCGGCATCGATAACGTGTTCATTCTTCCACCCAATGCCAGCGCGCAAACCCAGGCCGATGTCGCGCGACTGTCGCAGGGCTATGTCTATTTGCTGTCGCGCGCCGGCGTCACCGGCAGCGAGACTGCCGCCAACATGCCGCTTGAGCATCTGGTCGCGGCGCTGTCGGCGCATCATGCCGCACCGGCGATTCTCGGCTTCGGCATTTCGGCGCCGGAGCATGTGCGCGGTGCCGTTCAGGCCGGCGCCGCTGGCGTGATCGTGGGCTCGGCCTTGGTCAAGCGTCTGGCGGAACTTGTCCCTACTGCGTCATTGGCCTCGGTGCAGGCTTATGTGCGTAATCTAAAGGCGGCAACGCGGCAGTAGCACTGGTTGCTAGCGCGGGGTCTGCCGACGCATTGCCCATCAACAAGGCCCGCGATTGCGGGCCTTGTTGTTACTGCGTGACAACGACGCTTGCCGACGCGACACGCTTGTCCTATGGTTGGCGGACTCGCCGACTGGGCGATCACCCGGTCGATGTCAGCTGATTTCCATGGATCGGTACGCACACACCTACCGGTCCCGTCACCAGGATGACTCCATGACCTCACATCAATGGCAATTCTTTCGCTCCGGTGGTTCGGATCAAGTTCGGCTTGATCGCATCACCGATTGGCAGCAATTGGCCCAGCTTGATCAAAAATTGTGGGCGGCACTGGCTTGCCCGACTCAGGGGCTGGAGTTCGACAGTCGGACGCTGGCCTATATCGATGTCGACGGCGACGGACGGGTTCGGGTGCCGGAAATTTTGGCTGCCGTTAACTGGGCGCTGTCGGTACTCAAGCAGCCGGATGTGTTGTTGGAGGGCGAGGCGCTGCCGCTTAGTGCGATTAATGACAGCAGCGAGGAGGGCGTC
>DASUEK010000388.1:0-10205 GCA_036275115.1 Permianibacter sp. | reverse complement strand
GCCGACACTGATGATCGGGTTGCCGCACTGGTCCATGCCGGTGCCGACGTCATTCTGGTCGACACTTCGCACGGTCATTCGCAAGGCGTGCTCGATCGCGTGCGCCGGGTCAAGCAAATGTACCCGGGCGTGCAGGTGATTGGCGGCAACGTCGCGACCGCTGCCGGTGCGCTGGCACTGGCCGAAGCCGGCGCTGACGGCGTCAAGGTGGGTATCGGCCCGGGTTCGATCTGTACCACCCGCATCGTCACCGGCGTCGGTGTGCCGCAAATTTCTGCGGTGGCCAACGCGGTCGAAGCGCTGAAAGCGAAAGGCATTCCGTGCATCGCCGATGGCGGTATCCGTTTCTCTGGCGACATGTGCAAAGCGATCGTCGCCGGTGCCCATGTGGTCATGGTCGGTTCGCTGCTCGCCGGCACCGAAGAAGCGCCGGGCGAAGTTGAGTTGTTCCAGGGCCGCAGCTACAAGAGCTATCGTGGTATGGGGTCACTCGGTGCGATGGCGCAACGGCAAGGTTCGGCTGATCGTTACTTCCAGGCCAGCAACGATGCCGAGAAACTGGTGCCGGAAGGCATCGAAGGCCGGGTGCCTTACAAGGGTTCGCTGGTCGCCATCGTGCACCAAATGATGGGCGGTTTGCGTTCCTGCATGGGCTTGACCGGTTGCCGCACCATTGAAGAGCTGCGCAGCAAAGCCGAGTTCGTCAAAGTGACTTCGGCCGGTATGCGTGAAAGCCACGTCCACGACGTGCAAATCGTCAAGGAAGCGCCGAACTACCGCGTCGATTGAACGCGCGGAGTCGGCAACCAATCGGGATCGCAACGCGATCCCGATGTGCTTTCAGCAGACAGCAAATGCAGTTACACGCTGCGCGCAAGCGCAGCACGGATTCTTCCTCACCAGCAAGGCTTTCAAGATGAGCCAAGACATTCATGCCCACCGCATCCTGATTCTGGATTTCGGTTCCCAAGTGACCCAGCTGATTGCCCGCCGCGTGCGCGAAATCGGCGTCTACTGCGAACTGTGGCCGTATGACGCCGACGAAGCGGCGATTCGTGAGTTCAATCCGAAAGGCATCATCCTGTCCGGTGGCCCGGAATCGGTCACCGAAAGCGACACCCCACGGGCACCGGATTGCGTGTTCGAAATGGGCGTGCCGGTGTTCGGCATTTGCTACGGCATGCAGACCATGGCCGCTCAGCTCGGTGGCCGGGTCGAAAGCGGTCATGCCCGCGAGTTTGGTTACGCCGCCGTCCGGATCAGCAAAGACAGCGATCTGCTGCATGGCATTGAAGATCACGTCAACGAGCATGGCAAAGCGGTGCTCGATGTCTGGATGAGCCATGGCGACAAAGTGGTTGAAGCGCCACAGGGTTTTGAAATCATCGGCGAAAGCGACAACTGTGCGATTGCCGTGATGTCCGATGAAGGCCGCAAACTGTACGGCGTCCAGTTCCACCCGGAAGTGACCCATACGCACCAAGGCGGCCGTATTCTGGAACGTTTTGTTCGCGAAATTTGCGGCTGCGACAAGAACTGGACCTCAACCAATATCATCGAAGACGCGATCGCAACCGTGCGCAAACAGGTCGGCAGTGACGATGTCATCCTCGGCCTGTCCGGTGGTGTCGATTCGTCGGTGGTGGCGGTGCTGCTGCATCGGGCCATTGGCAAGCAGCTGACCTGCGTGTTTGTCGACCATGGTCTGCTGCGCCTGCACGAAGGCGATCAGGTCATGGCGATGTTTGCCGAGCATCTCGGCATCAAGGTCATCCGGGTCAACGCCGAAGCGCGCTTCCTTGAGGCGCTCAAAGGGGTGTCGGATCCGGAAGCCAAGCGCAAAGTCATCGGCAAGCTGTTCGTTGATGTGTTCCAGGAAGAAGCGGCGAAATTACCGAGCGCAAAATGGCTGGCCCAAGGCACGATTTATCCGGACGTGATCGAGTCGGCCGGCGCCAAGAGCGGCAAGGCGCATGTGATCAAGTCGCACCACAACGTGGGTGGTCTGCCGAAAGACATGAAGCTGGGTTTGGTCGAGCCACTGCGCGAATTGTTCAAGGATGAAGTACGCAAGGTTGGCCTCGAACTCGGCCTGCCTTACGACATGCTGTATCGCCATCCTTTCCCGGGTCCGGGTCTCGGTGTCCGCGTGCTCGGCGAAATCAAGAAAGAGTACTGCGATCTGCTGCGCAAGGCCGATGCGATCTTCATTGAAGAGCTGCGCAAGGCCGACTGGTATCACAAGGTCAGTCAGGCGTTTGTGGTGTTCCTGCCGGTGAAATCGGTTGGCGTCATGGGTGATGGCCGCCGTTACGACTACGTCGTTGCCGCACGCGCCGTGCAGACCATCGATTTCATGACCGCGAAATGGGCGCACTTGCCGTACAGCTTGCTGGAAACCATTTCCAACCGCATCATCAATGAAGTGCCGGGCATTTCCCGCGTGGTATACGACGTCTCCGGCAAGCCGCCAGCGACGATCGAGTGGGAGTGAGTCGCGCGCATGTGTTGGCATGACGCGAGCCGACCTAAACAGAAAAATGCCGGGTATCCCGGCATTTTTCATGGCGAATTGTGGAACGGTGAATCGGAATGAGTGCTCAGCTCACGCTCGATGGCTTGGTCGAAACGACGCAACTGTTGCCGCCCTTGTCATTGCACCGGCCGGGCAAGGAGCGGCTGTTCCTGGCGCTGCAGCCGCCGGTTGAAATGTGGCCGGCGCTGCGCGAGCTGGAGCAGCAACAACGCCTGCGCCATGGCTTGCAGGGACGAGCGCTGCGAGATGAGCATTTGCATGTCACGCTGCAACATTTGCTTGATCACGAGGCCTTACCTGACGACTGGATTGCCCGCGCCGATCTGGCGGTCGAAAGTGTCACCCGGCAAAAATTCACGGTGCGCTTCGATCGGGTGATGAGCTTTGCCCGACGCACTGACAACCGGCCATTCGTGTTGCTGGCGCAAGACGGTTTGCACGCCCTGCTCGGCTTGCAACGCGCACTTGGCGAGGCGATGAAGCGGGTCGGTTTTCTTCAGGTCGATCGCAGCTTCACGCCGCATGTCACGCTGTTGTACGACCGCCAGCAGGTGCCGATGCAAGCGGTCGCGCCACTACAGTGGCAGGCACAAGACGTGGTGCTGATCCATAGCTTGCTCGGTCGTACCCAGCATCGGGTGCTGGCGCGCTGGCCGTTGTTCTGATGGGGAGATGACGAGAATGGCCATCGAACAGGAGGATGTGTTCTGGATGCAACAGGCATTGCAGCTGGCGACACGCGCCGCGGAGGCGGGCGAAGTGCCGGTCGGTGCCGTGCTGGTGCGCAATGGCGAAAAAATTGCCGAAGGCTGGAATCAGTCGATTGGGCTGAATGACCCCACCGCCCATGCCGAAATTGTCACGCTGCGCGCTGCCGCCCGAGCTCTCGGCAATTACCGGCTCAACGATTGCACGCTATACGTGACGCTCGAACCGTGCCCGATGTGTGCGGGGGCGCTGGTGCATGCGCGGGTCAAACGAGTGGTGTACGGAACGGTGGATGAGCGCGCTGGTGCGGCCGGCAGCGTGTTGCAGGTGTTGCGGCATCCGCAGCTCAACCACCTTTGTCAGCTGACGCCGGGGGTGTTAGCTGATGAGGCCAAACAACAGCTGACGGCTTTTTTTCAGCAAAAGCGCAAACGCAGTGAGTGATGCGGCCAGCATCGGCGGCGCATCGAAACGCGCTTTCGTTATGACCACAATGGCGAGTGAATCTCCAATAAAAAAGCCCGCAGTAGCGGGCTTTTTTATTGGAGAGCGATACTCTGTCCACAACGATCGGTCGGCAGAGATCAGTCGGCAACGGCAAGCGGCGCGGTCGACAGGCGGGTCGGGCGTCGATTCGGTTCGTACGCCAGCATCGATTCGCTTTGATGTGGCTGTTCGATCTGAACGGCCGGCACCGGCGAAACCCGGCGCAGGGGGGCGCCCGCCATGCGCCGCATCTGGGTGCTGTCGAGATCGTCACCCAGCCAGCGCAGGGTGGCGTAATAGCGCTGAATGTTGTGGACGAAATGCACCGGTTCATCGCCGCGGGCATAACCGCGCTTGAGTGTCGGATACACCGCCGGGTCGCGCAATTTTGGCAGCTGCTTTTTCACATCGTCCCAGCGGTCCGGGTTGCCGCCAGCACGAATGGTCAGGATGCGGGCATCTTCCAGATGACCGAAGCCAACGTTGTAGGCGGCGAGCGTGAACCAGGTGCGATCCGGTTCCGGAATGCGGTCGGGCAAGGTGTCGTGCATGGTGCGAAAATAGTCGGCGCCACCGCGTATGCTTTGCGCCGGATCGGTGCGATCAGTGACACCCATCCGTTCGGCGGTGTCTTCGGTCAGCATCATCACGCCACGTACGCCGGTCGGGGACACCGCTTTTTCTTTCCAGTGCGATTCCTGATAGGCGATGGCTGCCAACAAACGCCAGTCGAGATCGTCGCGGGCGGCGCGCACGAAATGCTGTTTCAGATTCGGCAGACGCTCGAGCATGGCATCGACAAACTGGCGCGACTCGTAATAGTCGTAGCTTTCGATCGGTTCCAGCAGACGATCACGCAGGCTGGCGACGGTGCCGTCATCGATGCGCTCGCCGAGGAATTGATCGGCCAGTTCGGCCAAGGAGTCGTCTTCGCCCGGGAAGGCCCAGACCCAAGGCTCGGCCTTGCTGATCACCATGCCGGCCATCAACTCCGGATGCAGGGCACGCTCGACGGCGTAAACGGGGGACGGCACCAAGGTATAGGCCAAGGTTTCGTCGACCACTTCCGCCAGCAGTTGGCGGTGGCTGGCCGGGCTTTCGGTCCAGATCAGGGCTGGTTGCGAGGCTTTGGCCTCCAGCAGCAATTCACCAGCACGGCTGCCGGCCGGGACTTTCAGCTCGCCATTGATGTCGGCCCAGTTGCGGGCGCGACGCTGGCCGTTCTTGAAGACCAGTCGGTAATCCACTTCCTGATAGGCGCGGGTCTGCTGCAGGCCAGCCAACTGGGCATTGACCGCAGGTACCGCCAGGATGGCGTCCACCCGGCCAGCCAACAGCCAGTCGCGTGCATCATACAGACGCTGATAAGGCACAACTTTGAGCGTGAGCTGGCGCGACTCGGCAAACTGGCGTGCCAGGGTCAAATCCAGCGAAGCATCAATGTCATGGGAAGCGGGTAGCAGATCGGCTGCAATCGCAACACGCCACTCGCCGCGCTGGCTGACTCGCTCCAATTGGGAAAGTGACGGCTCGTCGCGCTGCTGAAGCCAGCAACCGCCAATGACCACCGCACTGAGCCAAGCCCACCACGTGCGCTTGAGTGAATGTGAAAACCCCAATTCAACCATCCTGTATGGCCGCCGGCGGAAATGTCGTCCTGACGTTTCCATATGGCGAGAGTTGGGCGAATTATGCGTAGTGGGTCACGTTTTTTCAAGTTATCTAGAAATAGGTGTTAATATTCAACAAGTTAGATGACTGTCTTAATCAAGTTTTCAGCCGTCCAAATGGCTTTCTCTACCGTCCTTTGTTGCTTTTGGGCTACAATATGCGCCCGATTTTTCCCCTCCATCCGCGCGAGTTTCCACCATGCTGACCCTGCGTGGCGCACCGGCCCTTTCCGATTTCCGAAAGGCCAAGCTGCTGTCCTCCTGCCGTGATCGTTCGTCTGCTGTTCACCATGTCTACGCCGAGTACGTCCACTTTGCTGATGTCAGCGCGCCGCTGAGTGCCGACGAGCAGGCTGTGCTCGACAAGCTGCTGGAATACGGCCCGCGCCTGACCAAAGAAAGCGCCAGTGGCAGCCTCGTGCTGGTGGTACCGCGGCCGGGAACCATCTCGCCGTGGTCGTCGAAAGCGACCGACATTGCCCGCAACTGCGGCCTCGGCAAGGTCAAGCGGCTCGAGCGCGGTATTGCCTACTTCATCAGCGGGGAAAACGGTTTACCGCTTGATGGCGCCGCGCTGGCGGCGGTGACGCCGCAACTGTTCGACCGGATGACCCAGGCCGCGCTGCATAGCCTCGATGCGGCAGCGGTGTTGTTCGGTAGCCACGAGCCGAAGCCGTTCCTGACCGTCGATGTCGTCGGCGGTGGCCGCGATGCACTGGTTCGCGCCAACAAGGAACTCGGCCTTGCGCTCGCCGAAGACGAAATCGATTACCTCGTCGCTCGTTTCACTGAACTCAAACGCAACCCGACCGATGTCGAGTTGATGATGTTCGCGCAGGCCAACAGCGAGCACTGTCGGCACAAGATTTTCAACGCCAGCTGGACCATCGACGGCGTCAATCAGGACAAGTCGCTGTTCCAGATGATCAAGAATACCTATGCGCATCACAGCACCGGCGTGCTGTCGGCGTACAAGGACAACGCCTCGGTCATCGAAGGCTTCACGGTTGATCGGTTCATGACCGATGTCCCGACCGGCGAATACCAGTACGTCACCGAACCGACCCACATTTTGATGAAGGTCGAAACCCACAACCATCCGACCGCGATCTCGCCCTACGCTGGCGCTTCGACCGGTGCCGGTGGCGAAATCCGCGATGAAGGCGCCACCGGTCGTGGTTCCAAACCGAAAGCCGGTCTGACTGGTTTCACCGTGTCGAACCTGCGCATTCCGGGCAATGTCCAGCCGTGGGAAATGAGCGATTACGGCAAACCGTTCCGCATCGTGTCGGCACTCGACATCATGCTCGAAGGCCCGATCGGCGGCGCCGCGTTCAACAATGAATTCGGCCGGCCGAACCTGTGCGGCTATTTCCGCTCATTTGAACAAGCGGTGACAACCGCTGACGGCGTCGAAATGCGCGGCTATCACAAGCCGATCATGATCGCCGGCGGCCTCGGCAACATCCGCGCCGATCACGTCAAGAAAGGCAAGCTGCAACCGGGCGACAAGATCATTGTGCTCGGTGGCCCGTCGATGCTGATCGGGCTCGGTGGCGGCGCCGCTTCGTCGATGGCGAGCGGCGCTTCGGCGGCGGATCTCGATTTTGCCTCGGTGCAGCGTGACAACGCCGAAATGGAGCGGCGCTGCCAGGAAGTGATCGATCGTTGCTGGGCGCTGGGCGATGCCAACCCGATCCGTTCGATTCACGACGTTGGCGCCGGCGGCATTTCCAACGCGGTGCCGGAGCTGGTGCACGACGGCGAACTCGGTGGCCGCTTTGAATTGCGCGAAGTGCCGAATGCCGAGCCGGGCATGTCGCCGGTCGAGATCTGGTGCAACGAAGCGCAAGAGCGTTACGTGCTGGCCATTCCGCCGGAAAACCTGCCATTGTTTGAAAAACTCTGCGAACGCGAGCGGGCACCGTTTGCCGTGCTCGGCGAAGCCACCGCGGAACTGCAGTTGACGCTGACCGACCGTCAGTTCAACAACAAACCCATCGACATGCCGATGGATGTGCTGTTCGGCAAGCCGCCGCGCATGCACCGCGAAGCCAAATCGCGCACCGTCGCGCACAAGCCGATCGCGATCGACGCCAGCATCAAGGCGATGACCGAACGGGTGCTCGCGCATCCGACCGTTGCCGACAAATCCTTCCTGATCACCATCGGTGACCGCACCATTACCGGTCTGGTCGCGCGCGATCAGATGGTCGGGCCGTGGCAAGTGCCGGTCGCCGATTGCGCGGTCACACTGAGCGCGCTGACCGGTTACACCGGCGAAGCGATGAGCATGGGCGAACGCACACCAGCGGCGCTGATCGATGCTGCCGCCTCGGCACGCATGGCGGTCGGCGAAGCGATCACCAATATCGCGGCGGCTCGGATCGGCAAGCTGTCCGATGTGAAACTGTCGGCGAACTGGATGGCCTCGGCTGGCTCGGCCGGCGAAGACGCGAATCTGTTTGCCGCGGTCAAAGCGGTCGGCATGGAGTTGTGCCCGGCGCTCGATTTGACCATTCCGGTCGGCAAAGACTCGATGTCGATGAAGACGGTCTGGAATGAGGACGGCAAGCAGAAAAGTGTTACTGCCCCGCTCAGCCTGATTATCTCGGCGTTCGCGCCGGTGCTCGATGCCCGCAAGACGCTGACGCCGCAACTGCAGGCGCTTGATGCAGAAACCAGTTTGATCTTTATCGATCTGGCCAATGGCAAGCAGCGCCTCGGTGCTTCGGTACTGGCGCATTGCTATGACCAGCTTGGCCACGAAACGCCGGATGTCGAAAGCGCGGCGCTGCTGAAAGGTTTCTTTGCCGCGATGCAGGCGCTGAACGACGCCGGCACGCTGCTTGCCTATCACGATCGCTCGGACGGTGGTCTGGTGACGACGCTGATCGAAATGGCCTTCGCCGGTCATTGCGGTGTGGATGTTGATGTCGCTGCGCTTGGCGCCAACCTTGTGGCCGCGCTGTTCAACGAAGAACTGGGTGGCGTGATCCAGATCCGCCGTGCCGATCTGGCGGCCGTGCAAGCGGTGTTGCAGCAGCACGGCTTGGCAGCGGTGAGCCATGTCATCGGCTCCGCCAGCAAGCGTCAGCATGTGGTGGTGCGCGCCGGCAGCAGCGTGCTGCTCGATGAACCGACCATGCAGCTGAAAACCATCTGGTCGAAAGTCTCGTTCGAAATGCAACGTCTGCGCGACAACCCGCGCGGCGCGGAAGAAGAGTACGCCAGCAAGTGCGACGCCAATAACCCGGGTCTCCAGCCGGTGCTGACGTTTAACCCGGCCGAAGACATTGCGGCGCCGTTCATCGCCAAAGGCGCCAAGCCGAAAGTGGCAATCCTGCGCGAGCAGGGCGTCAACGGTCAGGTCGAAATGGCGGCGGCGTTCATGCGCGCCGGCTTCCGTTCGATTGACGTGCACATGAGCGACATTCTCGCCGGTCGCGTCGCGCTGAAGGATTTTGCCGGTGTCGTCGCTTGCGGCGGCTTCTCGTACGGCGACGTGCTCGGAGCCGGTGGCGGCTGGGCCAAGAATATTCTGTTCCACGGCCGCACCCGTGATGAGTTCGCCGCGTTCTTCGCCCGTCCGGACAGCTTCGCACTGGGCGTCTGCAACGGTTGCCAGATGATGTCGCAATTGAAAGACATGATCCCGGGCGCCGAGCATTTCCCGCGCTTTGTTCGCAACGCGTCCGAGCAATTTGAAGGCCGCTTTGTCCAGATGGAACTGCAGAAGAGCCCGTCGTTGTTCTTTGACGGCATGCACGGTTCGCGCATTCCGGTCGCAGTCGCGCATGGCGAAGGCCGCGCCGAAACGGCTACCGCAGCGGAAGCCGATGCACTGTCGAACAGCGGCCTCATCGCGGCGCGCTGGGTCGATAATTATGGCCGCGTCGCGGCGACCTATCCCGCCAACCCGAACGGTTCGCCGCACGGCATCTGTGCGGTCACCAGTCGCGATGGTCGCGTCACCATCCTGATGCCGCATCCGGAGCGGGTGTTCCGCACCGTGCAGAACTCCTGGCATCCGGCCGAGTGGGGCGAAGACGGTCCGTGGCTGCGGATGTTCCGCAATGCCCGCCGTTACGTCGGCTGAGCGCAGCCGCGTTATCGGCAGCAACGCAAAACGGGACCATGATGGTCCCGTTTTGCATTTGTCGCGTAGCAAGCAGGATGCTGCAGGAAACGGTATTTTTCAGAACCGGGGCCAATGTCCGTAATTATTGCCCCGTTGAAATCTCTATGATGCGTGCCATTATGAACCCAGAAAACGCAGTTGGCCGCCTCGCTCCACAGCGCATAGCGCACTCCGGACCAGTCGATGCGGCGTTGCAAATCCTCGCGAGGTGTTCAACCTCGCTCCGGTTTGCGCCTTGCCTTGCCTCGCCGGCGCGCACTCTGTGCTGTGTCCAACCGCGCTTTCTGGGTTTGATGCCTTGTTGGGCTACCCATAACGTGGAGTATTGAATGCTCAAGTTCACCTGTTGTGATGCCGTTCGGCAGTTTTCCTCGCAGGCCAATGCGCAAGTGCTGCGCGGCATCATGCGCGGTCTGGAAAAAGAATGCCTGCGGGTCACACCGTCCGGTGATTTGGCGCAAACGCCGCACCAGCAGGCGCTCGGCAGCAAGCTGACCCATGAATGGATCACCACCGATTATTCGGAAGCCTTGCTCGAATTCATCACGCCACCGAGCACCGACCCGGATTTTCCGCTGGCCTTTCTTGACGAGATTCATCGCTTTGCCGTGACCGCCATTGGCGATGAGCTCCTGTGGAGCGCCTCGATGCCTTGCGTGGTCGG
>DASUEK010000387.1:0-11881 GCA_036275115.1 Permianibacter sp. | reverse complement strand
AGGCTTTCGTAGAAATCGATGCCTTGTTCCAGCTGCAGGCTGCTACGCGTTTCGATGCTGCCCGAGACGCCGCTGGCGATCACGCTGGTCGGCAGCGCACGGCCACCATTGCCCAGCAGCACCGGCGCCGGCAACGCGACATTGCTGGCCAGTTTGGTAACCGTGGGTGAGGTCAGTTCGGTGATGGTCAGATTGTTGCTGCCACCACTGCCGCCGGGCCGGAATTCGGTGACGGTGCCGTTGACCAGCACGCGATCGCCAACTGCCACCGTCGGCGCGTTACCGGTGTAGACCAGCAGGCCTTCCGAGGTCGTCAGATCGGCGTCCGGCGTTTCGTCTTGCATGAAAAAACCGTTGTTGCGCACGGCCGTGACCACGCCCGGCACGTTGCTGACTTGCTGGCCAGCAATCGGTGACACATGCGCGCTGCCCTGGATGTCGCGAATGCGTTTGTCGTTGCTACCACCGCCACTGCCACCTCCGCCGCCGCCACCTTCACCGTCACACAGCACAAAACTGCTGGCGCCATTGCGTGGGCTCGGTGCCCCGGTGACAAAGTCGTTGCTGTTGTTGTTGGTATCGGTGCAGCCGTCGGTTTTGCGCAGCGCCGCGGTGCTGTTGTTCAGGCCGGCGATGGCGGCGGTTTCGCTGCTGCTGGCGCTGCCAAAGCCGACAAAATCCACCACGCCGGCCACGCTGTCGCAGCCGCTGCTGCAGCTCAGCGCCGCCTGGTTGCTGACCAGCGCCAGTTTGCCGCTCGAGGCCGACATCGCAATGCTACCGATCACATCCGGGGTCGGCAGATCGACACTGCCACCGCTGCCAGCCGCTTGCTGAACGAGTAAGTACTGACCGGCAGCAATCACGCCGCTCAGGTTGGTGCGTTGCCAGCTGCTGCCGCTGGCCGAGGCGTATTGCAGGCTCCAACCCTCCAGGCTGACCGGCGCGGTGCCGGTGTTGTGCAACTCGACAAAATCCTGCCGCAGTGTTGCACCACTGTTGCCACCGCCACCGTATAGCTGACTGATGACCACGTTGGCCGTGGCGGTGCTGCTCAGGCCGGCGAGGCCGAGTGCGATGGCAATGGCCAGCGACTGCCGGCGCCGCGCCAGCGCTGAAATGTTGACGTTCCGGTTCATGACTTTCCCTCGTGAACAATGCGGACGCCGGTCAGATGACCGGGCTCGCGGCGAGGGTAGGGGGCGGCGATGACAAGCCGGCGACGGATCGATGACAGTCGGTAGCGTTTTGTAGCCTATGCTCAAACGTCGGCCTGCACCGGTTGAACGGCACGGCTGATAGACATTGCCTATGGCAGTCACAGCCCTTGCCTATTGGCCTTGGCTCGCACAGGGGTATTCAATCAGTCATGCCTTGCCAAACGGCAAGGCCGATTCTGCCGACAACCGAGTGGGTGCAGGACGCGCGCAGCGCCATGCCCACCGCTCGGGTCGGTTGTCCGGGCGCCGGTGTCCGGTTCAGGAAATTTCGACGAGGCCTGAACGGACCACGCAGTCGACGCTGCTGACAAACAGGTTGTCGCGGCAGCGGTGCAAACGCATCGCTACCGCGGGAGTACGGTTCATTCACCAACACGATCACGGTCGATGCTGGCGAGTGGAATGTTCATCACCAACCACAGCAGGAGGTCACCATGGCCAATTTGAAAGGCAGCAAAACCGAACAGTGTCTGAAGGACGCGTTCGCCGGTGAATCGCAAGCCAATCGCCGCTATCTCTACTTCGCCAACAAGGCCGACATCGAAGGCCAGAATGATGTGGCCGCGCTGTTCCGTTCCACCGCCGAAGGCGAAACCGGCCACGCTCACGGGCATCTGGAATTTCTCGAAGCGGTCGGCGATCCGGCCACCGGTCTGCCAATCGGCAGCTCGCGCAACAATTTGAAGTCCGCGGTTGCCGGCGAAACCCACGAATACACCGACATGTATCCGGGCATGGCCAAGACTGCCCGCAGCGAAGGCTTTGAGGAAATTGCCGACTGGTTTGAAACGCTGGCGAAAGCCGAGCGCTCACACGCCAACCGGTTCCAGAAAGCGCTCGACGCGCTGGTTGACTGATCGCACCGCCGCTGTTTGCCGCCCGCACGCAGGCCGATTCCGGTTTGCGTGACGGCGTCGGCAAAGCGCTGTGGCTGTGCATTTCCGAACCGTTCTGTCTGGTCCGTTTTGCCTAGTCCTTGTTTAAGGAGTCCGCATGTCGACCCGTGAAGGCAGCCTCGAAGCGCCCACCCGGCACGCCATTGATTGGCAAGATCCGAAATATTACGACGCGGCCGACTGCGAAAAAGAGCTCGAACGCGTTTACGACATCTGCCACGGCTGCCGCCGCTGCGTGTCCTTGTGCAACAGCTTTCCGACCCTGTTCGATCTGGTCGACAACAGCAGCACCATGGAAGTCGATGGCGTCGACAAGAAAGATTTCATCAAGGTCGTCGATCAGTGCTACCTGTGCGACCTCTGCTACATGACCAAATGCCCCTACGTGCCGCCGCATCCGTGGAATCTCGATTTTCCGCACCTGATGCTGCGCGCCAAGGCAATCAAATTCAAAAACGGTGAAGTCAAAAAAAGCGAGCAACTGCTGGCCAACACGGACCTGCAAGGCGCCGTCGCCGGCGTGCCGATCGTCGTGCAGGCCGCCAATGCCTTCACCAACCTCAAGCCCGTTCGCAAGCTGATGGAGTCCACGCTTGGCGTCCATCACAAGGCCTGGTTGCCGAAATTCGCCAGTAAAAAACTTACCCAGAGCGCACCACCGAGCGACAACTCGCTCCTCGCCAAGGACGGCGAGCGGACGCCGGGCAAAGTGGCGGTTTTTGCGACCTGCTATGTCAACCACAACGAGCCGCAGATCGGCACCGATCTGATGAAGGTACTGAACCACAACGGCGTGCCCTACACCTGGGTCAACGAAGCGCGCTGCTGCGGCATGCCCAAGCTGGAGCTCGGCGATCTGGAGTCGGTGAAGAAGGCCAAAGAGGTGAACATTCCGCTGCTCGCCAAACTGGCGCGCGAAGGCTATGCCCTGATGTCACCGGTACCGTCCTGCACGCTGATGTTCAAGCAGGAGATCCCGCTGCTGTTCCCGGACGATGCCGACGTCAAGCTGGTGCAGGAAGCAATGTGGGATCCGTTCGAGTACCTCGTTGCGCGGCACAAGGACCAATTGCTGCGCACCGATTTCAAAACCGCGCTTGGCAATGTCTCGTACCACGTACCGTGTCACGGCCGGGTGCAGAACATGGGCCGCAAGACCGAGGACTTGTTCAAGCTGGTCCCCGGTACCACGATGAACGTCATCGAACGTTGCTCGGGCCATGCCGGGACCTACGGTGTGAAGAAAGATCACCACGAGATGGCGATGAAAATCGGCAAACCGGTGGTCAAAGCCATGGCCAAACCCGATGCCAACTACATGGCTTCGGATTGCCCGCTGGCCGGCCACCATTTGCAACAGGGCATGGACGAGCAGCAGCTGCCGAAACCGGCGCTGCAGCATCCGATCAGCTTGTTGGCCATTGCTTACGGGTTGTCAGGCTGAGCAACGCATTTGTTTCTGCAGGAGGTAACGGTCATGATTGCACGCGAAAGCCTGTTGACGCTGGAAGGCTACAGCAAGATCCGGCCGCAATTCCGCGCCGACGTGATTCCGCACCGACGCTTGCGCACGGTGCATCTCGGTGAGCACCTGACGGTGCAGTTTGAAGACGAGAAAACCATCCGCTACCAGATACAGGAAATGTTGCGGGTGGAGAAAATCTTTGACGAAGACGGCATTCAGAACGAGCTGGAGGCTTACAACCCGCTGGTGCCGGACGGCCAGAACTGGAAAGCTACCTTGCTCATCGAGTACATCGATGTCGAGGAGCGCAAGCGCGAGCTCGCCAAGCTCATTGGTGTCGAAGACAAGGTTTATGTACAGGTGCAGGGTTTTGCACCGGTCTACGCCATTGCCGATGAAGACCTGGAGCGCGAAACCGCCGAAAAAACCTCGTCGGTGCATTTCCTGCGCTTTGAGTTCTCACCGGACCAGGTCACCGCCATCCGCGACGGTGCCTCCGTCCTGTTCGGCTGCGACCACCCGCATTACACCCTGGCGATGACGATACCGGCCGATACGCTGGCGGCGTTGAAGAAGGATTTTGGTTGAATGCTTTTGATCCCCCTCCTTTTTAAGGAGGGGCAAGGGGGGGTTGCGGAGTCAGCGACGGGTGTGTCGCGTGTAGTGCACTTCGGCGGCAGCTGAGCTCAACCACCCCCAACCCCTCCTTGACAAGGAGGGGAGGTAACTGTCGCGTCACCGAATGGATTCCCTCCAATCGAAGCGCGTCGCATGGCGCAACTTACGGTTGCGCCGGCGACGCCAACGCATCCACCGTCTGCACATCGCCCACTTCAGCGGCTTGTTGCTGCAGGCGCCACATCGCCGCGTAATGGCCATCTTTTGCCAGCAGTTCGACATGTTTGCCGCGCTCGATGATCTGGCCGTGATCCAGCACCAGAATCTCGTCAGCATTCATCACCGTCGACAAGCGGTGCGCGATCACCAAGGTGGTGCGGCCCACCGCGATCCGGTCCAGCTCTTCCTGAATCGCCTTCTCCGAGCGTGAATCCAGTGCCGACGTGGCTTCATCAAAAATCAGGATGGCCGGGTTCTTCAACAGCGCACGGGCAATCGCCACCCGCTGCTTTTCGCCACCGGAGAGTTTCAGGCCGCGTTCGCCCACTTCGGTCTGGTAACCATCGGGCAGGCTGACGATAAAGTCATGGATATGCGCCGCGCGCGCTGCGGCAAACACTTCTTCATCCGTGGCGGCGGGCCGGCCGTAGCGGATGTTGTAGAGAATATTGTCGTTAAACAGCACCGTGTCCTGCGGCACGATGGCGATCGCCGCGCGCAGTGAGTCCTGGCTCAGATCGCGCAGGTCATGGCCATCGATGCGGATGCTGCCGCCACCGACGTCATAAAAACGGTACAGCAAACGCGCCAAGGTGGATTTGCCGGAGCCGCTGTGCCCGACCACTGCGACGGTTTCGCCGGGGCCGACCCGGAAGCTGACGCCGTGCAGGATCTCCCGGCGTTCGTCGTAGGCAAATTTGACGTTGTCGAACACGATCTCGGCGTGCCGGGTGTCCAGCGTTTTTGCATCCGGCTTGTCGTCGACTTCTTTTCTTTCATCGAGCAGACCGAACAGCTTCTCGATATTGGTCAGCGCCTGCTTCACTTCCCGATACATCATGCCAAGGAAATTGAGCGGGCTGGCCAGTTGCAGCAAGTACGCATTGACCAGCACCAGATCGCCAATGGTCATCGCGCCGCTGACCACGCCATCGGCGGCGCGCCACATCATCGCGGTGACGCCGAGGCTGATGATGGTCACCTGGCCAACGTTCAGCACAGCCAGCGTTTTCAGCGATTTGACGTTGGCGTCTTCCTGCTTGATCAGGGTTTCGTCGTAGCGGCGCGCTTCATGTTCTTCGTTGTTGAAGTACTTGACCGTTTCGTAATTGAGCAGCGAATCGACTGCCTTGGCGCTGGCCGCGGTGTTGGCTTCGACCGCCTGCTTGTAAAACTGGTTACGCCAGCTGGTCACCTTGAAGGTCCAGATCACATACAGAATCAAGGTCGCAAACGTGATGACGGCAAAGCCGACGTCATAGGCCCAGACCAGCACGATGGTCACCAGCGTGACTTCCAGAATGGTCGGGATGATCGTGTACAGCGTCCAGTCCAGCAGATCGGAAATCGCGGTGCCGCCACGTTCGACATCGCGCGACACGCCACCGGTGCGGCGGGCCAGATGAAAACGCAACGACAGCGCGTGCAAATGCCGGAACACCAGCAGCGTGACCGTGCGGGCACTGCGGGCCATGACCCGGGCGAACACGATCTGGCGCATCTCGTTGAAAAAGCTCACCGATACCCGCGACGCGCCATAGGCAATCAGCAGCGCCACCGGCAGCACCAGCAAGCTCGGCGCCACGTTCAGATCATCGACCAGCTTTTTCATCAGCATCGGCACGCCAAGGTTGGCGAGCTTGGAGGCGAGCAGGCAGCCGAGCGCCAGCGCAATGCGCCAGCGATACGGTTTCAGAAAGGGCAGCAAGGTGCGCAGGACCGCGCGGCCGGTTTCACCGTGCTGTTCGGGTTTGACCAGCTGCATGCCGGTCGCGGTGGTGTCAGTCATGATGGGGGAGCAGGCGGTCGGGAAAAATTGCCGTCGATCATACGGCTTGCCGCAAAACTTTGCTGATACCAGCGCGGGCCTGCCGCCGCCACGTTGGCGGTTGCCGGTCTGCGCAAGCACGCACGGTCGGGAGCTGTTTGCCCGTGACTTGGTCGGATTCGGCGCCGGTGTTAGGCTCTGACGCCTGTGCCCATCACTTACCGAACCGCGCAAGCGGGCCATTTGCCATGTCCCAGACTGTCATTGATTTGCGTAGCGACACCGTTACCCGGCCGACTGCCGCCATGCGCGCCGTGATGGCCGCCGCCGAGGTCGGCGACGACGTCTTCGGTGATGATCCCACCGTCAACCGCTTGCAGGCGACGCTGGCCGAGCGGCTCGGTTTCGAAGCCGGTTTGTTCGTGCCGAGTGGCACCCAGTCCAATCTCATTGCGCTGCTCTGTCATTGCCAGCGCGGTGACGAATATCTGGTGGGGCAGGACGCGCACACCTACAAATACGAAGGCGGCGGCGCCGCTGTGCTCGGCAGCATCCAGCCGCAGCCGATCGAACACGCCGCCGACGGCACGCTGCCGCTCGCCAAAATCGAAGCGGCGATCAAACCGGATGATCCGCATTTCGCCCGCAGCCGTTTGCTGGCGCTGGAAAACACCTGGCATGGCCGGGTCATTGCGCAGGATTACATCGAGCAGGCGACGGCGCTGGTGCGTCAGCGCGGGCTCAGCTGTCATCTCGACGGCGCCCGTTTTTTCAACGCCGTGGTCGCAAGCGGCAAGCCGGCGCGCGAACTCGCCAAACCGTTCGACAGCGTGTCGATTTGCCTGTCGAAAGGGCTGGGCGCACCGGTCGGTTCGGTGCTGCTTGGCAGCCGCGATTTCATTCAGGCCGGCAAGCGCTGGCGCAAGATGCTCGGTGGCGGCATGCGTCAGGCCGGCGTGCTCGCTGCCGCGGGATTGCATGCACTGGACCATCATGTCGAACGCCTGGCGGACGATCACCGCCGCGCCGCGCGGCTGGCGGCCGGGGTGCAGGATCTCGCGCACGTCCGGGTCGATTCGGCCCACACCAACATGGTGTTTCTCACCGTTGCGCCGGAGCAGGCGCAAGCGTTCACCCGCCATTTGCAGCAGCATGGCATTCTCACCACCGGCTTGTATCGCTTGCGGCTGGTCACCCATCTGGATGTGTCGGACGACGCCATCGAGCGGGTCATTGCCGTGATTCGCGCGTTTCGGTGAGCGCCGGATCGCCATTGTTGCCACCTGAACCCCGCGCCAGGAGCCGGTGATGCCATTGTTTGATCGCAATGCCTTGCCGGCCGGTGTGCGCCGGCGCGAAGTGCTGGCCTGGGCCTCGTATGACTTCGCCAATTCCGGTTACACCACGGTGGTGCTCACCGCGGTTTTCAATGCCTATTTCGTCTCGGTGGTGGCACAGTCGCTGGCGTATCCGACGCTGGCCTGGACGCTGGCGATTTCGCTGTCGAGCTTGTTGGTGTTTCTGCTGCTGCCGGCGCTCGGCGCCTATGCCGATGTCCACGCCAACAAGAAAAAGCTGCTTGCGATCCTTACCGTTGCCTGCGTGCTGACCACAGCGGCATTGGCGTTGGCCGGTCCGACAACGTTCTGGCTCGCGGTGGCCGCGATAGTGCTGTCGAATTTTTTCTTTCAGGCCGGCGTTGCGATCAACAGCGCGTTCCTGCCCGAGATCGCCAAACCGGAAGCGTTTGGCAAAGTGTCCGGCTGGGGCTGGAGTCTGGGTTACGTTGGTGGCCTGCTCGCGCTCGGTGTCTGCCTTGCTTATGTGTTGTCCGCGCAGGCGGCCGGTCAGGCGGCGACACAGTATGTGCCGGTGACGATGCTGCTGGTCGCGGCGCTGTACGGCATCAGCGCCATTCCGATGTTTGTCTTTCTGCGTGAACGGGCCCAGCCGCAGCCGGCGCAATCGGTGCAGCATGTGTTGCGGCACAGCCTGCGCCAGTTGTGGCAAACCTTGAGAGGCTTGCGCGAATTTCCGGATTTCGGCTGGCTGCTGTTGTGCGGGTTGACCTATCAGGCTGGCATCGCGGTGGTGATTGCGCTTGCCGCCATCTACGCACAGCAAGTCATGCATTTCAGCATGGCGCAAACGATGACGCTCATCCTCATCGTTAACATCACCGCGTCGATCGGCGCATTTGGTTTTGGTTATGTGCAGGATCGGCTCGGCCATCGCAACGCACTGGCGCTGACCTTGTTTGGCTGGATGCTGATGGTGCTGCTGGCAGCGATGACCGACACGCCCGGCGCCTTCTGGGCCGCCGCCAATGTCGCCGGTCTGTGCATGGGGTCCAGTCAATCGGCCGGCAGGGCGATGGTGGCCTATGTCGCGCCAGTGGCGCGGCGCGCCGAATTCTATGGTCTGTGGAATGCCGCGCTTGGCATTTCCGCCATCATCGGCCCGCCGACGTACGGATTGGTCACCTGGCTCAGCAACAACAACCATCACCTCGCCATGCTGATTTCCGGTTTGTATTTCCTGTTCGGTCTGCTGCTGTTGCTGAAAGTCGACATGCAACGCGGCCACCAAAAGGCCGCTGCGCTGTGAATCCGCGCCGCGCTGCCAATGGCCACGGCGCGATAACTGGCCGCTGTGCAATAAAAGACCGCTGCGCAAAATAAGGCGGCCGTTGCGCTATAGTTGGCTGACAACGGTCATCATTTCTGAGGCGGGATGCCACCATGACAAACGCCACCCTGCAACCGGACGGCCATTACGCCAGCGTCAACGCCATCATTCGGCCACGCGGCCGGCTTGAGTTGTTGTCCAAGCTCGAAATCAGCAAGCTGGTCGACACCAGCCAGCACGGTTTGCACCATGTTTTCCGCAATTGCACGCTGGCGGTGCTCTCCAGTGGCAATGATCTCGACAGCGGCAAGGAGTTGCTCGAACGCTATCCCGATTTTCAGGTGCAAATCATTCAGGAAGCGCGCGGCATCAAGCTGGAGATCACCGGCGCGCCGGAAACGGCCTTTGTCGACGGCGAGATGATCCGCGGCATGCGCGAGCACGTGTTCTCGGTGCTGCGCGACATTGTCTATGTCAGCGACGAGATCGCCGACAACCCGCGCTTTGATCTGCAAAAAAGCAGCGGCATCACCGACGCGGTGTTCCACATTCTGCGCAACGCCAAGATGCTGCGGCCGGGCAGCGAACCGAATCTGGTGGTGTGCTGGGGCGGTCACTCGATTTCACGCGAGGAATACGACTACACCAAACTGGTCGGCTACCAGCTCGGTCTGCGTGGTTTGAACATTTGCACCGGCTGCGGCCCCGGTGCCATGAAAGGACCGATGAAAGGCGCCACCATCGGTCATGCCAAGCAACGCATTGTCGGCGGCCAGTACATCGGTCTGACCGAGCCCGGCATCATCGCCGCCGAAGCGCCGAACCCCATCGTCAACAATCTGGTGATCATGCCGGACATCGAAAAGCGGCTTGAAGGCTTTGTCCGCGCCGGTCACGCCATCGTGATTTTTCCCGGTGGCGCCGGCACCGCCGAAGAAATCCTGTACCTGCTCGGGGTGTTGCTGAACCCGGCCAACAAGGAGCTGCCGTTCCCGCTGATTTTCACCGGCCCGCAGAATTCGGCGGCGTATTTCGAACAGATTCATGCTTTCATTGGTGCCACACTCGGCGCCGAGGCGCAGGCCAAGTACGAAATCATCATCGATGATCCCATCCGCGTCGCCCAGCGCGCGCGTGAAGGCATCGCCACCGTGCGGGAATTTCGCCGTGCCAACAGCGACGCCTATCATTTCAACTGGCTGCTCAATGTGCCGCTGGCGTTCCAGCAGCCGTTTCATCCCACGCACGAGGCCATGCGGCAACTCGATCTGCACAAGGCGCAGGCGCCACATGATCTGGCAGCGCATTTGCGCCGCGCGTTTTCCGGCGTGGTCGCCGGCAACGTCAAGTCGCACGGCATCCAGGCCATCGAGCAACACGGCCCGTTCGAACTGACTGGTGACCCGGACGTGATGGCCGCCATGGACGTGCTGCTGCAGCAATTCGTCGCCCAGAGCCGCATGCGCCTGCCGGGGCGCGCCTACGAGCCGTGTTACCGCATTCATCGCTGATGTGTTGCCTGAAAACGGGCGCCCGCAGAAACGGGTTGTAACAGAAAGCCGGCGCAATCCGGTTTCATGTTGCACGCTGTCATGGTCAGCTGAGCGCCCACAGGTGTCTGGTTGATTGGGTTGGGTGTTGTTGCCATGCAGCAGAGGATTCGCGCGGTTGGTGCACTGACTGCCTATTTCGGCATTTATGGTTTGGCACTGCTCTGGCTGGGGCGTTCCGCCCGCTTCGAAGCCGGCGAATCGCTGGCGGTATTGCTGATTTTTGGTGTTGGTTTTTCGCTGGCGGCATGGGCCAGCGCTATTGGCATAAAGGCGCCGGTGGTGTCAGTGCAGGCGCCACGCCGGGAATGGTCTGCCACGCTGATCTATCTGGCATTGTTTGCCGTGCTATTTCTTGGCTGGGGCTTGAGCTTTCTGCAGACACTGGTGCCAGCCGGTCGCCTGCAAGAAACCGTCATTCTGATCGCCAAACTCATCACCATGGTGGTGTTGCCGGCCTGGCTGTTTCAACGGCTCGGCTACCGCTGGCGCGACTTGGTCGGTGCTTTTTCATGGCGCGCGCTGCTGGGTAACGGTCAGTGGCGTGTGTTGCTGGTCATGGCCATTTTGTTGCTTGGCTTGCAGCTCACCATCGGCCGTGGCCCGACCCAGTTGGCGGCGCTGCCGGAACCGGTATGGTTCATCGTTGCGGTGGCACCGCTGGCGCTGTTGTGGATGACGCTGGAGGCCGGCCTCACCGAAGAGTTTTTGTTTCGGGCTTTGCTGCAAACGCGGGCGTCAGCTTACCTGCGGTCCGAAACGGCAGCCATTGTCGTGATGAGTGTGCTGTTCGGTTTGGTCCATGCGCCGGGCTATGTGCTGCGCGAGGCCCATCTGATGGAAGGCATGGCCGGTGCGCCCGATGCCTTGACTGCGATTGCCTATTCGATTGTTGTGGTATCACCCATCGGGCTGATGTTCGGCGTGCTGTGGGCGCGTACACGCAACTTCTGGTTGCTGGTGCTGCTGCACGGTTGGACCGACCTGTTACCGAATCTGGCGCCGTTCATCAAAACCTGGTTCTCGTAAAGCGGATTGCCGGAAACCAGCGATTGTTGTTGCGCAACAAAAGAAGCGTTTGAGCTGCTGCCCAGCTTTCGCTACGCTCCCATGCCCGAGCCGCGTTCACGTCGGCGGTTTGCAGTTGCAGTGCGTTTCACAGCCAAGTGACTGGCGCAGGAGACAACCATGAACTGGGCTTTTATCGACTATGAAAATGTCCGTTCGCTGGAGTCCGTGGATTTGGCCAGCTACCAGCGCGTGTTGATTTTTTGCGGTCCGCAGAACAAAACCCTCAAATTGGATAACCTGCCCGCCAGTGGCGTCAGCCGCATAGATGTCATCACCGTGCCGACGTCCAGCAAGAACAACGTCGATTTTCATCTGGCGTTTCATCTCGGCCAGGAGCACGCGCAGGCCGTACCCGGTGTGAGCTTCCACGTCATCTCACATGACAAGGGCTATCAGGGACTCATCAGCCATCTTGAACTGCTCGGGCGCGCCTGCAAGCTGATCGA
>DASUEK010000386.1:0-12393 GCA_036275115.1 Permianibacter sp. | reverse complement strand
AGCAGTCAGGATGGCAGCGGCCAGTGGCAATTCGAAATCAAGTATCCGGATTGGGGTCGCTACCTCGTGCGCGCCTGCGATCGCGATGGCGGTCATTGCGCCGCCCAGATCGTTTACATCGATTGGCCGGGCTGGGCCGGTCGCGCCAGCGAACAAAGCGGGCCCGGCGCCAATGCGCTGATGCTGGCAACCGACAAAGCGAATTATCAGGTTGGTGAAACCGCGATTCTGCAATTGCCGCCGGCAAGCCAGGGCCGCGCGTTGTTGTCGATTGAAAACGGCAGCAGCATCCTGTCGCAGCAATGGCTGCAACTGGACGGCAAGCGCGAGACCGTCGAGATCCCGATCACCGGCAACATGGCGCCGAACGTCTACGTCAGCGTCACGCTGTTGCAGCCGCACGAGAACAAGGCCAACGACCGGCCGATCCGCTTGTATGGAGTCGTGCCACTCTTGGTCAGCGATCCTGCCACGCATCTGAAACCGGAGCTGACGGTTGCCGATGAGGTGCGGCCGGAAACCACGATGACGGTGGCGGTGCGCGAAGCCAGCGGCAAAGCGATGACCTACACGCTCGCGGTAGTCGATGAAGGCTTGCTCGGTCTCACCAATTACAAGACGCCGAACCTGCACGGTGAGTTCTACCAGCGCGAAGCACTCGGGGTGAAAACCTGGGACATGTTCGACGAGGTCATCGGCGCTTACGGTGGCGCGCTCGAACGCTTGCTCGCACTCGGCGGTTCCGATGGTGCGCTCAACAATGACGCCAACAAGGAACGCAAACGCTTCCCGCCGGTGGTGCGGTTCATCGGTCCGTTCCAGCTCGAAGCCGGCAAGAAAGTCACGCACGATATCGCGTTGCCGCCGTACGTCGGAGCGGTGCGAGTGATGGTGATCGCCGGTCAGCAAGGCGCCTACGGCAGCAGCGAAAAATCGGTGACGGTGCGGCAACCGGTGATGGTGCAGACCACGCTGCCGCGTGTGCTTGGCCCCGGTGAAGAGCTGCAGATGCCGGTGTCGGTGTTTGTGCTCGACAACGCGATCAAAACGGTCGAGTTGAGTGCCAAAGTCGATGCACCGCTCAGCATCGTCGGTGCCGACAAGCAGACACTCAGCTTTGATCGCACCGGTGACAAACTCGGCTTCATCCGGCTGAAAGTCGGCGACCGACTCGGCAAGACGCGGGTCACGGTCAGCGCCAAAGCTGGCAAGGAAAGCGCCGAGCAGCGCATCGACATCGAGGTGCGGGCGCCGAACCCGGCCAGCAATGTCGTGCAGAAAAAGATCCTGCAACCGGGCGAAAGCTGGGACACGACGCTGAGTCCGCACGGCCTTGCCGGCAGCAATGTCGCGACGCTGGAAGCCTCGGTGGTGCCGGCGCTGAACCTGAGCGACCGCCTGCAATACCTGGTGCAGTATCCGCACGGCTGCGTTGAACAAACGACGTCGGCGGCGTTCCCGCAGATCTACTTGAACAAGCTGCTGAAACTGCAGCCGGGCGAACAGCAGCGGGTGCAGCAGAACGTCAGCGCCGGTATCGAGCGGCTGCGGCAATACCAGCAGAGCGGCGGCGGTTTTGGTTACTGGCCGGGCGCCAATGACTGGAACAGCTGGAGCACGTCCTACGTTGGCCACTTCCTGCTGGAAGCGCAAAAAGCCGGCTACAGCGTGCCGGCGAATATGCTGTCGTCATGGAAAGCCTTCCAGAAATCACGCGCGCAAGTGTGGGCGCCGGGCAACAACGACCAAGCGCTCGATCAAGCTTATCGCTTGTACACGCTGGCGCTTGCCGGCAACGCCGAACTTGGTGCGATGAACCGCTTGCGTGAACAAACCAAGCTGCCGAATACCGCGCGCTGGTTGCTGGCCGCGGCGTACAGTCAGGCCGGTCTCAGCGATGTTGCGAAAGCGCTCACCGCCAACGCCGATCTGGCGGTTGGCAAATACGAACGTGAAGGGCTGACCTATGGCTCGGAGCTGCGCGATCGCGCCGTGTTGCTGGAAAGCCTGGTCAAACTTAACGACAGCTTCCGCGCCAAGGATCTGGCCGACGCCATCGCCGACGAATTGTCCGGCATGGGTTGGTACAGCACCCACTCGGTGGCGTGGTCACTGCTGTCGCTGGCGCATTTTGTCGGCGACAACGCCCAGGGCGGTTTCACGCTTGACTACGCACTGGCCGAACAGGGCTTTGAACAGCACAAGAGCGATGCGCCGCTACTGCAATTGCCACTCGCGATTGGCGACAAGGCTACTCGCGTACGGGTCAACAACCGCGGCCAGAAGCCGCTGTACTTGAACCTGGTCAATCGCGGCGTGCCGGCTGCCGGCAGCGAAACCGCCGGCAGTGATTCGCTGGCGCTCAGCGTGTCGTTCAGTGACGGTGCTGGCAACAGCATCGATCCGACGCGCATCCGGCAAGGCCAGGATTTCCGCGCCAGAGTGACGGTGCGCAACTCGGCATTGCGCGAACTGCAGAACATCGCACTGAGTCAAATCGTGCCGGGTGGCTGGGAAATCATCAACACCCGCACCGCGGCCGTGGCGGCACCGGTGGAAGAGTCGGCGTTCGATTACCGCGATGTCCGCGATGATCGTGTGCACACCTACTTCAATCTGAAGAGCGGCGAGTCGCGCAGCTTTGTGCTGGTATTCAACGCCGCCTATCCGGGTCGCTACTACCTGCCGGGCTGGCATGCCGAAGCGATGTATGACGCCAAGCGTTATGCCCGCAATGCCGGTCAGTGGGTCGAAGTGGTAGCGGAGTAAATGCGTGCCGATAGCGGAAGTTGTCCCGGCGATGTGTTCGTTGTGACAACTACCCCACCCCAGCCCTCCCCTTCACAGGGGAGGGCGCGTTGCACTCCGCGCTTCATCAACGACAGCACCGGCGAGATTGCCCTTGCTCCGCTGCCGTCGAACCTGCTGATCGAACGAGGTTCGCCGCGCAAACGGTGCGGCGATATCGCCCTCACTTAAATGACACAGCTTGCTGTAGGCAAAGCAATCTGGACGTCACTTCGTCGTGACCGCCGCCTGCACGTGTTGCTCGGCGCGCTGCTCACGTTTGCGCTCTGGTTCTGGCAGGCACTGCCGGATCAGCTGTTCAACTCACCCTACTCGCCGGTGTTGTTTGCGCGTGATGGTGAGCTGCTCGGCGCCCGGTTGGCGGCGGATCGGCAGTGGCGGTTTCCGCTCAGCGGCGAGGTGCCGGAACGCTTTGCCACCGCGCTTGTTGCATTCGAAGACAGGCGCTTCTGGTCGCATCCCGGCGTGGACCCGCTGGCGCTGCTGCGGGCGGTGAAAACCCAGTTCAGCGACAGCGCCCTCAAAAGTGGTGGCAGCACGCTGACCATGCAGGTGATTCGGCTGTCGCGTCAGAACCCGCCGCGCACGGTCACCGAAAAACTGTACGAAATGTTGCTGGCGCTGCGGCTTGAGCTCGCTTACAGCAAGGCGGAAATTCTGGCGCTGTACGCCCAGCATGCACCGTTCGGCGGCAATCTGGTTGGCCTGGAAACGGCGGCATGGCGTTACTTCGGCCGGCCACCGCGTGAACTGAGCTGGGCCGAAGCGGCGACACTGGCGGTGCTGCCGAATGCGCCGGCGCTGATCCATCCCGGCCGATCACGGGCGCAGTTGCAACAGAAGCGCGATCGATTGCTGCAGCGCCTGCGCGCTGCGCACGTGATTGATGAGCTGGATCTGCGCTTGGCATTGGCCGAACCCTTACCGGATGCTGCCCAGCCGTTGCCAAGGCTCGCGCCGCATCTGCTCGACAGCTTGGTGGCGACACCGGACAAGCTGCAGCTGCCGGTGTCGATAGGCCCGACCTATCACAGCAGCATCGATGCCAATTGGCAGCGCGAACTCGCGGCTGTGCTGCAGCGCGAATCGGTGTTGCTGCGCGAGCAAGGTGTCGGCCATGCCGCCGCGATCATCATCGATAACGCCAGCGGTGAGGTGCGCGCTTACCTTGGCAACAGTTTGACGGCCGACTCGCAACGCGATGCCCACGCCGTCGATCTGCTGCAACAGCCGCGCTCCAGCGGCAGCATTCTGAAGCCGCTCCTGTACACGCTGATGGTGCAGCATGGTCTGCTGACACCAACGATGCTGGTGCCGGATGTGCCAACCCAAATCAACGGCTATGTGCCGGAGAATTTTGATCGACAATACCGCGGCGCGGTGCCGGCCAACGAAGCGCTCGCGCTGTCACTGAACATTCCGGCCGTGCGACTGCTGCGCGAGTTCGGCGTCGCCCGTTTTCATGAGGCCTTGCAACGGCTTGGTTTGCGGACGCTGTTCCGGCCGCCGGAGGATTACGGCTTGACGCTGATTCTCGGCGGCGCCGAAACCACGCTCTGGGATATCGCCGGTGTCTACGCCAATCTCGCGGACGTCGCCCAACAACCGGAATCGCAAAGCGCAGGACTGCAGCAGCGGCGCTTGCGCGTGCTGCCTGAGCACACACCGCAGGCGATTGCCACCGCCCCAACCGCCGCGACTCGCCACGCCGACTACGGGCCGGGCGCGGCATGGCTGACACTGACGGCCATGCAGGAGGTGAACCGGCCCGGTGCCGAACTGTATTGGCGCAGCTTCAGCAGCGCCCGGCCGCTGGCCTGGAAAACCGGCACCAGTTTTGGGTTGCGCGACGCCTGGGCGGTCGGCAGCACGCCGGCCTACACCATCGCGGTCTGGGCCGGTAATGCCAGCGGCGATGGCGTTGCCGGTCTCAGCGGCAGCCAGACCGCGGCGCCGCTGTTGTTCGCGCTGCTGAACCAGCTGCCGGACAGCGGCTGGTTTGCCGAACCCACCGCCGATCTGAAATGGATCGAGGTCTGCGCCGAAGACGGCCTGTTGCCGCAACAGGACTGTCGGCGCCGGCACGAGCGGGTCCCGGTCTCGGCCAGCTTCAGCAAGGTGTCGGCCTGGCACCGACGCCTCGCGCTCGACCCGGTCAGCCGCCTGCGCGTGCATGCCGGCTGCACCAGTGTTGCCAGCATGCAGATGCAAAGCTGGTTTGTGCTGCCGGCAGCGATGGAGCATTTTTACCGTCGCCAGCACCCCGATTACCGAACACTGCCCAATTGGCGCCCCGATTGCGCGGCAAACGCACCCGATCAGGACGAACAAGCCATCGGTCTGCTCTACCCGCAGGACGGCAGCCAGATCTACATCCCCATCGATCTGGACGGTGAACGCAGTCAAATCATTCTGGAAGCGGTGCACCGCCGTGCCGACGCGACCCTGTACTGGCACCTCGACAACGAATACCTCGGCCAGACCCGACACTTCCATCAATGGCCACTGCGGACGCAAGCCGGCGAGCATCTGCTGACCTTGGTGGACGATCAAGGCCAGCGTGCGACCCGTCGATTCACTGTCTTAGCGCGTTAGCCCTGAACAAATTTTGACCATCATCTAGCAGGCCGCTACAATGCGCGCCCTGTTTCGTCTGTGTCGCTAAACCCATGATTTTCCCGCAAGAATTCGATGTCATTGTCGTCGGTGGCGGCCATGCCGGTACCGAAGCCGCGCTGGCGGCCGCCCGGATGGGGGTGCGGACATTGTTAATAAGTCACAACATCGAAACGCTGGGCGCGATGAGCTGCAACCCGGCCATTGGTGGCATCGGCAAGGGCCATCTGGTCAAGGAAATCGACGCCCTTGGCGGGGTCATGGCGCGTGGCGCCGACCGTGCCGGCATCCAGTTCCGCACCCTGAACGCTTCGAAAGGGCCGGCGGTAAGGGCAACCCGCGCCCAGGCTGATCGCCTGCTCTACAAGGCCTATATCCGCGAGACGCTGGAGAACCAGCCGAACCTGTGGCTGTTCCAGCAACCGGTCGAAGACCTGCTGATGGACGGCGACCAGGTCACCGGTGTCGTCACCAAGATGCAACTGACTTTCCGGGCGCGTCAGGTCGTGCTGACCGTTGGCACCTTCCTGCAGGGTCTGATCCACATTGGCGAGCAGCATTATTCCGGTGGCCGTGCCGGCGATGCGCCGTCGATTGGTCTTGCCGATCGTTTGCGCGAATTGCCGTTCAAGTTCGGCCGGCTGAAAACCGGCACGCCGCCGCGCATCGACGGCCGCTCGATCAACTACGCTGGTCTGCAAGAGCAGCCGGGCGACAACCCGACGCCGGTGTTTTCCTTCCTCGGTTCACGTGCCGATCACCCGAAGCAGATCTCCTGCTGGATCACGCACACCACCGCCAAAACCGCGGAGGTGATCCGCAACAACCTGCACCGCTCTCCGATGTACAGCGGCAAGATTGAAGGCATCGGTCCGCGCTATTGTCCGAGCATCGAAGACAAGATCGTCCGGTTTGCCGATAAGGAAACCCACCAGATTTTCATCGAGCCGGAAGGCCTGACCACCAACGAGGTCTACCCGAACGGCATCTCGACCTCGCTGCCGTTTGATGTGCAAATGCAGATCGTACAATCGATCACCGGCTTCGAGAATGCTTACATCCTGCGGCCCGGTTACGCCATCGAATACGATTATTTCGATCCGCGCGAACTGAAAACGACGCTCGAAAGCAAACACGTCAACGGTCTGTTCTTCGCTGGCCAGATCAACGGCACTACCGGTTATGAAGAAGCGGCCGCACAAGGCCTGCTCGCCGGTCTCAATGCCGCGCGTCGTGCCCAGGAAAAAGACGCGTGGGCGCCGCGCCGTGACGAAGCCTATCTTGGCGTGCTGGTGGACGATCTGACCACCAATGGCACGCAAGAGCCGTATCGCATGTTCACCTCGCGCGCCGAGTACCGTTTGCTGCTGCGCGAAGACAATGCCGATCTGCGCTTGACCGAAAAGGGCCGTGAACTCGGCCTTATCACCGACAGCCATTGGGATGCGTACTGCCGCAAGCGTGATGCGATTGCCGCCGAGCATGACCGCCTGCACCGCAGCTTTGTCCAGCCAAATTCGGCGGCGGCGGCGCACCTGAATCAGCATTTCGAAAAGCCGCTGACGCGCGAATACCGCATGCTGGAACTGCTGCGTCGGCCGGAGCTCGATTACGCCAAACTGACCGCAGCGCCGGATCTGGCGGCAGACGGCATTGATCCGCTGGTCGCCGAACAGGTCGAGATCCAGGTCAAATATGCCGGCTACATCGAACGTCAGGCCGAAGAAATTGAAAGCAGCCAGCGCTACGAGAACACCAAATTGCCGCTGACGCTCGACTACACCACCGTCACCGGCCTGTCGGCGGAAGTCATGCAGAAACTGAACCGGGTCAAACCGGAAACGGTTGGTCAGGCCGCGCGGATCAGCGGCGTCACGCCAGCGGCGATTTCGCTGCTGCTGGTGCACCTGAAAAAAGGCAATCTGCTAAAAGCCTCGGCGTGAGCCTTGCGCTGAAAACCAAAGGGCCGCGATCCGGCCCTTTGGTTTTTTGAATCGTTTCTGACGTCGCTTATTCCGGTTTCGGAAATTCCTTGCGCAGCCAGTCTTTCAGCAGGCGTTCGTCGTGCTCCAGCGCATTGCGATTGGCAAAGCTGCTTTCCATCAGATATGACAGGTTACGCAATTCACGCTCGCCTTCGCCTAGCACCTTGCCGTCACGATCCTGCAGGGTGAATTGCAACTTGATGCGCGGTGGATAAATGTCTTTCAGCACCCGCACATCCTGAAATTCCGGCCCATTCCACGGCTCGAAATCACCGGCCAAATCGATATCCAGAATCTTCAACCGCAGTGTCTGGCCGTCGGCCAGTTGCTGGACGCCTTCCTTTTCCAGCCAGCTTTTCAGATTCTTCAGGTGGGCATTCTTGTCCGGCGACGTTTTGAACTGGCGTTCCTTGACGTCGGTGAATTTCTCCGGCTGAACATAGTCCACCGTGATGGTGCCGGCGGCGAGTACCGGTCCGGTAAACCCTGCCAGCAGCATTGTTGCGAGCAAACGCGACGTCATCGCTATTCTCCCCGTGGGTCTGTGCCCGTTTAGTCTGTTCCGACGTGGCCATGGTTCCGCCGTCATCGCTACAATGGCAAGCCCGCCACCGTCCCCGAGACCATGATGTCCGATCCCCTGCTTGCCCGATTGCGTGCCGCCTGCCAGCGCTGGGGTCAGCCAATCGACGACAGCCAGGCTGGCAAGCTGCTGACGCTGCTCGACAATTTGTTGCGCTGGAATCAGGCCTACAACCTGACCGCCATCCGCGACCGCGATGAGGCGTTTACCCTGCATCTGCTCGACTCGTTGTCGCTGTTGCCGTTCCTGACCGGCCCTACTCTGCTCGATGTCGGCACCGGTCCGGGCTTTCCGGCGCTGCCGCTCGCCATCATGCGGCCCGATATCGCGATCACGGCAATCGATTCGAACGGCAAGAAGATTCGTTTTATTCGCCAGATGGTGCATGAACTTGGCCTCGCCAATGTCATGCCGGTGCAGGCCCGGGTCGAGCAGCATCAGGGCCAGTATCAGCAGATCACCAGCCGAGCTTTCGCCGAGCTGAAATTGTTCTGTGATCTGACCCAACATCTGCTCGCACCGGGCGGTGACTGGTTGGCAATGAAAAGCCAATCCGCCACAGCTGAACTGGCACCGCTTCCGGCAGTTCTGCACGCCGAAACGCTGCCATTACTGGTGCCCGGCTTGCAGGCCGAGCGCTATCTGGTCCGGGTACGCCGTTGACCGATGTCAGGCAGACCGGGCATCAGACCAGTCGAGTTCACTGTCAGCGCTGTCCACGAATTGTCGCGACAACTCCTGAAATGATTCCGCGCTGATCCGGGTCTGCGCCACCTTGAATACGCGCATCGAGTGATTCAAGGTATCAGCGAGTTGGTTAAGCTCGTCCGCGGCTTGCGCGACACTGCGCGCCATCAAGGCGCTTTCTTCGATACCATCCAGAAAATGGGCAATACGCTGCGCGACTTGATCGCTGCTGCCGCGCACCGTTGCCATTGTGCTGACAATGTCGGTCACCCGATGTTCGGTGTGGCAAATCTCATCGACCACATTCTGCATGGATGTCCGCGCCGTCCCGGCGGTTGCCGAGATGGATCGGGTCTGTTCCGCGCCCACCCGAATAAGACCAATGACGGCATCGACGCGCGCATGATTGTCGGCGATCATCTTGGCGATCTCATCGGTCGACCGAGTGGTGCGTTCAGCCAGCGCCCGTACCTCATCGGCAACCACCGAGAAGCCCCGACCGCTTTCGCCAGCGCGCGCGGCCTCAATTGCTGCATTCAAGGCCAGCAAATTGGTTTGCGCGGCGATGTTGCGGATCACCGAAACCACTTCGTTGATTTGCTCGGACTGGCTTGCCAGGCGTTCCGCCTCCTTCACGGCTTCCTCAACGGTCGCGATGATTTGCTCGACGGCACTGATCACATTGGCGACGCCAGTGGCGCTGGCGCGTGCGGTCGTTACCGTACGGCCGGCACTTTCGGAGACTGCCTGGCCGGTCTGGGCAATGCTGGCGATGGCGGTATTGAGTTCCTCAATTGATGCGGTCATTGCTGTCGCATCTTCCGAATGGGCGGCCGCGCTGGTAGCGATGGTATGCGCCGCTTGTGACAGGTCAGTCGCAGTGCGCGTGACGTTGCCAACTTGCCATTTCATGCCGCCGATCAACGCCGCCAGGCTGTACTGCATTGCATGCATGGCAGCAAGCAAGCTGTGCTCATCACCAGCAGGTTTACGGATGCTCAGCATCAGGTTGCCATGGGCGACCGAGCGCACGACCTGCTGGGCGTACGCGGGCTCGCCACCCAACTGTTGCTGCACGGTGCGCTGCATCCGCCAGCCGAACATGCCGACGAGCAACAGCCACAATGGCAGGCCGATCAACAGCAGCATCGTTTCGAACTCATGGCGAGCCGAGCTGGAGTCAAACACGGCTTTGGCACTGACCAGCTGCTGTTCAATGAGCTTCGATACCACGTCGGACAGCGGATCGATAGCCGGATACAATTCAGTCTCTGCCAGCTGAATCAGCTTGGCCTGGTCGCCAGCGGTCAGTGCTTGTTTGAGCACGACAATCATGCGGCGGGCCCGGTCCTGCAGTTGGTCAAATTCGCGCACCAACCGCAACTCTTCTGCCGTCAACGCGTGACCTTGGTAGGTGGACCAGGCCTGTTCGATGCGTTGCTCCGCCGAGCTGATCTCATCGAGCGCCTGACGATGACTGAATGCACCACTGCGGGCTTTGTGGGAGGCATCAACGATATTGACCGCGTAGGCATCGGCGATGATCTTCAGATCGCGCATGGGTACCACCCGGTTTTGATAAACCGAGTTCAAGCCGTCGACGGCAGATTGGGTCGAACTCAGACCCTGCAGCCCCACCACGGCCAAGGCCAGCATCGGTAATGCGATCAGCAACAGCAGTTGCCAGCGCAGGGAAAGACGGTGCAATGACAGCATGACCACCTCCATGAGGTCGGTGCCGGAACGGCATGCCAACGGATTCGGCATATGGCCCTGCCAGCCGGCGCGGGGTTTGACGATCCGAAACGGGCGTCAAACAAATCAAAGGTGTGGACGACAACTGGCGATTTTTCAAGCATACCCGTGCCGAATCGGTGCAACAGCCGTCCAAACTGTGGAAATCCCAAGTTATCCACAGCCATTACACCGATCTGTTCCGTGGAACAGCGTTCCACAGATCCGTTACCCTAACGCCCCGGTTTTGAAGACCGGTTTTCGCTCGGGAGCTTTCCGTGGGTCGCATCATCGCAGTTGCCAATCAGAAAGGTGGTGTCGGCAAGACCACCACCAGCATCAACCTTGCGGCAAGCCTGGCCGCCACCCATCGCCGGGTGCTGCTGATCGATCTGGATCCGCAGGGCAACGCGACCATGGGCAGTGGTGTCAACAAGCACGGCCTCGAAGCGACCATTTACGACGTGCTGATGGGCGACATCGACGCCCGCGGTGCCGTCATCAAGGCCGCCAACGCCGGCTACGACCTGATCCCGGCCAACCAGGAACTGACCGCCGCCGAAGTGCACCTGCTCGAAATCGACCAGAAGGAGCACCGGCTGGAACTGGCGCTGGCGCCGATCCTGAGCCAATACGATTACATCTACATCGACTGCCCGCCCAGCCTGAACATGCTGACCGTCAACGCGCTGGTCGCGGCCGATTCGGTGCTGATTCCGATGCAGTGCGAGTACTACGCGCTGGAAGGCATCTCGGCGCTGATGAACACGGTCGAACAGATCAAGTCCGCGTTGAATCCGGAGCTGCACATCGAAGGCGTGTTGCGCACCATGTTCGATCCGCGCAGCAACCTGTCGACCGATGTTGCCGCCCAGCTGCAGGAGCATTTCGGCGAGCGGCTGTACAACACCGTGATCCCGCGCAATGTCCGGTTGGCCGAAGCGCCGTCGCATGGCGTGCCGGCCTTGGTGTACGACAAGTTGTCGGCCGGCGCAAAAGCCTATCTGACGCTGGCTGGCGAAGTGCTGCGGCGCGACAACGTGCCGTTCTCGGAAATGTCCGTGCAGTAAAAAACGATTTCGCCCGATCGCGCCGATCGGGCGCTTCGGTGGGGTCACGATTGCGTGACACACCGGTTTCGCTGCCCAGGCAGCGAGCAGCCGAATCATCTTGGGGACCACAACAATGGCAGTAAAAAAACGCGGCCTCGGCACCGGCCTGTCGGCGCTGATTGGCGCCAACACCGCGCAAGCGCTCAGCACCGGCAAGACGCTGGCGGAAACCGATGGCGAACTGAAGCAGTTACCGGTCGAGTTTCTGCAGCCCGGTCGTTACCAGCCGCGCCGGGTGATGACCGAAGACGCGCTCAATGAGCTCGCCGAATCGATCAAGGCCCAAGGCCTGATCCAGCCCATCGTTGTCCGCCGTATCGGCGACAACAAATACGAAATCATTGCCGGCGAACGGCGTTGGCGCGCCTCGCAAAAAGCCGGCCTGATGCAGGTGCCGTGTCTGGTCAAGGAAGTGTCCGAGCACGGCGCCGCCGCGATGGCGCTGATCGAAAACATCCAGCGCGAAGATCTGAACTGCATCGAAGAAGCGATGGGTCTGCAGCGACTGATTCACGACTTCCAGCTGACCCAGGAGCAAGTAGCGACGGCAGTCGGCAAATCACGCGTGTCGGTCACCAACCTGCTGCGCCTGCTGCACCAGCATGCCGATGTCAAAACCCTGCTTGAGCGGGGCGATATCGAAATGGGCCATGCCCGCGCCTTGCTGTCGCTGGAACCGAAGCAGCAAGTCGAAGCCGCGCGCGAAGTCGCCGCCAAGCAGTTGACTGTGCGCGATACCGAAAAACTGGTGCGCCGGTTATTGCAACCAGCGGCCGAGAAAACCGCCAAGCCGCAGCAAGGCGCCAGCGATGTGGCCCGGCTCGAACGCCAGCTTGCCGAACTGCTCGGCACGCCGGTACGTTTCGAG
>DASUEK010000385.1:0-7094 GCA_036275115.1 Permianibacter sp. | reverse complement strand
TGGATACGGACGATACCGTCCGACACCGATACTACGGTGCCTTCGTTGCGGGCTTCCGATTGCACCTTGAACTGGGCAATGCGGCTCTTGATCAGCTCGCTAACTTCTGAAGGATTGAGTTGCATGCTCATGCTTCGGTTTCCTGATTAGGCCCGCAGGGTCTCGGCCAGACGATTCAATTTGCCGCGAACAGAACCATCGATCACGACATCGTTGCCGCGAATCACCACGCCACCAATCAGCGCAGCATCGACAGCGTAGGACGCGACGATGGTCTTGTTCCATTTTTTCGCCAGCGCATCGGTCAACGCCTTGCGCTCGGCATCGGCGAGCACAGCCGCCGAGGTAATGACCACTTCTGCCGTCTTTTCATGACGTGCTTTTTCCACCAGGAACAGCACGCAGATTTCCGACAGCGCATTCAGACGATCGTTGTCCGAAAGCAGTTCGATAAACGCCTTGCCGCCGTCAGGGAGTCTGCCTTCGCAGACGGCGAGGAGCGCCGCGAGACGGGTCTCCTTGGGCACGCGCGGATTGTCGAGCAGGGCATGCATTTCCTTGTCAGCGACGGCAAGCGCCGCGAACTGCAGAAATTCCGCCCAGGGCCCGAGCGCTTTCACGCTGAGTGCGTGCTCGAAAGCGGCTTTGGCGTACGGACGCGCAACAGTGGTCAATTCGCTCATGACGGTGTGCAGGTCTCAATAAAAACAGCATCAGTTCCGACCGCCTCACTGCGAAGCGGTCAGAGGACGACATTACAGTTCTTGCGCCAGCTGGTTCACCAGATCGGCATGCGCCTTGGCATCGATCGAGCGCACGAGAATCTTCTCGGCACCAGCGACCGCCAATGCAGCAACCTGACCGCGCAGGGCTTCTTTCGCCTGCTGGACTTGTTGATCCACATCGGCTTTCGCGCTGGTGATGATGCGCTCGGCTTCTTTGCGGGCGTCACCGGCGGCGGCGTCAACGATTTCAGCGTGCTTGCGATTCGCCTTTTCGACGATCTCGGCAGCCTGTTCACGCGCGTCGCGAATGATCTTGGTCGCTTCCTTCTGGGCAATCTCGATGTCGTGCTTGCCACGTTCCGCAGCGGCGAGGCCGTCGGCGATTTTCTGCCGACGCTCGTCGATCGCTTTCATGATCGGCGGCCACACGAACTTCATCGTGAACCACGCGAACACCAGGAACGTGAATGTCTGCACTAGCAGGGTTGCATTCAGATTCACGGTTGATGCTTCCTCAGCAGTTGTCGAGCTTCAAATGCCCGGAAAGGGCGCGTATTAGCCGCCGAACGGGTTGCCGACGAAGTACAGGGCCAGACCGACACCGATAATGAACGGGGCGTCAATCAGACCGGCCAGCAGGAACATTTTGGTTTGCAGCTGACCCATCAGCTCCGGCTGGCGAGCCGAGCTTTCCAGGAACTTCGAGCCCATCAGGGCGATACCGATACAAGCACCGATGGCGCCCAGACCGATGATGATGCCGCATGCCAGAGCCAGCAGACCGATATCCATTTGTGTTTCCTCGCTAAGGTGTTGAGTTAAAACAAACCAAACTACAGAAATAAACAGGTACTACCAAAAAGCGTTTTTGCCCGCGCTGCTTTTGTCAGCGCTTAGTGCGCGTCATGCGCCTGACCCAGGTAAACCAGCGTCAGCATCATGAAAATGTAAGCCTGCAGCACGACGATGAGGATGTGGAAGATCGCCCAGGCCAGTTGCGCCACGAAGCTGCCGATGAAACCGAGCAGACCGGCGGTGCTTTCCCACGGGAAGGCGAGTGCGCCGAGCAGGGCGATCAGCATGAACAGCAGTTCACCGGCGTACATGTTGCCGTACAACCGCAGGCCCAATGACAGCGTCTTGGCCGCGTATTCGATCAGTTGCATGGCAAAGTTGATCGGGGCGAGGTACCAGGCTCCGCCGAACGGCGCCGCGACCAGTTCGTGGGTGAAGCCGCCGATACCTTTGATCTTGATGCCGTAGTACAGAGACAGCAGCAGCACCGCGAACGACATGCCCAAGGTGGCATTGATGTCAGCAGTCGGGACGACGCGCATGTATTCGAAGCCCATGGCGTGCGCCAGGGACGGGAACCAGTCGACCGGGATCAGGTCGAGCGAGTTCATGAAAATGATCCACATGAAAATGGTCAACGCCAGCGGGGCGATGAACGAGCGATCGCCGTGGACGATCGACTTGGACTGGTCTTCGACCATCTCGACCAGCATTTCAATGGCGCACTGCAGGCGGCCCGGCACGCCGGTGGTCGCTTTGCGGGTGGCTTTCCAGAGCACGAACAGCGCCAAGACGCCGGCAACCCAGGCCCAGAAAATGGTGTCGAGGTTGAACACCGAGAAATCGACCTGCGCTTCCTGGTGGGCGCTTTGCAGGTGATGCAGGTGGTGACTGATGTACTCAGCAGCCGTTTGGCCTTTTTCGGTCGCTTGCTCGCTCATCTCTGCGCTCATGACTTACCTGTTCGGGCCAGGATCAAAGGAACGATCCACAGCCCTTGGAAGATGACGATAAATCCAGTCAACACATAACCGGCGTGGGCTTTGAAGTAACCAATCGCCGCCGCAAGCAGCAACGCACTGGCACCCCATTTGACGGCTTGGAACATCCACAGCCGCAGCACAAACCGATCGGCATCGCGTGCACCCACCGGCTGCAACAGCCGACGAGCGACAAAATTCTGCGGCAGCACGACCGCGGCGCCACCGGTCAAGGTGGCAAGGGCTTCGGGAACCCCAACAAAAACGGCGATGGCAGCTGCCAACACCACGGCCAGCAAGGCCATGAGGCCATGCACCCGGGTCACGAACGCACGACCGCGCTCTACCGGATGCTGCGTCATGAGCCGGATCTCGCTTTGGAAATAGGAGTTGTGGGAGTTTGGCGGTCAAATGAGAATTAATCTCATCTGGCCTGCCGGCGACGCGCGGCATTATAAGGGTGGCTAGGGCCTTTTACAATGCGTTATTCACAAAGAAACGCAAGTAGTTCAAGCGCTTATGTGAAGGTTTATGCGACGCGCATACACCATATGTAGTAGCCCATTTTCTTTACGACCACTAGCGACGTTTGCTACCCCCGCGGTCTTTCCGTTCAGACATCGCGGTCTGTCAAAAACGTCCGGGTTTGGGAATGACCCGTTTCGACAATCAAGACTGGGCGTTTCGCATCCAAGCCCCCAGATTTCGGGCCATGGCGACCGGACGCAGGTCAGGGCATCTAGAGGAGCCTGCCCAGCTCGCTTTCAAAGTCTCGACGCACAAACTCCATTAGTAACATCTGCTCGTCGCCTTTCCTCGCACTGGCCAGAATTGCCTCCATCTGCTGGTCAGGCTCCCGACCATCCGCTGCCATTTTTCTCCGCCACTGCTCGATACGGTTTTCATAACTCAGTCTGATGGCTTCCAGACGCGACGGAAACTCGTCCCGTTCGCCGCGATATGACCACCAGCTATTCAGGATTGCATATGCCTCCGCCATGGTCCGCCCTTCGCAGCGATAATGTGTTTGTATCAGCCTTACCCCACCATCCTGCAGCGCGTTCAATGAAAACTTACGAAACTCGTTTCGGTCCCAAATGATTTCCATCATGTTCAAGCCGTATATTTGCGGCAACGCAACAAGTCGAATGGACTGGACATCAGCCCAATGAATCCGGCGCCCCGCATCTATCGAAATGCCGTTATCGTTAGCTTGTATTTCCGCCGGTAGGCGTGTTCTCCAGATAACAGCCAACACCGCCACGGGGAAGAGGAGCGTCAATGCGTTAATTGCTGACGGCTCGGTCAAGAATTGCCATGTCGAAAGGCCGGCAAGCAACAAAAAAAACAGCTTCAGAAAGCCGGAAATTGCTCGCCGACGCTTTATCGCCAAATGCTTTATTTGGAGGTGTGGCGGTTTCAGTCTAAAGGACTCCGCCACGGCCAAAGTGAGGAATCCCGAATTAGGGTTGTCGCACCACGCTTTGGCTCGGTCAAAGTTTTGCGACATTTGCCGCAGGCGCTTACGTGCCCTACGCATGCTGAAAAAGCGAACCAGGCCCCTCCTGATGACGAAAGTCGGGACTGCCGCTGAAAGCAGGAAAACAAGCCAGGGCTGGCTGTCTCGCTCAATTGCCTCCGCCGTCACATAGATGACAAAGCCAACCATGAACGCGCAATAAAGCAGGACGCCCAGTACACCGAAAAAGCGGTTCAACTTGTCAAACATCGCCAAGCCCGTTACGGATTCTCGTTGGTGACACCAGCCGAAACATGGCCGGTCGGTACGACGCTGGCAGCCGAATCGCAGTGCCGAGTTTGGTCGTCGAAGAAGAAATCCGGGGCGAACTCGCGCAGGAACGCCGCCTTGTCGAGGCCACCGAGGAACATGGCTTCGTCGACCACGATGTTCCAATCCATCAGCGTCCGGATGGCACGTTCATGGGCCGGCGCACTGCGGGCGGTGACCAGCGCGGTACGGATGCGCATTGGGGCGTCATGGCCAGACTGCTGCAATTCGTGCAACGCTTTCAGCAGCGGCTGGAACGGGCCCGGTGGCAACGGCCGGGCTTTGTGATCGTGTTCGTGACGCTGGAACTCCGGCAAACCGTCACGCTGAAAGACCCGCTCGGCCTCGTCGGAAAACAGCACGGCATCACCATCGAACGCGATGCGGATCTCGTTCGGATATTGTTCGGCGGCTTTGATCGACTGCGGATAAACCCGGGCGGCCGGGAAGCCGGTGGTGAGCGCAGCGCGGACGTCGTCTTCGTTGGCGGACAAAAACAAATTGGCGTGCAGCGCATTGAGGTAGCGGTAGGGCGGTGCGCCGCGGGTGAACACGCCGCGCTGCAATTCCAGACCGGCGTTGGTTGCCGAGCGAAACACCCGCAAGCCGGACACCGGATCATTGCGCGACAGGATCACCACCTCAACCCGGTGCTGGCCATTGCGGTTGAATGCGAGCAGCTTCTGCACCAGCGGAAACGCCACGCCGGCGCGCGCCGGATGCTCCAGCCGCGCCAGTTGCAGCTGCATGTAGGCACGGTCATCGCTGGATTCGAACAGGCGGTTTTCCTCTTCGAAATCGAACAGCGCGCGCGATGACACCGCGACCACCAGTTTGCCGTCCAGTGTCACTGCCATGCTTGCTGTCCCTTAGATTGCAATTCGTTGTGCTGTTGCCATGCCGAATACGGCACGCTCAGGAAAACGCCATGATACCGAGCAACAGGATGGCGAGCACCACGATACCAAACTGCGCTTTGCGTTTGGCGGCCTGGCGCTCCTGCAGATCCTGTTGCACCTGCGCCAGCCAGTCTTGCTGATCGGCGATCGCCTGACGACTGTCGGCCAGCCACTGCTCAAGTTCTGGGTCCGCTGCAACCGACGCCGGGCGATTCAGGTAGGCCTGCTCAATGTCATCGAGATTGGCCAGCATCGCCCGCTGTTCATGACGCAGCGTCAGCAACTCTTCCGGTTTCATGCTCAGGCCTTGTTATCGGCTTCCGGCAGCGGCTCGGTCAGTTCGCCTTCCCATTTCGCGACCACGGCGGTTGCCACCGAGTTGCCGACCACGTTAGTGGCCGAGCGTGCCATGTCGAGAAAATGGTCGACGCCGAGGATCAGCAGCAAGCCGGCTTCCGGAATATTGAACTGCGACAGCGTCGCGGCGATCACCACCAGCGAGGCGCGCGGCACACCGGCCATGCCTTTCGAGGTCAGCATCAGAATCAACAGCATGGTGATCTGGGTGCCGAGCGACAACTCGATGCCGTAAGCCTGCGCGATGAAAACGGTGGCGAAGGTGCAGTACATCATCGAGCCATCAAGGTTGAACGAATAGCCAACCGGCAGCACGAACGAGGCAATACGATTGCTGCAACCGAATTTCTCCAGCTGGGCAAGCGTTTTCGGATAGGCCGCTTCGCTGGAGGCGGTCGAGAACGACAGAATGAGCGGCTCGCGCACCGACTTGATCAAGTCGATGACCCGGCGGCCGAGGAAGATGCCACCGAGCGCCATCAGCAACAGCCACAGGATCAGGATGCTCAGGTAGAACTCGCCCATGAACCAGGCGAAGTCCGCAATGATGCCAAACCCGCTTTTGGCGATGACCCCGGCGACGGCCGCAAACACTGCAATTGGCGCCAGCCACATCACGTAGCCGGTGACCTTCAGCATGACGTGAGCCGCAATGTCGATCACTTCGATCAGCGGCTTGCCGCGCTCACCCATCGCCGCGAGGCCGGTACCGAAGAACAGCGAGAACACCACGATCTGCAGGATCTCGTTCTTGGCCATACCGTCGATGACCGATGCTGGTACCAGGTGAGTGATGAACTCTTTCAGGGTCAGTGACGCGCCACTGATGCCACTGCTGGCGCTGGCATCGAGCACCACTTTGCCGACCAGCGCATCGCCGGGCCGGAACAGGTTGACCATGATGAGGCCGAGCGTCAGCGAAATGACCGAGGCAAAAATGAACCACAGCAGCGCTTTGCCGCCAACCCGACCGACCGCGGCCAGATCGCCCATTTTGGCGACACCGACCACCAGGGTCGTGAACACCAGCGGCGCGATGATCATTTTGATCAGGCGCAGGAAGATGGTGGTGATCAGGCTCATGCTGTCGGCAAAACCGGCAACATTGGCCGGGTAGTGAGCATTGACCACATAACCGATCAGCAAACCAAGCAGCAGACCGATGATGATGTAGAGCGTCAGGCGACTGGCTTTCATGCGAGGTGAATCCCTGTCTTTATCAGCGCACGCCGAAAGCTGGCGCGCTCAGTGTGGATATCAAATGGCTGCGTACAAAAAGAGCGGACCCTGCCGCTCTTTTTGTACTGATTTAATCTTCGCCAGCGATGCCAAGCTTGGCGAGCACGCCGTCAAGTTGCTCGAGCGAGCTGTAGGCAATGACGAGCTTGCCGGCATGTTTGCTCGACTGCTCGAAACGTACCGGCGTGCCGAGCAGTTCGGCAAGCTGGCGTTCGAGCCGGGCCACATCGCTGGCGCCTTGCTGCGGCTTGGCGGTTTTCTCGGCCGCTGGTTGCAATAACCGGCGCACCAGTTTTTCGGTATCGCGCAC
>DASUEK010000384.1:0-9237 GCA_036275115.1 Permianibacter sp. | reverse complement strand
GGGTTCCTGCATGGTCACACCGCACAGCTGGCTCGCCATCTCCATGGCAATCTTGTTGTGCGAAATATAAATGAATTGCACCTGCTTGGACATGTCGCGCACCAGATTACAGAAGCGGCCGACGTTGGCGTCGTCCAGCGGCGCATCGACTTCGTCCAGCATACAGAACGGTGCCGGATTCAACTGGAAGATCGAGAACACCAGCGCGATCGCGGTCAGCGCCTTCTCACCACCCGACAGCAGATGGATGGTGCTGTTGCGCTTGCCGGGCGGCCGCGCCATCAGCGTAATGCCGGTATCGAGCAGATCTTCGCCAGTCATCTCCAAGTAGGCATGACCGCCACCGAACACTTTCGGGAACAATTCCTGGAAGGTCTTGTTGACGAAGTCGAAGGTGTCCTTGAACTTCGAGCGGGTTTCGGCATCGATTTTCTTGATCGCGTCTTCCAGCGTTTCCAGCGCGGCGTTCAGGTCGTCATGCTGGGCGTCGAGGTAGGTCTTGCGCTCTGACTGCACCGAGAACTCGTCGATCGCCGCCAGGTTGATCGCGCCAAGGCGCTGGATTCGTTCGGCAATTTCGCTCAGGCGACCAGCCAGTTCGTGTTCCTGATCGCCGTCGCTGAGCAGCGCGAGCGCTTCTTCCAGGGTTTTCTCTTCCTGGGCCAGAAATTCGAGCTGGTGATCGCGGCGGGCAATGAGCTCACCGCGTTCGATACGCAGCTGTTCGAGCCGACTGCGCACGCCCATGGCGTTTTGTTCAATCTCGTGCCGGCGCCGTTCATGGGCGCGGACGATCTGATCCACTTCCGACAAGGCCTCACGGGCTGCGGTCAGCTCGGCTTCCACCTCGATGCGCTTGTTGAGCGCCGCTTCGAGATCGGACTCCATCTGCGCGAGCGGCTCAACACTGTCTTCCAGCTGCATTTCCAGCTGTTCACGGCGTTCGGTGATCGCCGCCAGTTGTTCGCGTACCCGCTGTTCGCTGTTGCGGGTCGAGGTCAGCTCGGCACGCAGCCCCTCCATCCGCAGCGCCAGCTTGTGGTAAACGTCCTTGGCATCGCGGGCCGACATCCGGGCGGTGTCGACCAACTGACGCAGTTCTTCGCGACGGGCTTGCAAGTCTTCGCGACGATCGGTGTCGAGGCCCATCTGCTCGACCGCGGTCTGCAGATCCAGCCGGCTCTGTGCCAGCTTGGCTTCTTCGTCGTCACGCTGACGGTTCAGATCATTGAGCTCATTGACCAGTTGCTCACGCTGACGGCGCAGCTGCTCGTTACGCGACTGGCGCTGCTGCAACTGCGAGCGGCACTCGACCACGCCGCGCTCGGCTTCGGTCAGTTGCTTCTGCAGTTCGCCCCAGTTGGCTTCGGCTTGGCGCAGCTGTTCGCGCAAGGACTCGCTCTGCTCTTCCAGCTCGGCGAGTTGCAGTTCTTTTTCTTCGATTTCGGCGGTCAGCGCTTCGATCTGCTGACCACGTTCGAGCACACCGGCCTGACCGTCGGCACCGCGGCCGGCTTTCAGGTAATTGCGGCCAACGACCACGCCGTCGCGGGTGACAAAGGCTTCGTGCGCAGCGAGCTGATCGCGCTGACGCAGGGCATCGTCGAGCGAATCGGCGGTGTAGACACCGTGCAGCGTTGCCGGCGCGTTGCCGGAAGTGATCAATGACGCCAGCGTCGTGCGCGTGCTCTGGCTGCTGACCTGACGCGCTTCAACCAGATGAATCCGGCTTTCCGGCCGCTCGCGCAGGGCGCTCAGCAGGTTGTCGAGGTTATCGACCACCAGCGCCTGCAACTGCTCGGTCAGCACCGATTCCACCGCCGCTTCCCAACCGGTTTGCACGCGCAGGCTGTCAGCGACGCGGGCTTTGCCATCGAGCTGGTGCTGTTTCAACCAGCCGACGTATTTTTCGTCATTGCGGCCTTGCGCGGCTTTCTGCAGCGCTTCCAGCGCGACTTTCTTGCCGCGCAGTTGGTGCAGTTCGCTCTTGCGGGTATCGATGCTGCTGCCGATCTCGCGGCGCTGATCGCGCAGCCGGTTGATCGACTCCATGCCGGCAACATGCGCCGCGCGCACCTCTTCGGCACGAATTTCGGCTTCTTCGAGTTTTTCTTCCAGCAGCAGGATTTCTTCACTACCCGGCTGGGCATTGAGCGCATCCAGCTCCTGTTGCACGCGCTGACCGCGCTGTTGCATACGCGCCAGTACGGTTTCGTAATGGGTGACGCGGGTGCGTTCGACTTGCGCCTTCTGTGCCGTTTCCGAGGCCTTGAGGTTGAACTCGTCCCACTGCACCTGCCACTCGGCAATGGCCGCTTCGTGCTCGGCGAGGTTGCTCTGGCCGCCGTTGGAGATCTCTTCCAAGCGCAGCAGTTCCGGCGTGTTGTCCTCGATTTCCATGCTGAGCTGGGCGATTTTCTCGCTGTCCAGACTCAGGTGCTCGTTGGCGGCGCGTTGGCTCTGCTCCAAGCGGACCAAGTCGTCACGCAAGCGGTGCCGGTTTTCGCGGGTGTATTTGATCGACTGCTCAAGCCGGACAATCTCGGCATTGACGCCGTGGTACTTGCCCTGCACCGCGTTGAACGCGTCGGTCAGTTCGATGTGCTTGCTGCGCGCTTCTTCCATGCCGGCGTCGAGCGCCGTCACTTCCGACATCTTGGCTTCGACTTCGACGCTGAAGTGGCCAATCGCCTGCTCGTGCTGCTGGACTTTTTCGTCCAGCTCTTTGTAGCGCAGACCGGCGAGCTTGGCTTTCAGGCCACGCTCTTCTTCGCGGAATTCCTTGAACTTGGCGGCGGCCTGCGCCTGCCGCTGCAAGGTGTTCAGCTGGCGGTCCAGTTCTTGCCGGATGTCGCCCAGACGGTTCAGGTTTTCGCGCGTCTGCTGGATGCGGGTTTCGGTTTCCTTGCGGCGCTCTTTGTATTTGGAAATGCCGGCCGCTTCTTCGATGAACACCCGCAGTTCCTGCGGCTTCGATTCGATCAAACGGGAAACCGTACCCTGCTGGATGATCGCGTAAGAACGCGGACCCAAACCGGTGCCGAGGAAAATGTCAGTGATGTCTTTGCGACGGCAGCGAGTGCCGTTGAGGAAATAGCTGGATTGACCATCGCGGGTGATCAAACGCTTGATCGAGATCTCGGCGTAATTGGCGTATTCACCGCCGAGCGAGCCGTCGCTGTTGTCGAACACCAGTTCGATGCTGGCCTGGCCGACCGGTTTGCGCGCCTGCGAGCCGTTGAAAATGACGTCGGTGGAATCTTCGCCGCGCAGGTTCTTGGCGGAGTTTTCGCCCATGACCCAGCGCACGGCGTCGATGATGTTCGATTTGCCGCAACCGTTCGGGCCGACGATCGAGGTCAGGTTGGTCGGGAACGGTACCGTGGTCGGATCGACGAACGATTTGAATCCCGCCAGTTTGATCTGCTTCAGACGCATTTTCTTGTGTAGTTCCAAATCCGGGCGCGGGAGCCGCGTAGCCGGGTGTGCTGGTCTGAGTCCGGGCCTCTGGCCGGCCCGATTCGGGTTGGCAAAGAGGTCGGCCGCGTCGCGCCCGCCACCCGATCCCACAGGCAGCGCCGCGCCGGGGCCAAGCGCTTATCCACAAAGCGCCCCAACGAAAGGCGGGTAGTTTAAAGGAAAGGGCCGCCCCGTCGAAGGGACAGCCCTGTGTGAATAACGCGGGATGCCTGTGGATAACTCGGTCAATCGGCCGTTTTGTGAACAAGCACGACCGACCGAGTCCGTAACGGCGGTCAGGGGCGGCTGTAGGTCAGCGTGTAGGCACCGGTGCCACTGTAATTAACGACCCGGTAGCGATAGTAACCGGCCGTGCCGTTGTAGCTGATGCTTTCGCTGCTGCTCGGGCTGTCGCTCTTGGCGACCTGACCCCAGCTGCTGCCATTCCAACGATCCAGGTACAGGTCATAGTCGGTACCCCCGGCCCCGCTCAGGCAGGCGGCATGAACCCCGGCTGCCGTGCTCTGGTACCAGCTGCCGCCCGGCTGGATCTGGGTCTGGCCATTGCTGCCACTGAAGCTGCCATTGAGCGTCGTGCCCGGACAGCCGGCACCTACGGTAACCGTCTTGCTGGCGCTGGTACTGCTACCGAGGTTGTCGGTCACCGTCAGCATGACCGTGTAACTGCCGGCGCTTGCGTAACTCTTGCTCGGGTTGGCCGCGGTACTGCTGCTGCCGTCACCGAAATCCCAGCTGCGCGAGGCAATGCTGCCATCCGGATCGGTCGAGGTATCGCTGAAGCTGACGGTCAAGCCGCTGACGCTGTGAGTGAAACTCGCCAGCGGCGCCTGATTACCGCCACCGCCGCCAAGCTGCGCGCGCCAGGCGCCACGGCCATAGGTGCCGGCGACGAGCACATACGGATCGTTGTCGATCTCCAGATCGCTGACGACGATACCGAGCGGCAAACCGGCCGAAAACGCGGTGAAACTGTCACCACCATCGGTACTTTCGTAGACCCCGATATCGGTGCCGACAAAAATCCGGTTGCTGTCGAACGGGTCGATCGCCACCGCATTGGCCGGCACATTCGGCAAGCCGGCACCAATCGCGGTCCAGTTGCCACCACCGGTCAGCGAACGGTACAAGCGGCTGGCGCCAAAGCCGGCACGGGCGACAAACACCCGCTGCGGATTGCTGGCATCGATCGCGATATCGGCAACACGGCCACCGGCGTAATTGCCGCTGACATTGCTCCAGCTGACGCTGCCGGCGCCGGCATCGGCGCTGTAATAAATTGCGCCGCCCGAGGTGCCGACATAAGTCGGATATGCGGCACCGCGCTGCAGCGGCGCAATCACCGACACGGCACTACCGAGCGCACCGGAAATGCTGGTCCAGCTGAACGAACTCGCCGACGTCGTGCCACGGTAAACCTGATCGGACGCGACAAAGACTTGGGTACCGGCAGCCGCCAGCGGCGTCACCCACGGAAAATTGCCCGAGGAAAGTCCGGTGCGCGGCAAACTGGCAAAGGAGCCCGGTGCGCCTCCCGACAGCGAGCGATACAGGTTCGGATAACCACCGGACGGATAGCCGGCCTGCAACACCGTGTTGCTGTTCGACGGATCGACCACGTTCATGAATCCGTCCCCGTTGACGATGGTCAAATCCCAAATATCACCGGTCGTTCGCCGCGATGAGGAGTTGTCTTGTGCACCGCCGAATATCGTGTCGCTGTTGCTCGGATGCACCGCGACATCATAAAACTGGGTGACATTCAGGTTGGCATTCAGATTGACGTAATTGCTGCCGCCATCATCGGTGCGCCAGATACCGCCATCACTGCCCACCCAGAACCGGTTGCCGTTGCTGCGTGAGTAAACCAGCACATGGGTGTCCTGGTGCACTTTCTGGCCGCTGCCCCAACTGCTCGTCAGATAAGTCAGGTTACTGCCACCGTTGGTCGAGCGCGCGTAGCGAATGCTGCCCACCAGAATCGTATCCGGCTGGGTGGGATGCACGGCGAGCGCAAGATTGTAGGTGCACTGGCCTTCGCAGGCGCTACTGTTACGCAGCTGCCAGCTGGCGCCGCCATCCGCGGTGCGATAGAGATTGGCACCGTTGAGTGCATACAGAATATTCGGATTGCTCGGCGCCATCGCCAGCCGCAAGCGGGTTCCACTCGCATTCAAACCGCTGCTGACACTGTTCCAGTTGGCGCCACCATCGAGCGAACGGTAGACACCGCTGCCCGCCACCGCGGCGTACACCGTGCTGCTGTTCGGCACAAAGAACATGTCTTCGACCCGACCAGTCAACACCAGCGCCCAACTGCCACCGCGATCGGCACTGCGATACAGGCCGGCGTTCTGTAAACTGCCGGTGCTGCTGCAACTGCCAAAACCGCCGACCAGCACCACCTGGTTGTTGTTCGGCTGCACCGCGACGCTGTTGACAATCGACAGCGGCATCGCGCTGCTGCCGCTGCCATTGCGCACTTGCCAACTGCTACCGCCATCGGTGCTCAGAAACACGCCCTGACCAAAATAGCCGGCGCAACCACCACCGTTGCGATCACCGGTGCCAACCCAGACATGATTCGGGTTGCTGCTCTCGAGATGGATCGCGCCAATTGGCAAGGTGCCTACCTGATCAAACACCGGGGTCCATGAAGCGCCGCCGTTAATGGTTTTCCAGACACCACCGGCCGCGGCGCCAAAATACAGGGTATTTTCATCGTTCGGGTGCGCCACAATCGCGTTGTTGCGACCGGACACCCGGCCCATGGTCCAGTTGCCCATCAGCATCGATGACGGGCCCATTTCTTCCCAGGTTTCGCCTGCCAGCATCTGGCTGAATTGCAAACGCTCGACCTGCAATCGCAGCGCCTGAACAGCGTTTTGCCGCAATTGGCTGGCGTCGGTTTGCTGTTGCAAACCGCGGGTTTCGGCAAACCAGCGTTGCCGCTGCTGGATTTGCCAGCTTTCTTCCCGCGGTTTACGCGCGGCGTCGAGTGTGGTTGCCGCGGCATCCACTTGCGCCGCCTGCGCCGTCATGGCCGCCACCAGCGCCCACAACGCACTGCACCAAATCGGAAGGGTCTTCCGCATGAGTTCCTCCTGACCATTGCAAAAAACGGCGACCGCACACTGCCGGAAACATGTTGCCGACTGCGGCGGGCAGGAACCCGCGCCAGCGTGATTGTTGGAAAATAGGACGTGTTACCAGAACAGCAGAACGACTCGGTGATCACCTTGACTGCTGCAGCCGATGCACGCATCGGCACCAACAGCTTTACCGCGTCCATCCGGTTTTGGCAAAGGACAATTGCGAAAATTTTGTAGCGTTTCGCAGCACGCACGGAGGCGCCACTACAGAGCGAAACAGTTGGACAACTGCCGATACCTGACCGCCAGTTAGTTGATTTGACACGCGCTGGTCGGGCCAACGCGGCAAAAGAAAAACCGTCTGGTCACTCCTGCTGTCAGCAGCAACCAGACGGTTTCATGGTTAGCGCAAGTCAGTGCCCGCATCACGGCAGACGCCGACAGACACGACGGCAATCAGCCCGCGCGCAGCAACACACTGCCTGCGGAGTAACCGGCACCAAACGAACTGATCAGGCCAAGTTCGCCTTTGCCAAATCCATCGCGATGGAAATGGAACGCAACGATGGAGCCGGCCGAGCTGGTATTGGCATAGCGATCCAGCACCACTGGCGCTTCCACCAGATCCGGATCACGGCCCAACACTTTGCGGGCGATCAACTGGTTCATGTTGATGTTGGCCTGGTGCAACCACAGCCGCTTCAGTTGTTCCGGCTGATAGCCCTGTTCGCTGACGTGGCTGACGATCAAATCCGCCACCATCGGGCAGACTTCCTTGAACACCTTGCGACCTTCCTGCATGAACAGTTTGTCGCGGGCATCACGGGTTTCCGGATGGGTACGATTCAGGAAACCGAAATTGTTGCGAATGTTGTTCGAGAATTGGGTAATAAGTTTGCAGCTGACAATCTCGAATGGCTGGTTGGCCTTGCTGTCTTCGGCCCGTTCAATCACTACCGCCGACGCGACGTCACCAAAAATGAAATGGCAATCGCGATCACGGAAATCGAGGTGGCCGGAACACACTTCCGGGTTGACCATCAGCACCCGCTTGGCGGTGCCGCTTTGCAAAGCATCGAAGGCGGTTTTGAGCCCGAACGTGGCCGAGGAACACGCCACGTTCATGTCAAACGCATAGCCACGGGTGCCGAGGAAATGCTGGATCTCAACCGACAGCGCCGGGTACGGGCGCGGAAAATTCGACGCAGCGGCGATGACAAAATCGATCTCGCCCGGTTCGCGCCCGGCTTGCTCGAGCGCCTGCTTGGCGGCGTTGATTGCCATTTCGCACAGCAGCGACGGTTCGTCGTTGCTGCGTTCCGGCAAACGCGGCGCCATGATGCGCGGGTCCAGCACGCCGGTCTTGTCGACCACATAGCGCGACTGGATGCCGGACGCCTTGACGATGAATTCGGCGCTGGACTCGGCCAGCGGCGTTACGGTGCCAGCGGCAATCTCGGCGGCATGATCGGCATTCCATTGCTGAACATAGGCGTTGAAGGAGGCCACCAGCTCATCGTTGCTGATGGAGTACGGCGGCGTGTAGACGCCGGTGCCACTGATGACAATGGAGCTCACGAAATCCCGTCCCAAACTGGAAAGACCGCTATAGGGTAGCCCGGCGCGTAGCACCGGCATAGGCTTGACAGACGCGACAGGTCCGAGCTCAGAAGCGCTTGCTGACCGAAATCATCACCAGCTGCCGGCGGATTTCCCGGTCACGGATACGGTCGAGGGAAAAGAAGTCCATGCCACGGTCGCTGTTGCTCTCGAACAGCTCCCAGCCGCGCAGCGTCACCCGAAAGGTCAGCGGCTCTTCTGGCGACAGTCCGAACGCGGCGGCCGGTTCGGCCAGGACATGCGAGGAATAGCTGAGGGAAAGACCGGCAACGCGGCTGCCCTGCCAATCCAATGACAGGCCTACGCGCTCACTGAGTTGCAGATCGTGTTGATGGTAGGCGCCGGACATCCAGTTGCTGCCCCAAAGGCCCTCATCAACCGGCTGCTCCGCCTTCGCTGATGGCGACAGCAGCGCAGCGCACAGCGCCATACTGCACAGCAACTTCACGCGACACATGACTGACCTCTTCTCGCCGAGCCCATCCTGCCTGGCCGCCGAACCACAAGAGTCCATCTGTGAATCAGTATAGGCGCCGCGCTGTGCGATGCCGTGATTGCCGCCGCAGATTTTGCGCCACCCATCGGAAATGGCAGGCGACAAAACCGGTGTTCCCAAACTAAACTTCACAACGGATACGGTTCTCATAGCAAAACGTATAAGACGAACGGTCACATCGCGCCAGCGATCATGCCGACAGGTCGTATAACCAGACTTCGCACAACGCAGCAGCCCACACGCCATGACCCAAAGCAACGAAACCGCCCGCGCCCGCCTGCCCAAGCGCATCGACGGCAAAGCCCGACGCGAACAGATTCTCGCCGCCACCTTGCGCGTGATCGCCCGCGAAGGGGTACGCGCCGTACGCCACCGCGCCGTCGCCAAGGAAGCCGGGGTGCCGCTGTCGGCGACCACCTATTATTTTCGCGACATTCACGAATTGATCGCGGAAGCGTTTCACTCGTTCGCCGAACAAGGCCGAGCCGAAACCGGCCACATGACCCAGGCCATGCAAGCCGCGCTGGCCCGGCTTGCCGATGGCAGTCAGGC
>DASUEK010000383.1:0-10259 GCA_036275115.1 Permianibacter sp. | reverse complement strand
GGTGCCTATCGACAAACTCGCCGCACATTTTCACGACACCTATGCGCAAGCGCTGGGCAATCTTTATGCGGTGCTGGAAATGGGCATCGCCACGGTCGACAGCTCGGCCGCAGGCTTGGGTGGTTGCCCGTACGCCGCCGGAGCAAGCGGCAACGTCGCGACCGAAGACGTGGTGTATTTGCTCAACGGCCTCGGCATTGAGCACGGCATCAATCTCGACAAGCTGATCGATGCTGGCGCATTTATCAGCGCAGCATTGGGCCGCGAACCGAGCTCGAAAGTAGCGTTGGCGACTTTGAAGAAGCGGGCGAAGCTTGCTGCAAACTGATTTGATCCCCCTCCTTTTCAAGGAAGGGAGTAAACAATGAACACCGACTTTCGCATTACTGCCTAACGGCAACACAGCAATTACAATGGCGCGCTGCCCTGCCCGCTTTGGGCGCAGCGCAAGACGTTCAGTTGAGAGGAAGGCAATGGCTGGCTTCGACAAGGTAGTACATTCCTACGATGAGGCGCTCGCCGGGTTCAAGGACGGCATGACCGTGATGGTCGGCGGCTTTGGTCTGTGCGGGATTCCGGAAGGTTTGATCAAGAAGGTCTATGAGCTCGGCAACAAGGGCTTGACCGTGATCTCGAACAACGCCGGCGTCGACGGTTTTGGTTTGGGTCTGTGGCTGGAAAAGCGCCAGATCAAAACGATGATTGCCTCCTACGTTGGCGAGAACGCGCTGTTTGAACAACTGCTGCTGTCCGGCGAAATGGAAGTGATCCTGACCCCGCAAGGCACGCTGGCAGAAAAATGTCGCGCCGGTGGCGCCGGTATTCCCGCCTTCTACACCGCGACCGGTTACGGCACCAAGGTTGCCGAAGGCAAACCGACCGCGAATTTCGATGGTCGTGACTACGTGCTCGAGCGCTCGCTGACCTCCGACTTTTCACTGGTGAAAGCCTGGAAAGCCGACCGCTTCGGCAACCTCGTGTTCCGCAAGACTGCGATGAACTTCAATCCGATGATGGCCACCGCCGGTCGTATAACCGTTGCCGAAGTGGAAGAGATCGTCGAGCCGGGCGAACTGGACCCGCAATACATCCACACGCCGGGCATTTATGTCCACCGCGTGATCAAGGGAACCCATTTCGAGAAGCGCATCGAACAGCGCACCGTACGCAAGGCTTGAGGAGAACGACATGGCTCTGAATCGTGATCAAATCGCCATGCGCGTTGCCAAAGAGCTGCGCGATGGTTACTACGTCAACCTCGGCATCGGCATTCCGACGCTGGTCGCCAACTATGTGCCGAAAGGCATGCAGGTGATGCTGCAATCGGAAAATGGCCTGCTCGGCATGGGTCCGTTCCCGACGGATGAAGAAGTCGACGCCGACCTCATCAACGCCGGCAAGCAAACCGTCACCACCGCCACTGGTGCGGCATTTTTCTCGTCTGCTGAAAGTTTCGCGATGATTCGCGGCGGCCATGTCGATCTGACCGTGCTCGGCGCCTTTGAAGTCGATGTCAGCGGTAACATCGCCTCGTGGATGGTGCCGGGCAAGCTGGTCAAAGGCATGGGCGGCGCGATGGATCTGGTTGCCGGTGCCCAGAACATTGTCGTGACCATGACCCACGCCGACAAATCCGGCGCCTCGAAACTGCTGAAGCAATGCTCGCTGCCGCTGACTGGCGTCAAGTGCATCAAGAAGGTGGTGACCGATCTGGCCGTCATCGAAATCCGCGATGGCAAGTTCCACCTGATTGAACGCGCGCCGGGGGTATCGGTTGAGGAAATCCAATCCAAGACTGAAGGCGAGCTGGTAATCCCGGATCACGTGCCGGAAATGACCTTTGACTGAGCAATGCCATAAAAACAAAAAGGGCCGCATGGCCCTTTTTGTTTTTATGGTCACTTGATGTGCGCTTTTTCAGCAATGGTGCCGCCATCACCACCACGGACGTGACCGGCCTCCCTTTTCGACCCACATCGTTCGAACGGAGATCACCGCACTCCCCTCAACGGCAGTTCAGGTACGGTGGCAGCACTGAACGTTTCGTCTGCGAATACATGATCAGCCGTTCAATGAGTACGCCCAAACCTTCAGTCAATGATTGGCAAGTTAATGAGCCTAATCCCATCGGCAACAAAAGCAACATGGCGTCAATCGATCACGAAGGAAATACTGGCTCATTCTGGAATATGCAACACGCCATGCTGCCAGCGTATCGCGTCACCCGCCGACGGCACGCTTGACCACTGCGGCACATGCCGCTCGGACAGCGCTTCGGTGGCGCCGGCGCTGCTGGCGCGCGGCGTCGTCCGGACCACTTGCGAGGGAGGCAAGGCCGCACCGGTTTTCAGATGCGCCCACATGGCATCCATGGCGCGCAGGAAATAGACATGAATTGGCACGAACAGGCGGTCATAGCCCGGCAAGGCATTGAAGGCATCAAAGTGATGCGCGTGCGGAATTTCGAGATAACGTGTCTGCGTTTCACCCTGCTGCTGCGACAGCGCAAAATACGGCCGGCTGCTGTGTTGCACAGCGATCAAGGCATCATCGCGACCGTGCACGATGATCGCTGGCCGGCCGGCGAGTTTGCCGGTACCGGTTTGCTGCGCCAGCGATTGTTGCACCACCGGATTGTCGTGAATGATTTGCCGCAAGCACCATTGCTGCGCGGGTGTCAGCCCGGCCAGTTTGGCCGCGCCGCTGCCGAGCCAATCCTGTGGCGGCAAACCACTGCCATCGGTGTACTGGCGCGACAACGCGACCGCATCCAGCGCGCCTTGCGTTGGCACGGCACGGATACCGCACAGCGCCGGTTGCGGCGCGCCGGCCGCGGCGTTTGCATAGGTTGCCAGCAGACTTTGGTACATGCCGAGCGACAGCGTGACGGGTGCCAATGCAAACACCGAATCGGGCAAACCGAGCGCACGAATGCGCTGCGCGGCTTCGTAGGCCAGCGCGTTGTCGTCGACCGCCATCAGCAAGCCTTGCTGGCGCAGCCACTCACAATGCTGTTTGGCTTGCAGTTGTGCTGGCGGCGGCAACAAGGGATTGCTGGCGACCGCACACGGCAGCAGCAACCCCACTTCCGGAAACTGTCGCAGCGCGGCAACGCCCACGCGCTGCGCCTCAGCGCCACCGACCTGCACCGCCTGCAAGGTTTGCGGTGTGATATTCGGCTCGCCTGCAACCACTGCGTCGATCAGCTTATCGGTATCCACTTCGGCGGCACGCAGCGCTGCGGCGCCACCATTCGAGACACCCGCGGCAATCACCGTCAACGCCGGTTTGCGATAGCGGTGCGTCGCAGGGTGTTGGCGTTGCAGCGTATCAATCGCCCAGCGCAATGCCGCAAGGCTCATCCGACCCCAATCGGCTTCGGCACCGGCGCCATCGTGCAGATGACGGAAGGCGACGTCGGTGATCGCGGAACTGGAACTGAATGTGGGATCGGCGTCGGATTGCAGTGTTCCCGCCTTGGGCTGCCACATCGCCTCGGCAACCGGCACCACCTGTCCACGCGCATTGAGCCCGAGCGTCGCGGTCGCAACACCGGCGCCGACGCCCTTGTCGTGCAACAACAGCGCGCAGCCACGTGGCAACGCCCATTCGCCAACAATCGGCAATGCGCCATAGGCATTACGTGAGCCGCTGGCGGGCGCCATCACCAGACAAGGCTGGTCACGATCAAACTGTGCCGGAATTTGCAGCACCGCTGCAAACGCCTGGCCACGCCACGGAATCATCGCGACGATCTCAGTGCCGGCGATACCACTGCGCAAGGCACTGCCGAACAGACGACCAAAACCGCCACCGTCACTGCGATCGATAAGGCCGCGGTAATGCATGTAGATGGCGCGACGACGCACCGCTTCGGCGTCGTCCGGTTGCGCTTCCGGTGGCGACGCTGACTGAATGCCGGCGAGACCCAGGCCGGCACTGAGCAAATCATTGCTGCGGCCGTCGTAATGACTCACCGAAACCACCGTTGCCGCGACGCGCGCCTCAGTCATACCGGACTCCCGAATACCAGACGCCTGCATGCCGGACGTTTCCGGCGCTGTGTTGGCACAAGTGCCAAACAACATCACACGGCACAGAACAGCACTACGCGAGACCGCACCCGTGTATCGCAGCGCTGCTCATCACCGTGCAGGACATCAATCGACCTGTCCAAAGCATAGTTGCCATGGTGAAACTGCGTGACAGGAAAATTCCGTCTGCTTGGTAATTTGGCCGCGCGATGCGGCCACTCGCAGGTTGCTGGTACCGACAAGACCGGTATTGCTCGCGATGGAAGCAGCCATTCCCGAGCCGCATATCAGTCCACGCCGACATCAGCATCAATACCGTTTGACAGGCCTACGTCAAAACTCGCTGGTCGGCAAACAGATTGCCGCCGCCGAATACCAGATGAGCTCGGAACAGGTGGTCAGCGAAATCATGCAGAAAACGCCGCCGAAGGGCGTGTTCGTCAGCCTCGAAGCGCTGGCCAGTATCTGCACCGGCCTGATGCGTCAGTTCGCCCGCAACATCACCGGCCAGAGCACCACCGTCGACGGTGGCTGTACCACTCGCTAAAACCTGCAAAGGCACAGCCTTGCCTGCCGAAAACGGTCAAATTTTGACCGCCGAATTTGCTCTGCCCGTCCCGCTCAAATCGTACTGCCGTCACTGCTCCTACCAGTCATGTACAGCCGTGTGCAGGGAATGCAACAAAGTGTGTCGATCAAGGCAGCCCTCAGCCTGCTCCGGTAAACTCCCAGCGCTTTTTTCCGGCCGATGGCCGCACACGCTTCAGGGGACGTTTTGTGAACAAGAAACTGATCAAGGTTTCGGTTCTGGCGCTTGCCGTCAGTGCCGGTGCCGCCTTCGCCAGTGAAGGCATGTGGATGCCGAAACAGCTGCCGCAGATCGCTGACGATCTGAAAGCCACCGGCCTCGAACTCGACCCGGCCACGCTGACCCAGCTGACCGAATTCCCGATGGGCGCGATCATCAGCCTCGGTGGCTGCACCGCCTCGTTCGTCTCGCCACAGGGACTGGTTGTCACCAACCACCACTGCGCCTACGGCAGCATCCAGTACAACTCGACTGCCGAGAAAAACCTGATCAAGGACGGTTTCCTCGCCAAGTCGCTGAATGAAGAACTGCCGGCCGCTCCGGGCAGCCGCGTTTACGTCACCGTTGACGTGCAGGAAGTCAGCGACAAGATCATCGACAGCAAAACCGCCAAGCTGAGCGGCAAGAAGCGCGTCGACGCCATGGAAACCAACGAGAAAGCCTTGGTCGCCGAATGCGAAAAAGACAGCGGCCATCGCTGCAATGTCTACAGCTTCTACGGCGGTCTGGAGTTCTATCTGATCAAACAGATGGAGATCCGTGACGTGCGTCTGGTGCATGCACCGGCCGAAGGCATCGGCAAATTCGGTGGCGACACCGACAACTGGATGTGGCCGCGCCACACCGGCGATTACAGCTTCTACCGCGCTTACGTCGGCAAAGACGGCAAGCCGGCCGACTTCAGCGCCGACAACGTGCCGTACGTGCCGAAGCACTACCTGCGTCTGGCCAGCGAAGGCGTCAAGGAAGGTGATTTCGTGATGGTCACCGGTTACCCGGGCCGCACCAACCGTCACCGCCTGCCGTCGGAAGTGGAATTCACCTTCGGCTGGAACTATCCGGCGTTTGTCAAAGCCTCGGGTGAAGTGCTCGACATCATTGCGGCGCAAACCAAGGACCGCAAAGACGCCGAGATCAAGTACGCCTCGACCGTCGCCAGCGTCAACAACTACTACAAAAACCGTCAGGGCATGCTCGACAGCTACAAGGGCAGCGATTTCCTGGCACGCAAACATCAGCAGATGAAAGATCTGAAAGCCTGGATCAATGCTGACAAGGCGCGCAAAAAGCAGTACGGCAATGACGTGACCACCGCGGAAAAACTGATCGCCGAACGTGACGCGATCACCCAGCGTGAATTCCTGATGAGCTACGCCACGCCGCGTTTCCTCGGCACCGCCCGCACCCTGTACAAGCTGGCCAATGAAAAAGCCAAGCCGGACATGGAGCGCAAATCGGGCTATCAGGAACGCGACTGGCCGCGCATCAAGCAAGGCCTCGATGCCATCGACAAGCGTTATGACGAGCAAGTCGACAAAGCCATCTCGGTGCACTTCCTGCAGCAGTATCTGGCCATGCCAGTCAAAGAACAGAACGCGGCCTTTGTCTCGGCACTGGGTCTGAAAGCCGGCATGGATGCAGCGGCCATCAAGGCGCAACTCGACAAGCTCTACGCCGGCAGCAAACTGGCTGACAAAGCCGAGCGTTTGACCTGGCTTGAGCGTGATGTCGCCGCGTTCAAAGCCAGCGACGACAGCTTCATCAAAGCCGCGATAGCGCTGTATGCCGACGACGAAGCGCGGGAAAACCGCGACAAGGAACTCGGTGGCAAGATCCAGCAAGCCTATGCCAATTACATGAAGGCGTTGATCGCGTTCAAGAACAGCAAAGGCGAAGCCGTGTACCCGGATGCCAACAGCACGCTGCGCGTGACCTACGGCAAAGTCGCCGGCCGCACTGCCGGCAATGCTGACGGCACCGCCTGGACCGCATTCACCACGCTGCGCGGCATCACCGCCAAGCACACGGGCGAAGGCGAGTTCGATGCCACCCAGAAGCAGGTTGATCTGATCAAAGCCAAGCAGTTCGACAAGTACTACGAACCGAGCCTGGATTCGGTGCCGGTCAACTTCCTGGCCACGCTCGACATCACCGGCGGCAACTCCGGTTCGCCGGTGCTGAACAGCCGCGCCGAACTGGTTGGCCTCGCTTTCGACGGCACGCTCGACTCGGTGATCTCGGACTGGGACTTCAACACCGCCACCACCCGCACCATTGCAGTTGATCTGCGCTACATGCTGTGGGTCATGAAAGTGGTCGACAAGGCTGACAACCTGCTGAAAGAAATGGCAGTGCAGTAATCGTCAGCACGCGATGCGTGCGGCGCGTTCTACAAAAGCAAACGGGGCCATTGGCCCCGTTTGCTTTTCCTCTCCCCCTGTCAAGGGGGAGCCGGAGGGGGTATGCTCTTCGCGTCGCGAACTGCCGTAGATTGCAGATTGGAAACGACGACGACGCTAGAGCAATCACCACGACGGAATACCGCCCATGCAAACGCCCCGCCCCATCCCGATCTGGGACATCGGCATACGCCTGTTTCACTGGTCACTGGTGCTGCTGATCCCCATCATCTGGCTGCTGGTCGAAGAAAGTGAAGCGATTGGTGAATGGGCCAGCGCTCGTGGCTGGTATCTCGATCCGATTGTCTGGCACGCACGGCTCGGCTATGTCGTGCTTGGTCTGCTGGTGTTCCGGCTGCTCTGGGGCGTGCTCGGCAGTGACACCGCGCGGTTCAGCCAATTTGTCCGGTCGCCGAAATCCGTCATCCACTACCTGCGGCAACTGCTGACACCGAGCAGCGCCGATGCGCCGAGCATTGGCCACAATCCGGCCGGAGGCTGGATGGTTGTGGTGCTTTTGGCATTGTTGCTGGCGCAAACGCTGTCTGGCCTGTTCAATTTCGACGACATCAATTTCGAAGCGCCGTTCTATGCGCTGGTCAGTGACGATGTCAGCGAATGGCTGAATGACTGGCATGAGCTGAATTTTGATCTGCTGCTGGTTGCCATCGCCTTGCATATCACCGCCATTGTGTTCTATGCGCTGGTGAAGAAAGAGCGGCTGGTACCGCCGATGATCACCGGTACCCGCACCGTGGCAACCGACGCGGCACCAATGATGGTGGGCGGTTGGCGACTGCTGGTCTGTCTGTTGCTGGGCGCGGCCACCAGCTGGTGGCTGTGGCAGCTCTAAGCACCACGCCCACTGATGCCAGCGTGAATAGGTTTACTGCGATAGCGCCTCGCAGCGCTGATACGGAAACCGAATCGCTTTTTCCTTGCCTTGTTTGTCGGGACCGTAAATGGTCGCCGTCAACTCATCGCCCGCGCGGCGGTACTCAATCCGGGTCGGGAAATCGTGCTGCGGATTCTCGAACCGGCTCCAGTCATCGCCACCGTCGGTACGCGCAAACACGGTAGGCGCCTTGCCTTGCGGTTGCGCCAGAAATGACCAGACGCCGTCCTGCATGGCAATGCGGGCAAACTCAAAATCCGTGGTGACGTCTGCCCGCACCGAACGGCTGACCGCAAACCAGATATCGCCGCGCGCCGGCAACCAGGTTTCTTCAATCACGGTATCGCCCCGTTGCAAACACCAGCGCCCGACCAGCCAGTCAAATGTCGGCTTTGCCGCGGTAACGGTGACCACCGACGCCGACGACCAGGCATCGGTTTTCTGTTCGCCTGCCTGCGCCAACGCCGCGCCCGCGCAGGCCAGCCACAGCCATTTGCATTTGCCGTTCATTGGTCACTCCGCCATTTGTTATGAAAGGAATCGTAATGAAAGGAATCGTTATGGATGATTCTCTATGAATGGAACCCTTATAGCAGCTTCCACCAGCATTGCCTGCCCGCAAGCGTTAACATGCCACCACAAACCCAAATGGAGCCCGCCATGTCGGACAACGCAGCCACCCCAGCACCGGTCGCCGTGGAAGCACTGGCAGTACCACCGCGCGCCAAGCCGTCGATCTACCCGGAGCCTTTTGCCTCGCGCATGCAGGGCCGCGAAAAGCGCATCCTCGGTGATCGTTTTGGCCTGACCCACTTCGGCGTCAACCTGACCCGTATCGCGCCCGGCGGCAGTTCCGCGCTGCGTCACGCCCACAGCAAACAGGATGAATTCATTTACGTCATCGCCGGCCAGCCGACGCTGCTCACCGACGAAGGCAAAACACTGCTGAAACCGGGCATGTGTGCGGGCTTCAAGGCCGGCACCGGCAATGGCCATTGCCTGATCAACGAAGGCAGCGAAGACGTGCTGTATCTGGAAGTTGGCGATCGCAGTGCCGGCGATACCGTGTTTTATCCTGATGACGATTTGAAAGCCGAGTTCATCAATGGCGCCTGGGTATTCAGTCACAAGGATGGCTCGCCCTATTGATGCGGTACTTCCATGACGTTGAAACCGCTAAGACATTGACGCCGCTGGCACGCCGTAACGCGCCAGCTGCATTTCCCGCAACCGGCTCAAGGTACGGCGAAACGGAAACTGCAAATAACCGTCGGTGTAGAGCACCTCAAGCGCCACCTCGGCTTCAATGAACAAGGGAATCCGGCGGTCGTAACATTCATCGACCAGCGCGATAAACCGACGCACGCTGTCGTCGTGCACGGAAAGTGCGGGCAATTCGCGATCACCTGCCAGCACTTTCTCGGCGCCATCTTCGGTGCCACGGGCAATCCGGCCCGGTTGTTGCTGGCCACTGAGATTCGGCACCTCACTCAAGAAAATCGCCGCGAATTGATCACAGAGCGTAATGAAATCGATTGCTGCCAACGCTTGCCCGCACAGATCGGCAAACCGGAACCAGATTGCGCTGTCGCTGCGCGCCACAACCGGCAACTGCAAATGGCCCAGCGCAAACGGCGCAGCGTTGGTGCCAGCCTGATCCTGATAGCGCGCAAACGCCGCCGACAAACCACTGCCCGGCCCCCTCAGCCAATAGCGCGGCATCCCGCGATCCGGATGCAGCCGGTGATCCTGACCGCCATCCATGCTGACCACCTGCAAATTCGCCGCGATGGCCGCCAGCGCCGGCAACAAGCGTTCGCGATTGAAACCATTCGCATACAAGGCTTCTGGCGGCTGATTGGAGGTGGCGACAAGCACAAGCCCTTCTTCAAACAAGGCTTGCAACAAACCGCCGAGGATCATCGCATCGCCGATGTCGGTGATCTGCAATTCGTCGAAGCACAACACCCGCACCTCGGCACGCAATTCCCAGGCAATCAGCCGCAACGGATTGGCAGTGCCCGTCAAGGCAAACAAGCGCTGATGCACCCAACGCATAAAGTGGTGAAAATGCTGCCGCCGCACCGGCACGCCACTGGCTTGCAGACTGCGAGAAAACGCATCCATCAGCCAGGTTTTGCCGCGGCCAACTGGCCCCCACAAATAGACGCCACTGACCGCACCTGATGTTTGCAGCAACGTGTCATGGCAGCACTGCAAGCACTCGGCCGCTGCCGCTTGCGCGGCATCGGGCACAAAGCTTTGGCTGTTGATGGCGTGCTGGTAGGCGGCAAGAGGCATGTGAGCGAGTATCAGCTTGATGGCTGCAGTCATTCTAACGG
>DASUEK010000382.1:0-2474 GCA_036275115.1 Permianibacter sp. | reverse complement strand
CTGACCCGCTGCGCCAGATTGGCATTGCCCGGCAACCACTTCCACAGCAGCCTGAGCCCCTGCAACGGATTGCCCAGCACCGACTTGATATCAAGCCCGGAACAGAAATCCTCGCCCTCGCCGCGCAGAATTACCGCCCGAACACGCCGATCACGGCGTAGCTGACGAATGGCCCGATCAATGGCAAGGAACATCGGCAAATCAAGTGCGTTGCGCTTGTCGGCTCGGTTCAGGGTGACGGTGGCGATGCCGTCGGCAATCGTCCATTGCAGGCGGGTTTCAGACATGTTGATAGCAGAAACAGGTAGTCATCGGATGACTATCGCCGTTTCCAGTCGGTTTGGGAAGCCGACACCAGCGCTATACTGCCGGCATGTCCTTGGCTCAGCACTGAACAGGACGTCATGCCGGCATGGATATCCGCACCGAAAACCTGACGATACTGTTTGTCGACATCGCCGGGTTCACCGCAACGACCAGCCGCCAATCACGGCTGGAGAATGCCCATCTGTTGCAGACCTTCGAAAGGACCTTGCTGCCGCTGATCAAGCGGTTCAAGGGCAACGTGGTCAAAAGCATTGGCGATGCCCTGCTGATCACCTTTCGCTCGCCCACCGATGCGATGCTCTGTTCGATGGCGCTGCAAGACGCCATGCACGCCCACAATCTGCATGCCGTTGATGACGACAAGATCCATATCCGGGTTGCAGCCAACCTCGGCGAAGTCCGCGTCACCAAGAAGGACATTTTCGGCGAACCGGTCAACGTCGCCTCGCGCATCGAAGGGGTCACCCCGGCGGACGAGATTTACCTGTCGGAAGCGGTGTACATGGCAATGAACAAGGCCGAGGTTCCGGCCCTGGAAGTCGGCTTCAAGCAATTGGCCGGCATCCCGCAAGCGGTGCGCGTTTACAGCATCCCGCGTTTCGCCACCCATCGCTTGGTACCGCAAAACCAGCTGCCGGCGGAACAAGGCAATGAACTGCTGTTTCCTTACGGCGGTATGCATCAGCGGGTACCGGAACGAACCCATTCGTTCCGCCTGCCAAGCGACCGGTCAGCCAGTCATTATCTGCTGTTGGCGTTGGCACTGATCGGTAGCGTTGCGCTCGCCACCATCGCCGTGCGTTGGTACGGCAGCGAAGCGCCGGCCCGTGTCGCGACTTCTGCAGCAACTACCGCAGCTTCCACCGCCCCAGCCGCGGATACCGGTTTCGCTGGCAACCAAAGTCCGGTTATCGAAATCCCACGTGAGCAAAGCACACCCGACGCGGCGACCAGCACCAGCCCAAAGCATGTCGAAGTAGCGGCGCCTATCGAGCAGCCTTCTGTTGCCAATAGCGTTGAAAATGCCAAAAACCTTGCCGAAAAGTCCGGAACGATACCGGCGCCGGAACCCAAGTCAGCCCGCCCGGCATCAGGCGGCTCCAATGTTGGCAGCACGACAACGGTGAACAAGCCAGCAGCCACCGCAGCCAACAAACCCGTCACCCAGAAGCCTTCGACACCGACAGCCGCTGCACCCGCGCCGGAACCGGTCTGGTCGGTCACCAGTGCCAAAGCGGCTTATCGCGCTGGCCAGATCGACAAGGCCGAATACCGTCGCATCGTCAGCCAGCTGGAGCTGGACTATGAAGCGAAGATCCGGGAGCTGAAACTGACCTACCGCGCCGGCAAACTCTCGGAAACCGAATACGAAGAGAAGGTGCGGGAAGCCAAACGCGCCTATTCAGGGCGCTAGATGGTGGGCCAACAATATTGACCCATTTATGCGAGCTGTCATCGTTCGTTGCGAATTTGTCGAACCACCAACGGTGCCAGCCAGCCAGTCTTTCGTTTTCGACAGAGGTATTGCCCGCCTCTTGCTCAATGCGGGAGCAAACAACTCGCGAAGCTTGCACTGAACGCAAGAAACGTCGGGGCACCCGTATGGCGGGGTTGGTCGGAAAACGGCAGCGCCTGCGTTGCGTCAACGCAGTGAAGTCCGAGATCGCACCTCGCTCACCGACTGACAATCGTTTTCGCAAACAGAGCAAGCACTCCTTGCCGGTCAGGTGGGTGGCGTCCATGCCATGGCGCATGACAACTTGAAAAGCAGTCGAAGCGACGACGGAAAGACTTATTCCATTCTGTCTTGTGACTGCAACAGCGCATCCAGCTTGCCTGCACGGTCCAACTTGACGAGGTCGTCATAGCCACCGACATGGGTGCCACCGATAAAAATTTGCGGCACCGTGCGCCGACCGGTCAGCGCCATCATTGCGACTTTCTGATCCGGATTGTCGTCAATGCTGATCTTGTTCAGCGTTTTGATGCCTTTGCGCGCCAGCAGTTGCTCGGCTTGCGTGCAGTACGGGCAATGGCCTGAACTGTACATGTCGATGTTGCTCATGGGTTTCTCTCCGGTTGTATTGCGTAATGGTGTAGGGGTTGGTCGTTACAAAAATCGTCACAGGCCGAGTTCGGTCAGTCCG
>DASUEK010000381.1:0-9150 GCA_036275115.1 Permianibacter sp. | reverse complement strand
AAATGGCGTCTGGAAGGCAAGGAGTACATCGTCCAGGACGGCGATGTCATGCACTTCCGCTTCAACGTCTGATTTCAGACAATGAAAAAGGGGAGCGTCAGGCTCCCCTTTTTCATTGCGCTGCCGTTAACGGCGCGAGCGCTTGCTACCCAACCACAGCAAAGAGAGCACGCCCAGCCAGCCAAAGCTGCCACCGCCACCGCCGCTGTCGTCGTCACCGCCGCCACCACCACCACCGCCACTCGCAACCAAAATGCCGACTTGCTCAAACTTGCTGCGGAAAGTAGCCGCGTGCTGACCTGAGGGATATAGCGCCGTTGCGGTATTTACCGTAATGGTGGCCATGTCGCGCATCTTCAAATTCGCGCCAATACCAAAATGAGATTCCAAAATAATGCGGTCAACTTCAGCGCGAGGAACACCCAAACCTCGCAATGTCACCAAGGACTGAAACAACGGGGTTGACCACAATTCATCGCCATTTACGCCATCCACCGGCTGGTGTGCGGGGTAGATGGTGTTATGGTTATACTGCAGGTTGGTTTTATCCATACGGCGACCGTTCCAGCACTCAGCAATACCGTCCCACGTATACACTTTGCCAGGATCAAAAACCGCTCCATTTGGTGTGCTGTAACTGTATGAACCTGCCCAGTAATCACCAAAGCCTTCGCCCATTGCGCCGGTGTCGCCACCATCCCAATTCGGCGTGATGTTGTTCTGAATAGCGTGGCCGTATTCGTGCAAAATGACATCGGCGTCTTCGTTATCATCCACACAGCCATGGCCAAAGGCCAGATAATCAGAACCACCGCCAAACACATAGTGAGAGTTGTCTTCGCCATCCAACCCATCGGTGTCAACATCGATCGGGCGTTCAATAATGCCTTTGGCACCCGTGAAACCGAGAGACTGCATGTATCGTTGCGACTGATCCAGATGAAAATAGGTCATCGCATCATTGAACGCGTTACTGCCACCATTGTTTTCACGGACATCATCCCATACGCCATCAGCACGCGTACTCGGCGCAGTGTTCGGGGTTTCCAGGTTGACGATATTGACGTAGGGCCCACTGAGCGAATAGGAAGCCCCGTCGAAACTGATGTCTTGCAACGTTCTGGTTAAGTAAGCACCAGACGGAATGCTGCTGTTATTGGTAAACGCCTGGTTCAGAGTCGTTTGCGGGTCCGGATCAAAGACAGCACCGGTTCCATTCGCACGAAGTGTTTGTTGTGCGGCGACCTTGCTACGTGTCTCGACTTTTTCCTGCCATGCTTTCTGCAGCACAGCTAACGGCTGGTGATCGGCATTTGGTTCGGCTGCGGGCCACTTGTTGCCAACGTACTCTGGATTGGCTGGCGACTTGCGAGGCAAGTCAGTACGCCGCGCGACCAGCACATCACCAGTTTGTGCATCAATGACATGTTCCCAAGCGCCGCGTGGCTGCGTTGCTGAAATTTCAGTGCGGTAAGCCAGATGCAGCTTGCCATCGACATTGACGTAGTAGAGCTTCGATGTCGGCTTGAAGTGCAACTGACCGCTGCCCTGCAAATAGTCCCATGCCTTGTTCAGCGCTTGTGTTTCAGTCAGTGCTGCTTTGGCGGTTTTGCTGACAACAGTTGACGCCGGATAGGTGTTGTTGAACGCACGCATGACACTGCCATCACGCTTGCTGATCGAGACAATGGCTTCGCCGCGCAGAACCGGAATGCCATTGATGGTCTGTTGGTAGTGATAGTGCGTACCGGTCAGACTTTCCTGAATCCGGTACAGCTTCATGTCAGCCAGATTGTCGATGCCAAATCGCTTTGCGCTCTGGCTCAGGTAGGCCTTCGCCAGCGCTTCGCCCTGCAGGTTGGCCTTGTTGGCAACCGTCGGCGAAAACACCAGTTTGGCCGTTTGCCGATGATCGTCGTGATACCGGACTTCCTCGGCCCAAGCGGCCCCTGCACCAAGGCCAATGACCACTGCAACGGCGATTGCCGACATCTGCGCTGACTTCCACTTCAACATGATAAGACTCCTGATTAACCACGCTTGGCAGGAGCAAGCGCCCTGCCGCAACGACTACCCGATTTGTTCGCCCTACTTGATACCCAACATGGTATTGATGCGTTCACGCTCCGCCATCAGATACATCGTGCCGTATGGCTCACTCGCCAGCACGGCATAGCCAGCTTCCGAGTACAACCATTGCTCGCTGGCGGCATTGCCGAACTCGACGCGATGATTGAACGCCGGCCGAATTTTCACCAGTGCCTTTTTGCGGTTCTGCCACAGCGACTGCAGGGATTCGACCGTCGCCACCGTGACGATCTCCTGACGCAACGCGCCGTCCGCCGACATCACCCGAATGCGTTGTTGTGCGTTGGCACCGTGCTGGCAACCTGCCGCCACCACCACGCTCACCAATAACAGCCCCAGCCAGCCTTTTTTCACTGCATGACTCCTGCGCTATGTATCTGAATGTAGAGAAATAATTCGTTTAAGTACGACGCTTGTTCGCGATGGCGGTCACCATGCCGGATGGTCCGATCGAATGCAACCGGGAGAATTGCCGCTTTACCAATTGGCTCTCAAGAATAGCTGCAATTTTTCTGCGCACTGCGATGTATAACGCGCGTCCCAACGAACACAATCGCGCGTTGTTTGACCTCGGCGACACCCAAATCAACCGAACCAGAAACCGCGCAAGCACCGCAACCGGCAACACCTCTGCACGCCAACCGATTGCTCCAATGCCGGCTCAACAGCAACGCGTTTCATTGGTGGCCCCACCGATCGGACTCGCCATCCAGGCGCCAAGCCCTGTGACAGACACGTCCCCGCCCGTTGACAGCCTGCCCCGCCATCCCCGATAGTCGGCCAGCCGTTTAGCATCATGGACAGCAAGCCCATTATTTTGGACGGCCAGCCATTCCCATGCTGCGCTGGCCGGCCGCGAGATTCGCCATGACACATGCCACAGCGGCCTTGGGCCCCTTCACGGCCAAGGCCATCGCCGCCCTGCAGCAGCAGGAGGCGGACCGTTTTCTCGCCTGCCGGCCGCAGAGCCGCGCGCTTTACGCCGAGGCCCAGGCGCATTTGCCGGGTGGCGTGCCAATGCACTGGATGAAGGACTGGGGCACGCCGGTGCCGCTCTTCATCGACCATGCCCGAGGCATCACCCTGACGGATCTTGACGGCAACCGCTATCGCGATTTCTGCCTCGGCGACACCGGCGCCATGTTCGGCCATTCGCCGGAACCGGTCGCGCGGGTGCTGCGCGAGCACGCCGGCGACGGCCTGACCGCGATGCTGCCCGGCGCTGATGCTGCCGCCATTGCCGCGCACCTCGCCGACCGCTTCGGCCTGCCGTATTGGCAAGTCACTGCCACCGCCACCGACGCCAACCGCGCCATGCTGCGCTGGGCGCGTGCAGTCGCCAGCCTCGATCACCCGAACAAGAACCATCCACAGAAAAATAAAGTGCTGGTGTTCAACGGTTGCTATCACGGCACCGTCGAAGAAACCATGGTGCACAGCGACGGCGCGCGCACGTTCAACCGGCCCGGTCTGGTCGGCCAGATCTTTGATTTGTCGCAGAGCACCGTTGCGGTCGAATTCAATGATCGCGCCGCGCTGTCGGCGGCGCTCGCGCGCGGCGACATTGCCGTGCTGCTCGCCGAACCGGTGATGACAAATTGCGGCATGGTGCTGCCGGACGACGGCTACTGGGCGTTCGCGCAGGCCGAATGCAAAAAATACGGCGTGCGGCTCGCGATCGACGAAACCCACTGCATTTCCAGTGGCTGGGGCGGCTACACCGGCACGCACCAACTGAAGCCGGATTTCTTTGTCATCGGCAAACCGATCGCAGGCGGCCTCTGCGCCGCGGTCTATGGTTTCAGCGCCGAGGTGTTCGACAAGATGGCGCGCGTCAACGCCCAGCGCGAACCCGGCCACAGCGGCATGGGCACCACGCTGTCGGCCAATTTGCTGACCCTGCGCGCCATGCGCGCAATGCTGACCGAGGTGATGACACCCGACGCCTACGCACACATGCTGCCGCTCGCCGAAACACTCGCCAACTCGTTGCGCGCGCTGTTTGCCAAACATGAGTTGCCGTGGTCGGTGGCGCAAGTCGGCGCCCGCTGCGAATGGATTTTTGCCCCGAGCGTGCCACGCAATGGTGGCGAAGCGCTGGCCCGCGAAGACGATCACGGCCTCGGTGCCGCACTGCATCTGGCCTTGCTCAATCGCGGGATTCTGGTCACACCCTTCCATCACATGTGCCTCGTTTCGCCGCTGACCCAGCGCGCCGATATCGACGCGCTGCTCAATGCGCTCGACGAGAGCCTGCTCTTGCTGAAGCACCTGTCACAGCCTGCCGACTGATCGATTGTCTTGCTGTGGGAGCGGCCTTGCCCGCGGCGATTCGGCATTCTCCGAAAAGCCATCGCGGGCAGGCCCGCTCCCACAGAAAACCGGCGCTGGTGTCGCCATGTGACGCCGAAAAATGCCGCCGGCTACCTCGCAACATCGCAACATCGCGGCCAAGGCCGCTCCTACAAAAACAACATCAGCATTGACGGAGCCCGCAACATGAACATGCAAACCCATCACGAATTGCTCGCCGAGCTGCAGGAGTTTCGCCGCCGCTTTCCGAGCATCGATCACATCTACGCCTTGCTCTGTGACAACAACGGTGTGCTGCGCGGCAAGCGACTGACACTGAGCGAGCTCGATGAGTTTTTTCGCCACGGTCGCGGTGTCGCGAGCTCCATGCTCTGGCTCGACATCACCGGCAAGGACATCGCCCATTACGATCTGGTCTGGCAGGACGGCGATTCCGATCGCTGGTGTCAGCCGGTGCCCGGCACGCTGACACCCGCGCCGTGGCTCGGCGAGCGTTACGGTCAGGTGCTGATGACCATGTTCGAACCGGACGGCACCGCGACGCCGCAAGATCCGCGACAAGTACTGAACCATGTGCTGCAGCATTTCCACGCGATGGGGCTGCGGCCGGTAGTCGCCGCCGAGCTGGAGTTTTATCTGGTCGAATGCGAGCGCACGCCCGATGGCCGCATCCAGCCGCCAAAGAGCCCGCGCACCGGCGAGCGCGCGCAATTCATTCGCGGCTATGAAGCGAATGAGATGGAAGATTTCCAGCAATTCCTGACCGATGTCCATGACACCGCGCTGGCGATGGGCATCCCGGCCGAAACCGTCATTTCCGAATACGGCCCGAGCCAGTTCGAAGTGACGCTGCACCATCAGGACGACGCGCTGCGGGCGATGGATCAGGCGGTGCTGTTCAAGCGCGTGGTCAAGGGCGTCGCGCTCAAGCACGGCTTCATCGCCACCTTCATGGCCAAACCCTACGCCCGCGAAGCCGGCAGCGGCCTGCACGTACACATGAGCCTCATCGACGAGGCCGGCAACAATGTCTTCGCTGATGATGCGCTACATGGCTCACCGCTGCTGCGTCACGCCATCGGCGGCCTCGCCCGGCACATGGCCGAAAGCATGTTGTTGTTCGGGCCGCACGCCAACAGCTACCGGCGCCTGCGCGCCGGCTTCTACGCCCCGGTCAACACCGCCTGGGGCATCAACAACCGCACCGTCTCGCTGCGCATCCCGGCCAGCGGCCCGGCTGCCCGCCGGCTTGAACATCGGGTCGCCGGCGCTGACGCCAACCCCTATCTGGCGCTGGCCGGCATCCTCGCCGCCGTCCACGCCGGCCTGACCGGTCAGTTCGATCCCGGCGCCCCGGCCGAGGGCGACGCCAGCGAACAGGCCGGCGGCCTGCCGGCGCACTGGATGGACGCCATCGACGTGTTCGAAGCCTCCGACTTCATCGCCCGCTACTTCCCGGCCGGCTTCATCGAAACCTACGTCGCGACCAAACGGGCGGAAATGTGGGAGTTCTTCGGCGAAGTCAGCCCACTGGACTATGACTGGTACCTGCGCACGGTCTGAAATTGCTTGTTTTTTGGCCGATTCCACCGTCGCCCGTCGCACAGGCGTCCGCCACAAAACAAGCCCCGTCATACCGGCGCAAGCCGGTATCCATTTCCCATTTGGCCGGAGCCTCGGTTTGCACCGGAACACTGCCCTCGATTGGCCAGCGAGGCATTGGCCCGAAAAAACCGCCAAAGCCTGCTTTCGACCTTGACAGTCGCAGAGCCATTTTTGACAATACGCGCCCCTCGCCGGCCTGCCGGCGAGGCCTGTTTTCGCCGCAAGGCAAAACGGGGCTGGTGATGTAGCTCAGTCGGTTAGAGCGGAGGATTCATAACCCTCAGGTCGGCAGTTCAACTCTGCCCATCACCACCAAATTCAAAAGGGCGCCGAAAGGCGCCCTTTTTCTTTTTTGCTTTATGGCGTGGATTCGAAGCGTAGCGGCAATCATCCATCTCCCACCGAAACCAAAATGATGGATTGCTTCGCGAAGCTCCCCGATGCTCGTCCGCTATGAGTCCAGCCGAGTCACAACAAAGAAGAAAAACAATATCCAGAACGGCGCCACCGCAGCAATAAGCTTGATCATATTCTCTGATACTGGGGTTTCGCGGCTAAAGACTCTCGGGCTCGTGAACAATTGATACTGGTAAATATCTTTAGCGCCTCCCATGAACAACACCCAAATGGCAAACACCACCGTCAACAGAAACAATGAGGCAAACCAGCCAACAACTAACGGATTGCCATCTTGGGGGCGAAAGTAATCCCAAACCGACAAACCGGAGCCGGACAGCAGCCCTAACCCCATGACCATCCAAGGCAGCATATTGGCCAACCAAAACCACTTAATTATCTGTAGACCATGCTCAACGTTCAGGCCGTTTAGCGAAGAGTGTTTCAGCAGACGCCGACGCGCCAAAACATAGCTCACAAAACAAAAAAACAGGCAGAAAATCCAAAAATACTGACCGACTATCTGATGCAGCATACGAGTCAAACTCCAAATTAAATACTCACCAATACCCAGCATTGTAGGGCGCGATAACCGAAGGGCATTGCGCCGAATTGATGCCGTTGAATGGCGACTTCGCCATTACGTCTACTTCTACTCGTAATTCCAGGCCGCAGCCGGGTCCCGCCCCGGCGGGCGGGTGACTTTCTTTGCGAAAGAAAGTCACCAAAGACAAATTTGCCCGGAGCAAATTTGCACGCCGGAGGCGCCGTCAGGCCAAGGCCATGGATGGCCTTGGTGCAACATGCCCGGCTCCGAGCCGCGCTTCGCGCGGTTCCCTGCGCTGCTCATTCCGTCTGGGGCTTTTGTGACAGTGCATCCTTGCACAGTCACAAAAGGCTTCGGCTTCCTGCCTCGCCCCTTCGTTTCACTACGGGCTGTTAACCCAGACTCCATTCCGCTGAGCTTTGCACTTCCTCCGGTCGTCGGCTCGTCGAACGGGCGCATCGTCAAAAGCACGCTGCGCGCAAAGCGACTTCGACAAACCCCGTCATTCCGGCGCAAGCCGGAATCCATTTGGCTTTCGTTTAAAAATCAAATTGGATACCGGCTTGCGCCGGTATGACGAGTAGCTGCGTAGGTGCGAATCCGCGTAGCGGCTTCGCACGCATGTAACGGGTCATGCGGTCAACAAAGCACTTCATGCGTCCGAAACGCTGCGCGGTTCGAACCTACAGTGTTCCTACGATTTTTCGCCAATGACAAATCCTGCCCCGCGCAACGCGCCAACTGCATCGGCAAGTTTCGCTTCTGGCACCAACAAATAATCCGTGTCGTAGGTCGAGATGGCGAAGATCGAAATGCCGGCGTCGGCGAGTGGCTTTGTCAGGGCGGCCATGATGCCGGTGAGGCTGAAATCGAGTGGGCCTTGCACTTTCAGCATGGCGAACGGGCCTTGGCTGGGTACGGCCGCGGGTGCGGCGTCGTAGCGGCAGACCACCGAGGTTTCCTCTGGCGTCCAGACGGCGGTGAACAGCGCGTCTTGCAGCGGGCTGCAGTCGGTGCCGGGGGCAAAGCGGCAGACCGCCCAGCGGCCCGGCTCGACGGTGAGTTTTGGTGTCATTCGTCGCCGGCTCCGAGATCGCTGGGGCGATCCAGCAGTGGCGCGAAGAAGATCGCGTTCATCAGCAGTTTGCTGCTGCCAAACCAGCTGGCGCGGAAGGCCAGTGAGGTGGTCGCGAGCACGACGCTGCCATCACCGATGCGTTCGGCGGCGAGCGCTACCGAGCCGGCGAGGCGCTCGCTGTTTTCCGTGGAAACGAAGCCGGCAGCAACCGGTTCGGCGCTGAACACGGCCGGCGTCGCGTACGGGCTTTTCAGCGGCGGCAGCACATCGGTGTGGGTGCGGAACAGTGGCAAGGTGTCGCGCGAGAAACCAAACGCGAGCGGATGGGTGCGGTCGAGCGAGGCAGTCAGGATGGCGCCGGCAATGCGCTTTTCGGCTTCGGTTTCTTCCATGCTGGCATAGGGCACGCGCTCGGGATTTTTGCTCTCGCCGTTTTGCAGTTTGTTGGCGACAAATTCCTGCTGCGTCGCCCAGCGCACGGCACCATCCAGTGCAATCAAGGTACCGCCCGCTTTCACCCAATCGGCAATGCGTTTGCTCTGCTCGTCATTGAGTGCGCGATAGCGGCCATCCGGCAATACCAGATGACTGTAGGCATCGAGATTGACGTCGGCGAAGCTGCCGAGCGGCACCATCACCAGCGGCATGTGCATGCGGAAATCGAGCAGATGCCAGATCTCGCCGGCACTGGTTGAATCGACACCGGAGCCGATCAGCATCAGGACTGTCGGTTGTGTCAGCGGTTTTACGCTCGGGCTGCCGAGATCACTGCCGGCGTCGGCATAGCCGGAACGGATGCTGAGCAGTTCAATGGCATCACGCGCGGCAATCTCCTGCAGCATGGCACGCAGCCGGTCGAGCGGCACCGTTTGCCCACCGAGCGGGATCACCACGCTGCCACGCGCCAACTCACGCGCACCGCTGCTGGTCTTGATGGTGATGGGTTTGGTGTTGGCGCGCAGGTTGACGCCCTCGCGCAGCAGCTGATGCGCCGCGCGCGGCGCATAGAAACTGTCCCAGCTGAACGCATAGGCGACATCGCTGTCGGCTTTTTCCGGCAGCGCCCGCCCGGTCGGCGGCACCAGTTTTTGCAACCGTTCGCCGAGCCAGTCCTTGCGCCACT
>DASUEK010000380.1:0-4591 GCA_036275115.1 Permianibacter sp. | reverse complement strand
CGTGTTCGATCAGGCCGCCATCAACGCCGTGCAGCGCTGGCGTTATCGACCGACCGAGCAAGGCCCGGTGGTGCAAACGATAACGCTGGATTTCAAACTGGAGCAATAAAGAACAGCGAAGCATTCGCACACAAAACAGGCGCCGGAGGGCGCCTGTTTTTTCACCGACAATGCCTGCAATTGCGAATTCGTTTGCCAGCGCCGCGATCAGCGCAGCGCGTAATCGGCGACAAGCCCGGCGGTCAGCGCCAGACCGTAGGCATTGTTCCATTGGAAGGCACGGAAGCAATCGGCGGGTTTGCGCGAACGCGCCAGCCACATCTGGGCAATGACAATCAGCAGCGCCAGCGTCCAGCCGGCGTAGTAAGCACCACCGAGTTCGGCACGCTGGCCAACCAGCAGCAAGCCGAGCAGCGCCAAACCGTGTATGCAGCTGACCATGAAGATATCGGCATCACCAAACAAGATCGCCGTCGACTTGATGCCGATCTTCTTGTCGTCTTCGCGATCGACCATACCGTACAAGGTGTCGTAAGCCAGCACCCACAGCAAGGTAGAGCAATACAGCAGCCAGGCCAGCGCCGGCACGGTTTCACTGACCGCGGCAAACGCCATCGGGATCGCCCAGGCAAAGGCGGCACCGAGCACGACTTGCGGGAAATAGGTGTAGCGCTTCATAAACGGATAAGCACTGGCGATGGCAATCGCGACAAATGACAGCAGCACCGTCATCCGGTTCTGGGTCAACACCAGCGCAAACGACAGCAAGGCCAGACCAAGAAAAAGTTGCAGCGCCTGTTTGCTGGTGACGGCACCGGTCGCGAGCGGCCGCTGCTGCGTGCGCGCCACCGCGCCATCGAATTTGCGATCGGCAAAATCATTGATGACGCAACCACAGGCGCGCATCAGCGCCGTGCCCAGCGCAAACACCAGCAAGGTATCGAGTGGCGGCACCCCGTCGGCGGCCAGCCACAGCGCCCACAGCGTTGGCCACAACAGCAGGAAGATGCCAACCGGTTTGTGCCAGCGCATCAATTCCAGATACGGCCGCAGCACCGTCCACAAGGACACGCGCGGCGTGTTCGGCGTAGCAGGAGTGCTCATGTTCACCTCGGGTCGATGGCAGCGGTGGCCACCGGTTTACAGCATCCGTACCAGCGCCGGCAAGGCCACTTCCTGCACCAGCAGCGGCGCGCCGCGCAAACGAAACAGCGAACGCCGGGCCGGCAACCCGCGTTGCCATGACAACTGCTGCTGCAGCACCCGCCGCGCCAGCAATTCGCGGCCATCGAGGCTGCGGTATTGCAGCGACACCCGCTCGCCGTCGCCGGCAAACAGCAAGGCACCGAGCGCACGACCACCGAGCTGGGTCAGCTCACGATTGGCACCGAGCAGGCTGCGCGACGGGATCACGGTGCGAGCAAAAATCACCGGTTGCTGGTCGCGGCACAGCACCACTTCGCGCACATAACAGGGTTGTGGCGACGCGAGCCCCAGCTGCTGGGCTTCGTCGCCGCGAATCGCCTGCCATTGCTGCAGCAGCGGCCGGACCGAGATCGGCCCGAGCCGCGCCGTCAACGCGGCGGTGAACGAGCCCGGTTCGGTCATCAGCTGTTGCAGCGCCGGCGTCCAGGCCGGGGCTTCATCACGCCAGAGTGGCTGCATGGCATTGAGATAGGCGTACAAAGAGGCCGGCATTATACGCAGCCGACTTGCCGACTGCTGCCCTGACGGCTATAACTGCGCGCCGCCGACGGTGTCGGTGACGGTTTTCTCTGGTAATGACGTACAGGTGAACGATGAAAAAGTGGCAATGTCTGGTGTGCGGCTTGGTCTATGACGAAGCGCTTGGCTGGCCGGAAGACGGCATTGCGCCCGGCACGGCGTGGGCGGATGTACCGGCCGATTGGCTGTGCCCGGATTGCGGCATCGGCAAGCTCGATTTTGAAATGGTGGAAATCGACTAAGCTTGTCCGACCGTTTCGCTGTTCGACAGGACACCACCGATGCGATGGACACTCCCTTCCTGGTACGCAGCGCTGCTGCTGGCAGCGCTCGCCTGCGTTTGCCAACCGGCGCAGGCCAGTGGCGGTGGCAGCAGCGATCCGGATCCGGAAGGCACCAAGTACTTCGAGCTGTTTCCGAATTTCGTTACCAACTACCAGAAAGACAACGGCAAGATTGGCTACCTGTCGGTCGGTATCCAGCTGAAAGTCAAAGGCGCCGCCGGGGTCGAATTGATCAAGCAGCATTTGCCGCTGCTGCAGGATGCCGTGGTCTGGCTGATGCGCGGCCAGACCGACGCCAGCGTCCGTGATCTCGCGCTGCGTGAAAACCTGCGCCAGCAAACGCTGACCGAGTTGCAAACGCGGCTGGAAACGGAAACCAAACAGAAAGCGATCATCGAGGATGTGCTGTTCACCCGCTATGTCTGGCAATAGCGCGGGTCATAGCGACGACGCGACAAGAAAAAAGCGGCCCACGGGCCGCTTTTTTTGTGCCGGTTCAGCGCAATCGCGACAGCCCGCCATCGAGCGCAAAAATTTGGCCGGTGGCAAAGTTGTGCTCCGCCGTCAGCAGCCAGCACGCCAAGTCCGCAACGGCTTTCGCGCTGCCGATCTGCTTCAGGGGATTGCGCTCGGCAATCGCCTGCCGTTTGGCATCGGTGTTCAGCAGTGGCGCCGCCAGCGGCGTGTCGATGAGCGCTGGCGCGATCGCATTGACCCGAATCGCTGGCGCCCATTCGGCAGCAAGCGAGCGGGTCAAGCCTTCAATGGCGGCTTTCGCCGCAGCAATCGACGCGTGAAACGTGAGACCCGTTTGCGCCGCCACTGAACTGAACAGCACAACCTGCGCCTGTCCGGCGGCTTGCAAGGCCGGTCGCGCCGCTTGCAGAGCCCGCACCGCGCCCATGACATTGAGTTGCCAGTCGTGCAGAAAATCGGCCTCGGTCAGCCGGGCAAACGGTTTCAGCGTGATGCTGCCGGGGCAATAAGCGAGCCCGTGCAATTGTGCGGGCAACGCATCGACAGGAAACGGACTCTGCTCGGCATCCCAACGAATTGAGGTGAGCGCGGAGTGAGCCGGCACCCGTTCCGGTTCCCGGCACGCCAACCACAGGTGATGATCAGCGCCGAGCAGCTGCTCCAACATCGCCAGACCGATGCCGTGGCTGCCGCCGACCAACAGGATATTCGCCATGTTCGTGCACTCCGGTCCGGCACCATGCCGACCTGTGCAAGGCTATACGGCGCGGCCAGCGGAATCGTTCACCGTGATGTGCCGTGCCGCGCGCAAAATGGCGCTGGCCTCAATCGCGCACAAACGGCAATTGCCGTTTCCAGCCTTCGAATCCGCCATCCACGCTGGCGACCTGGCGAAAACCCTGATTGACAAAAAACTGGGCGGCGCTCTGCGAGCTGTGGCCGTGGTAGCACATGACCAGCAGCGGCGTTTCCGGATCGGCGCTGGCGAGAAACTCGCTCAGATTGTCGTTGCCGAGTCGCCGCGCACCGTCGACATGGCCGGCCGCAAACGCCACCGGATCGCGGATATCGACCAACACGGCACCCGCCTGCAATTGTTGCTGCGCCTGCTCGGCACTGAGCCGTTGAAACTGCATGCTGTGACTCCTGCGCGCGAACGCGCTCAATCCGCCGGCCGCCGCATCATGAAATGCGGAATGCCATCTTCCAGATACGGTTCGTCAAACACAACGAAACCGCATGATTCATAAAACCGCCGCAAATACGCTTGCGCACCGATCACGCAATCATGACCCGGATGCGCGGCTGCGAGCGCCTGCAGACCGCGCAGCACCAGCTCGCGGCCCACGCCACCGCTGCGCGCCCGCAGCGCCGTGCACACCCGGCCCAGCGACGCGCTGCCCGACTCATGTCGATGCGGCGGCACGATGCGCAGACCGGCGAGCACACCGTCGGCGTCTTCGGCGAACAGGTGCAGGCAATCCGGATCGCGGCCATCGAGATCCGGATACGGGCACATCTGCTCGACAATGAACACGTCCTGCCGCAACTTCACCAGCGCATGCAGTTGTGCCGGCGTCAGACGCGACCACGGCAGGCAGTGCCAGCGCAGCGTGTTGCCGGTGGTCGTTTGTGGCGGTTCAGTGCCAGCCATCGCGACGGCGCCCCCGCATGGCGCTGGCGGCAAAACCGAGCACAACGCCCACCAGCACGATAAGCGCACCTGCGTACATCACTTCGCTTTGAAAGCGCCGCTCCAGCACATCATTTTGTTCGGTCAGCGTTTCCAGCTGGTTTTCCAGCTCGACCACCCGAACCTGCAATTCGTGATTCTGCCGTTGCAGCACTTCCCGCTCCGGCAGCGAGGCTTTCATGCCTTCCAGCTCCGCTACGGCCGCGTTGAACCGGTTTTCCAGCTCGGCATAGCGGTTGACCGATGGCGGCACCGTGACAATCCGATCGGCTTCGATCCACCCTTCCGGTCCGCTGGCGGCGCGCACCCGGACAAATCCGGTGCCCGGCGCTTTTTCCATGATCTGCACCGGCTCGCCGGCTTTGATCTGGTTGATCGCTTTTTGTTCTTTGGCGGCGCCCGCGCGCAGCGA
>DASUEK010000379.1:0-7979 GCA_036275115.1 Permianibacter sp. | reverse complement strand
ATCGCGAGCGATGCGTTCGCGTTCGGCAAGGCCGGCGAGGTATTCGATCTCTTCCTGCTGGCGCAGCAATTTTTCCCGGGCGCGAGTGCGCGCGCCTTCCTGGACATTGACCAGCCCGATCAGCACGGTGATCGCCATGCTGGAGGTCCACAACCAGATTGGCGGTTGCCAGAACAGGATCCAGAGCGCCATCAGCAGCACCACCGCGATCACATGGCAAACGCCGCGGCGCGGCTCGCTGTAATTGGCCGACAACGCGGCAGCATAGACAAACAGCGTGCCGGCGCCGGTATTCCAGTGCGCCGCGAGGATGCCAAGCCCAACCATCGCCGCCGCCAACAATGGCTGCCAGCGTTCCGGCTGACGCCAACCGGCGAAATACAGCGGCAGGAAGGCCGCAATCAGCGCCAGATCACGCAGCAGCAGTTCGACGCTGAACGGCCGGAACAGGTAGTGAAAGAACAGGAACAGCAGGTAAACCAGATACAGATAGGGCGCGCTGCCACGCTCGGGCGGTGGTAACAGGGCGCGCCAGAACGGCGGCGCCGACGGGGAGGCCATAGCGGAAATCGATCCATGAACGATGGCTGCCAGTATCGCCAAGGCCGCTGCCGCCGCCAAGCCGGCGCGACCGGGGTCGCGATTTGCGCGGCCAGTGGCCCGGCAGGCTGGCAGTCTCGGGCTGGCCCGAGTAGCATGGCCGGCGAACCGCGGATGCGGCCTGCCATGACTATTCGAAGCTTCAGGAGTCTTTTGTGAACCGTATGTTGATCGCCGGCGTTGCGCTGGCCGCCGTGATTGCCGGTGCCGGCTATTACGCTATTCAATCAGGTGGCGTTGCCACCGGTGCCGCCTCGACCAACGCGGCGGACTTCACCAGCAACGCCGACAAGGCGATGTATGGTTTTGGTCTGCAAGTCGGCGGACAAATCCGCGGCAACCTCGAGAATGTCCGCAACATGGGCGCGACCTTGAACAATGACGCGCTCGCCGCCGGCTTCCGTGACGGCCTGAACAACACCCGTACGCTGAGCGAAGAAGAAGTCAGCGCGGCGGAAACCGCCTTCCGTGCCGAAATCGAAGCGCTGGCGAAAGCCGATCAGGACAAGAAGAAAGCCGATGGCGAAGCTTTCCTGACCGCCAAGGCCGGCGAAGCCGGCTGGACCAAGACCGAATCGGGTCTGCTCTACAAAGTTGTCACCGAAGGCGACGGCAAAACCAAGCCGAGCAAGGCCGATACCGTTGTCGTGCACTACACCGGCACGCTGATCGACGGCAAGAAATTCGACAGCTCGATCGATCGCGGCGAGCCGGCCACCTTCGGCGTCGGCCAGGTGATCCCGGGCTGGACCGAAGCACTGCAACTGATGAGCAAAGGCGCCAAGTACCAGCTGGTGATCCCGTCGAACCTCGCCTACGGCGAGAACGGCGCCGGTGGCACCATTCCGCCGAATGCCGTGTTGCTGTTCGATGTCGAACTGATCGACATCAACCCGACCGCTGCGGCGGCTGGCGATCACAACGGTCACCAGCACTGAGATCGTTGCCGCCATGACCCCGACCGGTTTGCAGAGTTTCGCGGAGTTCTGGCCTTACTATCTGGCCGAACACCGCCTGCCGACCTGTCGGGCTTTGCATTACCTTGGCACCAGTGCCGCCAGTATCAGTTTGCTGGTGCTGCTGGCACTGGGCGCGTGGCAATGGCTCTGGCTGGTGCTGCTGCTTGGCTACGGTCCGGCTTGGATTGGCCATTTCGTGATCGAAAAAAACCGGCCGGCAACGTTCACCTATCCGCGCTGGTCGTTGCTCGCTGATTACAAAATGTTTGCCCTGTTCCTGACCGGCAAGCTGCAAGCGGAAATGGATCGGCACAAGCACATCATTTTTGCGCCACCGCGCTGAGCGGAGAACACACGTGTGTCATCGCGTGACCCACGTCTGCCACGCAAAACAAAAAGGCCGTCACTGACGGCCTTTTTGTTTGCATGACTGTTTTGTTGGTCGCGTTAGCGACACACTTGATCAGGCAGCGAGATCGCGGTCACCAAACAGCAGCGCGAGCAAGGCGTCTTCGTGCTCAAACCGTTCCGCCATCGCGACACCGAGCGCTGCCAAATCGGCATCGAGCCGCTCGATCAGCAATTCGTCTTCCGGATCGGCGTAGCGATCGTTGAAGGCCAGCGCGATATCAGTGCTGGCGGCAATGCGCGGGTACAGCTGCAACACCTGCGCTTCGGTTTCCGGACCATTGCGCTCGGCCTCTTGCAGCAAATCCTGATAAATCTCGAAATGGCCGGCCGAAACATAATCGACCAGCGTGGTGCAGAACTCGCTGATGGCGGAACGGCTCGGCAGTGCACTGCCGCCAGCGGTCAGGCGCAGGTACTGCACCAGCAATTGCTTGCGGCTGTCCAGCCAGCGGTCGACCGCTTCAAAACGGCCGCCAAAGCGGCGATGGGCGGCCTCGGCCTGGGTAAGCATGGGCATGGCCTGACATCTCCTTGCTGTTGTCATCCCTCTACCCGGTCGATGGTACACAGGCGCTCGCCGTGCCGGAAGCTCTGGCGACAGTGGTCGGCGCTGGGGTAGGCTTGTGCGATCGTCCGTGATCCCGCCGCCATGACACCAAACCGGCAACCGCGCCGCTATTTGCCCCGCCAACTGAATCTGCTGCTGACCACAGCGGTTTCCACCGTGCTCGCCATCCTGTTGCTGGTGTTGGTCTGGTGGCATCCGCAGACCGTCAATCCGCAGCCGTGGGAATTCTGGGTCGCCATTGGTGCGGCCGGCTGTGTGGTGTTTTTGCTGCTGCTGGCCATGCTGCGGGTCCGGCACGGCCAGACCATGCTGAACAGCCTCGAGCGCAATTTTCTCGAGTTCATGGATGCGGCCGCCGACATGATGGTGATCAGCACGCTCGATGGTCGCATCATCGACGTCAACCGCCGCACCTGCGAACTGCTCGGTTACAAGCGCGAACAATTGCTCGGCAAAACGCTGTGGGATCTCGACATCGAGTGCTACCTGCGCCAACACCCGCACACCCGCTATTACCTCGAACGCGGCCGCACCATCAGCTACGAAACCTGGTATCGCGCTGCCGACGGTCGCCGGGTGCCGGTCGAGTCGCGGGCGCGCAAAGCCTGGTGGCATGATCAGGCCTGTCTCATCGAACTGGTGCGCGACATCACCGCGCGCAGACAAGCTGATGATGCGCTGCAGGAATCCAAAGCCGCCGTCGAGCGCGCGCGCAACCTGCTTGAAACCAAAATGCTCGAGCGCACGGAAGAATTGCAGCGTCGGATCATTGAACGCAATCTGGCGGAAAAACGTGCCCGCGAATTGTCGACGCTGCTGTCGGAGATCATCGACTGCATGCCGTCGGTGATTATCACCGTCGATGCCCAGCGCCGGGTGACGCAGTGGAACCAGCAAGCGACCCGGCTGACCGGCATCGATGCCGCACAGGCCAACGGCAAGTCGCTGAAAGTGTTGTTACCGCAGTTCGACGCCCAGATCGACAGCCTGACCGAGGCCAGCCGCTACGGTCAGCGTCAGCACGCCACCCGCATGCACGCACGCCTGAACGAGCAGCCGTATCTGTTCGATGTCGTGGTGTACCCGCTGCAAATCCGCGGTCGCGGTGTCGTGATCCGGGTCGATGACATCACCGAGCGGGTGCGCATGGAACAGACGCTGGTGCAGTCGGAAAAAATGCTGTCACTCGGCGGCCTGGCGGCCGGCATGGCGCATGAAATCAACAACCCGCTTGGTGCCATCCTGCAAAGCGCACAGAACATCGAGCGCCGCATTGCGCTGGATTGGCCGCGCAATGCCGAGCTCGCCAAGCAACTTGGCACCAGCATCGCCGTGGTGCACCAGTATCTGGAAAAGCAGCGCATTCCGGATTTTCTCGCCGGCATTCGCGAAGCCGGCGAGCGCGCCGCGGCCATCGTCGCCGACATGCTGTCGTTTGCCCGGCCCGGCACAGGCGAGCTGGTCGCCATTGATTTGGCCAGCGCAATGGATGCGGCCGTCAGGCTCGCCAACACCGAATACAACCAGAAAAAGAAATACGATTTTCGTCGCATCAGCGTCCAGCGCGATTACGAAAACCATTTGCCGAAAGTGCGCGCCCAGCGCAACCAGCTGGAGCAGGTGTTTCTGAACCTGCTGACCAACGCCGCCCAGGCCTTGATGGCAACCCATGATCCGCAAATTCACCTGCGCTTGTACCGGCACGGCGATCAGGCGGTGATGGAAATCCACGACAACGGCAGCGGCATGGAAGAGTCGGTGAGAAAACGGGTGTTCGAGCCGTTCTTCACCACCAAGGATGAAGGCAGTGGCACCGGTCTCGGTTTGTCGGTGTCGTACTTTCTGATCACCGATCAATTGCACGGTCACATGGAAGTGGAATCCACCCCGGGCGAAGGCAGCACCTTCCGGATTCGCCTGCCATTTGCCGACGCCGTCAGCCGCGACCACGGTGACGATCAGGCCAGCCAGATTGAACTGCCGCTCTGAAACAGCGCCGTGACGCACCGACGAATGTAAGTACAGCGAACGCTAACGTCTGCTTTGTGTCGATGACAAATTCCAGACAACAAAAAACCCGGCCAAGGCCGGGTTTTTTGTCAGGCAACTGGCATCAATCCAACGGCTTGATGTTCGAAGCTTGCTTGCCTTTTTGGCCTTGCACCACGTCGAACGAAACCTTTTGGCCTTCGCGCAGTACTTTGAAACCCTGGACCTGAATGGCCGAGAAGTGTGCGAACACATCTTCACCACCGCCATCCGGAGTAATGAAACCGAAGCCCTTGGTTTCGTTGAACCACTTCACAGTACCAGTTGCCATGCTAACCATCTCTCACAGATATTGATTGAACGGGGTGGCGGATCACGGGTGATCACGGCCCCCTTTTTTACGAGACTCAACAGGGTGGGACTGACGAGGCGCTAACCGATTTGCAACAGTGTCCGCGAACGCGCAACACACGATGTGAAGATCTCGCTCCCGCATGTTACCAAGCCCGGCCACAAACGCAACGCTTTCTTGACCGGTCCGGGGAACTTCCGCCAGACCGGTCAATAGCCCCGACCAGTTGGCCTTAACTGGCCAGCTCCAGCAGCAAATCCCGGGCATCGACGACCTGCCCCACCTTGGTATGGACGGCCGAAATGACACCGTCGGCCTCGGCCCGCAGCACCGTTTCCATCTTCATGGCTTCCAGCGCCAGCAACGGGTCGCCGCGTTTGACCTTCTGGCCGACCACAACGTTAAGCAGGGCGATACGGCCCGGCATCGGCGCGCCAAGCTGGTTCGGATTGCCTTCCTCAGCCTTGCGCCGGGCCTTGGCCTGACTGGCCTCGGCAGCGATGCGGATCTGCCGGCCTTGGCCATTGAGCTCGAAGAACAGCTTGTAATAACCGTCCTCATCGACCTCGCTGCGACCAAGCAAGCGGATGATCAGCGACTTGCCGGGCTCGATATCGACGACGATCTCCTGACCATCGGCAAGGCCATGGAAGAACGCCGGGGTCGGCAGCACCGAGACGTCGTCATACTCGGCCCGGTGCTTGGCGAACTCGACAAACACTTTCGGGTACATCAGGTAGGACGCCAGATCGGTGTCGCTCAATTCCTGTTCACAGAGCTTGGCGGCCTTGGCGCGTTCGGAGGCAAGGTCGGCTTCCGGCAGGTAATCACCGGCGCGGCCAGCCAGTGGTTTGCTGCCGCGCAGCACTTTCTGTTGCAGCGCGGCCGGGAAACCATCCGGCGGAAAGCCGAGTTCGCCTTTCATCAACGACACCACCGATTCCGGAAAGGCGATTTCCTTGTCCGGGTTCAGCACATCGGCGCTCGTCAAACCGTTTCCGACCATGAAGAGGGCCATGTCGCCAACCACTTTCGACGTCGGCGTCACCTTGACGATATCGCCAAACAACTGATTGACCTCGGCATAGGCACCGGCGACGTCCGGCCAGCGCGCTTCGAGGCCGAGGCCGCGCGCTTGTTCACGCAGGTTGGTGTACTGGCCGCCGGGCATTTCGTGGCGGTACACATCAGCGGTGCCGGCTTTCATGTCCGGTTCGAACGGCGCATACAGCTTGCGCACGCCTTCGAAATAAAGCGACAGCGTCTGCAGCTTGTCGGCATCAAGCCCCGGATCCTTGTCGGTGCCGGCGAGCGCTGCGACCACCGAACTGAGGTTGGGTTGTGACGTCAGCCCGCTCATGCTGTCGAGAGCGCCATCGACGATATCGCAACCGGCTTCAACCGCGGCCAGAATGCTGGCCGCGGCGATGCCGCTGGTGTCGTGGGTGTGGAAGTGGATCGGCAAACCGACTTCCTGTTTCAGCGTCTTGATCAGTTCACGTGCCGCGCGCGGCCGGCAGACGCCGGCCATGTCCTTGATCGCCAGCGTATGACAACCGGCCTTTTCCAATTCTTTCGCCAGTTTGACATAGTAAGCGAGGTTGTACTTCGGCCGCTTGGCGTCGAACAGATCGCCGGTGTAACAGATGGCGCCTTCGCAAATCGCGTTGGTATCGCGCACGGCATCAATGGCGACGCGCATGTTGTCGACCCAGTTCAGCGAATCGAACACCCGGAACAGATCAATACCGTTACTGGCTGCCTGCTGGATGAAATAGCGAACGACATTATCCGGGTAATTGGTGTAGCCAACGGCGTTCGAGCCACGCAGCAACATCTGGAACAAGACATTCGGAATTGCCTGGCGCAGCTCGGCAAGACGCAGCCACGGATCTTCTTTCAGGAAGCGTAGCGCGACATCAAAGGTCGCGCCGCCCCAGCATTCCAGCGAGAACAAGTTCGGTGCCAAGCGGGCGTAATACGGCGCGATACGCAGCATGTCGTGGCTGCGCATGCGGGTCGCAAACAGCGATTGGTGCGCGTCACGCAGCGTGGTATCGGTGACCAGTACTTGTTTCTGGTCGAGAATCCATTGGCTGAATTTTTCGGCACCGAGTTCCTTCAGTTTATCGCGCGTTCCGGTCGGAACGGATTGCTGCAGGATTTGCGTCGATGGCGTCGGCGGTTCGACCGGCACCGCGGTGATAGGCCGGCCTTTCAGCTCCGGATGACCGTGAATAACGACGCCGCCGAGATAGCGCAGCAACTTGGTGGCGCGATCGCGGCGCGGCGTTGACCGCAGCAGTTCCGGCGTTTGATCAATGAACCGAGTCGTGCATTTTCCGGAAACGAAATCCGGATGCTTGATGACGTTTTCGAGGAATTGCAGGTTGGTGGCAAGGCCGCGGATGCGGAATTCGCGCAGCGCCCGGTCCATCCGGCTGATCGCTTCGTCGCGCGTCGCCCCGCGCGAGGTGACTTTCACCAGCAACGAATCGTAATACGGCGTGATCACGGCACCGCTGTAGGCACTGCCACCGTCGAGACGAATCCCGAACCCGGCCGGACTGCGATAGGCGGTGAGCCGGCCGTAATCGGGCCGGAAACCATTGTCCGGATCTTCGGTGGTGATCCGGCACTGCAGCGCATAGCCGCGCAGTTGAATATCGTTTTGTGCCGGCACGCCGCTGCCGCGCTCGCCTTCGATCAAACCGATCTTGGCGCCTTCGGTGATCTTGATCTGGGCTTTGACCAAATCAATGCCGGTCACTTCTTCGGTGACCGTGTGCTCGACCTGAATGCGCGGATTCACTTCAATGAAATAGAGCGAACCCGTATCGGCATCCATCAGGAATTCAACGGTGCCGGCGTGGGTGTAATTGACCTCGCGGCCAATCGCCAGCGCATAACCGTACAGCTCGGCGCGCTGCGCGGCAGTGAGGTAAGGCGCCGGCGCTTGTTCAACCACTTTCTGATGCCGGCGCTGTACCGAGCAATCACGCTCACCGAGGTGCACCAGCGTGCCGTGCGTGTCGCCGAGGATCTGCACTTCCACGTGGTGCGCGCGCCGCACCAGCTTTTCCAAATACACTTCGTCGTT
>DASUEK010000378.1:0-6017 GCA_036275115.1 Permianibacter sp. | reverse complement strand
GCTTCGTCGTACAGCGTGAAGGTCGGCGGCGCTTCATAAATCGCCGCGTTGTCGATGCGATAGGTCGCGCCTTCGCCCTGCCCCCAGGCCGGGAACACCATCACGACATCAATGGCCGAGACATCGAGCCCTGCCGCTGCCAGATCCGCGAGCTTGAAGGTGTAGGTCTGCCAGACACCGGCGGCCGGATTTTGGCCTTCGAGGCTGGTATTCAGATTCACTTCCACCGCGCTCGCAGCATTGTTTGCTTCCACTTTCAGCAGCCATGGCGCGCTGGCATTGTTTGGCATGCTCACCACGCGCATATCGAACTGCAGCACACCGTTCTCGACAATGGTGCTGGCATCAAACGGCGTATCACCACCACCATTGGCGGGCCGGGTGATGAAACCCATGACGGTCGGGCTGGCGCCGATCGAAAACTCTGCCGTGGCACCATGATCGACATCGTCCGTGACCACTTGCGGGGTCGAGCCAGCACAGCAATCCCACATCGGCCAATCCGGGTTTTCGGCGTCCTTGAACAGATCCAGACGCGGCGAGGCTTGCGAAATCTCGACGTTGTTCATCCGGTACACGGCGCCATTGCCGGTGCCCCAGGCCGGGAAAATCATCACGACGTCAATTGACGAGACATCGAGACCCGCGTCGGCGAGCATTTGCAGCGGAAACTCGTAATGCTCCCATTGCCCCAGCGCCGGGCTGGGGTCCGAGGAACCGACATACCCGTCGACCAGATTCAGCTCAACCGCGGTTGCGCCGTCATTGCTTTCGACTTTGAATTTCCACACCGACGCCGGATCGGTCGGTGCGCTCACCACTTTCAAATCAAAACGGATGGCGCCTTTTTCCAGCATGCCACTGCCGTCGAACGGCGTCGGCACGCCAGCCGGATCGGTGATGAAGGCAGAACGGGTGATGAAACCATTGACGGTTGGCGCCGCGCCAACACTGAACTCGACCGACGGGCCAAGCTCAGCATCGTCAACCACTGCTGGCGTCGAACCGCCGCAGCAATCCCAGGCCGGCCAGTTCGGGTTCAGTGCGCCATCAAAAATGGTCAGGTTTTCTGCGCCGTTCGACGGCGGCGTCGGAATCGGTGCAGCCCCTTCGACCAAGGCATCTTCCAGATCTTCATAGCCAGGGCGAATGGTTTCGCAGCCTTTGCCAGTCAGCGGATCGGCCGAGCATTCGTAGACCCGGACGTAATCCACTTGCAGGGATTGGCCATTGGCGAACGCTTCGGCATCGATGCCGGTTTCGTTGACGTTGGAAGGCCAGTTGCCGCCGACCGCGAGATTCAGAATCAGATAGAAATGCTGATCAAACGGCGAGTTGTCCCAGTAGGTGGTGAGCTCACCCGTGGCTTGATCGTAGTACTGCGTGTACCAGCCTCGATGGGCAAGACCCACCGCTTCACCGCGGCTGTTGTAACGCACTTCCGATTTGCGCTGGGTGGCGTACAGGTAGCCATCCATGTACCAGCGGATTTCGCCTTCCTGCCACTCGATGGCATAGGTATGGAAATCATCCGCCGGGTTGCTGCCATCCGATTTTTTATACGACTTGCCGGTGAATTTGTGGCCGGCTTCGTCGGCGCCAGAACCGTAATGCAGTGTGCCATGGATGCGATTCTCCGGTTCATCCTGATCGGGCGCATCGGCCTTCAGGTTGACCGCTTCCATGATGTCGATTTCACCGGAACGCGGCCAGCCGCCGTATTCGCTGTCGGTCGGCATCATCCAGAACGCCGGCCAGCTGCCTTGACCAAATGGCAGCTTGGCGCGCATTTCGAAACGGCCGTATTTGAAATCGGCTTTGTCACGGGTGTTGAGCCGGGCCGACGTGTAGGGCTTCGGTGCCCCCTCGGCGGCTGGACGAGCGACGATGTTCAACACGCCATTGGCAACGAAGGCGTTCTCGGCGGCGTCGGTGTAGCACTGTTGCTCGTTGTTGCCGCCACCGTCGCAGTTGACCTCGTGGGTCCATTTGCGCCGGTCGATGCTGCTGCCGTCGAACTCGTCGTTCCAGACCAGCTTCCAGTCACTGACCGGCTGGGACGGGTCGACACTGTCGAGATCCGTTTTCGTGGTGGCGCTGTCGCCGCAGCCGAACAGCAGGGCTGCCAGCGCGACCACCGCCAGTCGGGGTAGGTATGCGTTTAGAATTTTCATTATGTCTCCACTCGCCTCCGGGGGATGGCAACTGCCGGGCCATGGCCTGCAGCGTTCCCGACGGCCGTTTCCTTGCTCGCCGTTTTGCGTTTCGCCGTTTCGCGCTCGAATCCGCGAGCTACTCCTATACCAAAGGCGAAGGCAAGGACGCGTTCAACGTTGCGGCAGGCACCAAACTTGAACGGTCTGAGTTTGCGATTCCCGGCAGCGAGACGTTCAAGATTGCGCAAAATCGCCCAGACATACCCAAACTGGTGCATCTGTAACCGTTTTTCCGTGGTTCCAGCCGGTTTTACGACGGCACCAAATTGGCGGTCTTGCACCGCGCCAAATTTGGGCAATCACGTCCAAGTACGGCGGATTGGTCAGAAAACAACCGAAACCTCGGCTGCCCGTTCGCCCCATGCCAGACAATAAAAGGAAGAGCGGCCTGCGGGCCTAGCGCATTGGCATTGCGCATTGGCATACCGCCTGCGTTGAACGCTCGCCAGTTTTGCTGCATCGCAACAAACGCGATCACCCTTCCGCGTGGAGACGCCACGCAACGAGTCCTGCTCCCAATCCTGTTGCTCAGCACCGACTCGACCGACCCGACCTAACGTCAGGGCGGGACACCGGTCATCGCCATGACCGCCATCGCACACAAGGTCGTATCGCTGGGCAACTGTCACCACAACGACGGTTTCAACAGGCTTGCATTCTGTTGCTCAACCGATAAGCTCTGGCGCATCGGATGCGCACGGTAGCCGCGGATGAAGTCCATTCTGTTCAACCTGCATGATGTCATGCAGTTCATCACCATCTATCAGTGCGTGTTGTTTGCGCTGTTCCTGTGGCTGTTCCGCAGCAAGCGGCGCGGCAACATTTTGCTGGCGCTGTTTCTGCTCGCCCACGCCGCCATTCCGATCGACAACCTGATCATGTACGGCACGGCCTTCCGGCAATGGGCCATCAGTTTCTCGCCCAACATTTTCTACGTGTTTGGTCATGCCTACTGGCTGGAAGCGCCGCTGCTGCTGCTCTATGTCCGGTCCATGATCTACCGCGATTACCGCATCAAGCGCAGCGACTGGCTGCTGTTCCTGCCGTTTGTTGCTTACGCGCTGTTCGAGATCGTCAACTACTACCGGCTGGATTACGCCACCAAAGTGGCAATTCTGCAGGGCTACGACACCTTCGCGCCGCCCAAGCTGACCCTGTCGGTGGGCTTCCTGCGCGAGCTGTTCCGCATTGTTTGCGGCATCCTCGCGCTGATTGAGCTGTTCCGTTACCAGAAGCGCATCAAGGACGAATTCGCCGACATTGAAAAAATCGATCTGACCTGGCTGAAAATCCTGGTGCTCGGCTTTCTGGCGGTGCGCGCGGACTCCATGCTCATCAGCACCGCGCTCATCACCTCGCTGGATCAGCTTTACACGCTGGACCTCGACTTCTGGGGCTTGGCGGCCGATTACACGGTCATGCTGCTGATCAGCGCGCTGATTTTCTTCAGCATGGGCCACAGCCGGGTCTTTGCCGGCTTTGTCCAGCCCGAGACCAAAGAGGCCGAGAAGCCGGAAGAGAAACCGGTGATTTCGCCGGAACAGGTCAGCCAGCTTGAAGCCTACATGCGGGACAAGAAGCCCTACCTGAACTGCCTGTTGAACCTGGAAAACCTGTCCGGCCAGTTGCACATGTCGCCGCGCAACCTGTCGCAGGTGATCAACCGGCATTACCAGCAGAACTTCTTCGACTTCATCAACACCTACCGCATCGAAGAATGCAAACGGCTGCTGTCCGATCCGGCCAACCGCCAGCAAACCATGCTCGACATCATGGAAAGCGCCGGCTTCAATTCGAAAGCGACCTTCAATACCTTCTTCAAGAAGAAAGTCGGCATGACGCCAAGCGAGTTCCGCGAGAAGCTGAACCAGACAGCCGGCTAAAACGGCGCGAATGGCGTGCGCCTGTGCAGCTCGCCCAACCGGGTTCGCGCCCTTTCCCTCAGAAGGGCGCGACACCCCTGACCTTTGCCACCGGCGTGTACGCCAGCTCCACCCGCTCCCGCCGGCGTAAGCCAGCTGCGTGCCGTTGTCGGTTCGAACCCGCACCAACGTCCGGTTCCTCATGCCGATAATGCAGCGCACAACGACGCTGGCACGCGGCAAGCGCCGCCGCACACCGTTCCATGGCCCCGTTTTCACAAAGTTGAACGTTCAACTTTCGGTCGCCGACCGGTATCAGGACGCGTTGCCGCCGTCGCCGCTTTACTGTCAGGGCGTAGACAAAGATCGAGGCGGGCTTGCCAGCGGCCGACCGCTGCCCCGTCATCGCGGGAGAAGAATATGCAATTGTCAGGACTGGACATCGCGATCATCGCGGTTTACGCCATCGGCATCTTTGCCTTGGCACAGTGGGTGTCGCGCGAAAAAGGCGAACACAAGAAAAGCGCCCAAGACTACTTTCTGGCCAGCCGCTCGCTGCCCTGGTGGGCGATCGGCACCTCGCTGATTGCCGCCAACATCTCGGCCGAGCAAATCATCGGCATGTCCGGTTCCGGCTATGTGATTGGCCTCGGCATCGCCTCCTATGAATGGATGGCGGCGCTGACCCTGCTGATCGTCGGCAAGTATTTCCTGCCCATCTTCCTGAAAAACGGCATCTACACCATGCCGGAATTTCTGGAAAAGCGGTACAGCCCCTCGGTGCGTACCGTCATGGCCGTGTTCTGGCTCGGCGTGTACATCTTCGTCAACCTGACCTCGATTCTCTGGCTCGGCGCCACCGCCGTCCACACGGTCACCGGCATGGACACCGATCTGGCGCTGCTGCTGATCGGCCTGTTCGCTGGCGGTTACGCGCTCTACGGCGGTCTGAAAGCCGTCGCGCTCACCGACATCGTGCAAGTCACGTTGCTGATCTGCGGCGGTCTGCTGATCAGTTACATCGCGCTGGACAAAGTCGGCGACGGCAGCATCACCGCCGGCTTCCTGCGGTTGACCACCGAGTTCCCGGAGAAGTTCGACATGGTGCTGTCACCGGACAGCCCGCACTACAAGGACTTGCCCGGCCTCAGCGTGCTGCTCGGCGGCATGTGGGTGATGAACATTTCCTACTGGGGCTTCAATCAATACATCATTCAGCGCGGTCTCGCCGCCAAGGACATTCGCGAAGCGCAGAAAGGCATTGTGCTGGCGGCGTTCCTGAAACTGCTGATGCCGGTGATCATCGTGCTGCCCGGCATTGCTGCGCTGGTGCTGGCACCGAATCTGGCGCGCCCGGATGAGGCCTACCCGCATCTGATGGCGCTGCTGCCGAGCGGCATTCTCGGCCTGGTTTTCGCCGCGCTGATCGCCGCCATCATCGCGTCGCTCGGCTCGAAGATTAACTCGGTGTCGACCATCTTCACGATGGACTTGTACCGCACGATGCGGCCGCAGACCAGCGAGCAACATCTGGTGCGCACCGGTCGAATCGCCGCCGTCATTGCGCTGCTGGTCGCGGTGTTGTCGGCCCGGCCACTGCTCGGCAGCTTTGATCAGGCCTTCCAGTACATCCAGGAGTTCACCGGTTTCTTCACCCCCGGCATCTGCGTGATCTTCCTGCTCGGCATGTTCTGGCAACGCACCACCGCCAACGCCGCGCTGGTCGCCGCCATCAGCTCGGCCGCGCTGTCGCTGGCGCTGAAACTGTGGTGGCCAAGCCTGCCGTTCATGGATCGGGTCGGCCTGGTTTTCGTCGCATGTTTCGGCATCGCCATCGTGCTGTCACTGCTGAAACCGGCTGCGGATGCCAAGATCAATGTCGAGCTGAAAAACATCGATTACTCAACCAGCACGGGCTTCAACGTGGCGTCGGTGATTG
>DASUEK010000377.1:0-6214 GCA_036275115.1 Permianibacter sp. | reverse complement strand
TGCCTGAGTCGGGCCGCCAAGCAACATCAGCATGGCTGCCAATCCGCCTCGTAACCGGTTCATTGCGGTTCCTCCCGTCATGCCTTCGCGAAAGAATGCTTGGCTGTTTTTTGAGCAAGCATATCGGATGCCACGGGGCTGAAGGTGGAGAATCAGTTTGTTTTCAATGACTTGGTATAAAACCGCTGCGACCGCATGGCGGCGCTGTAAAGGCAATTGACGGCCCCGCCTGAGGCGGGGCGTCTTGAGACGAGCCGAACAACGGTGGCGGCATCAGCCGCGGTTGGCGTGGAAATCCAGCGCCGCCCGCAGCGATTCCGGCAACTGCGGCAAGGCTGAGCGCGGCAAGAGGAAGGTCGACAGCAGGGTCAGGTCACGGAAGAAGCGGTTGTTCTCGGTGGTCTGGCGCAGGTAATCGCTGCCGCTGGAACCGCCGGTGCCGATCTTCGCGCCAATCATCCGCTGCACCATCATCACGTGCCGGTAGCGCCAGGTGGTGAAGCCTTCATCGAGCTCAACCAATGCGGTCAGCAGCCGGAACGGCAGGTGCAGGATCGGTTCGTCGCGATACAGGTTGATGAACACCGCGGCGAGCAGCGCGCGCTGGCTCAGGGAAAACTTGCCTTGCGCTTTCAGCTCGTCGAAGCGGTTGGCATCGAGCAGGCAATCGAAGCTGATCTTGGTTTTTTCCAGCTCGCGCAGCTGAAAGTCACGGTCCTGCGGCGACAGGTTCGGGTGGCTGCGAACGATGTTGGCTTCGTCGGCCAGCATGTGATCAACCGCCTGCCGGTAGGCCTGCCAGAAATCGAAATCGGTGGTGCTGATGAACGGAATACGGGCGAGCCACGCGTCGAGGTGGTCGTGCAGGTTCGGGCCGGCTTCGAGTCCGATGAGAAAGTTGCGATCGGTCTCATTCAAGCGGCTGTAAAAGCTCTGCTGGTCAAAATTGATGCGGTTGTTGGCGCGCAAACCGAGCCGGATCTCGATTTCCTTGAACTGGATGCTCTGGAAGCCCGATGCCGGTATCAGGTAATCGCGGAAGTCGAGGAAATCGAGCGGGGTCATCGTTTCCAGCACGGTCAGCTGCTGGACCAGCACGGTTTGGATACTGCGGATGCGCTCCAACCGGGCGATGACAGTACCGAGCTCGCGCTCATTGATGTGCGGCTGGGCCATGGTGGCATGCACGTCACGCAGCTCGTGCAGGATTTGCTTGAACCAGAGTTCATAGGCCTGATGGACGATGATGAACAGCATCTCGTCATGGGCCTGCTGGCCATAGCGTGGCGCGACCGGGTGCTGGGCATCGAGCAATTTGCCGAGCTGCAGGTAATCGCCGTAATAACAGGGTTCGAGATTTTTTTGCATGGCTGAGGAGCCTGTAGAAAAGGTCGCGATAAGCGAAGACGGCGGCGATTATACGCTCGCCGTTTCGCCGGACTGGCAGGAGTTCCGTTGACGCTGATCAAGCGGCGGCTGCATCTGCTCGCCGCAGTGGCTGGGCGGCGGCCAGCGCGGCCGTTGTTTGCTGACGTGGTAGAGGCTCGCGTTACTGACTGTCGCCGAAGCGCTCAATGCGCAGCGTTGACTGCCAGCCGGTCGCGGTCTGGGTGCGTTCGACGATGAACAGTTCGCCATACCGACTCTCGTCGAACTCGCTGGCGGGCTCGGCAATGCCAGCCGCGCGCAGCAGTTCCGGCAGGGTGTTGGAGTGGCCGGCGATGAGCACGCCGGTTGGGCAGCCCTGCGCCAACAGCTGGGTCAAAAAGCCGCCAGATTGACGGGCATCGTAACGCTGGACGGTCAGCCCACGCGCAGCCGCCACCGGGGCGACTGTCGACTGGGTACGGCGGTAGTCGGTGGCATAAACCTGCTCCAGCGGGCGGTTGGCCAGTGCCGTGACCAGTGCGCGGGCGCGGGCCTCGCCTTGCGCCGTCAGCGGCGGGTCTTTCTCACCGGCAATGGTCTGCTTTTCGGCATGTCGGACCAAATACAGCGGGCAGCTCTCGGTCATGGCGAGGGTATCCGTGGCTGGCTGGGCTTTAGCGCCCGAAACGGTGAACGCGAGCAGCAAAGTCGCCAAGACCGGTGTGACGCGCCGGCGAATCCCCGTATAATCGCCGGCCCGAGCATCGCCCACGGCTCCTTTCCGAGGAGACCCGGGCCGCCGCGGCAGGACGCCGGATCGTCCACGCCAGAGCCAGCAGTTCAGGAAGAAGGGAATGGTTCGCATCTTTAATCATTACATCCCGAGGGCATTGTTGCTGTTGGGAGTGGTTGAGTTTCTGGCGTTGTTTTTCTCGCTGCAACTCGGTGTCGCGCTGCGCTTTGGCAGCGGTGGAGCCGACAGCAGCCACCTTACCAATATCCCACTGCAATACAAAGCCTCAGTCTTCACGCTGGTGATGATGCTGATGCTGATCGCCATGGGCTTGTATCAGCGCCATCAGCGCGACAGCTTCCGGATGTTGACGCTGCGTCTGGCCTGGACATTTCTGCTGGCGTTCCCGCTGCTGTTGACGCTGTTCTACCTGTTCCCGGACGTGTACGTCGGTCGTGGTGCTTTCTTGCTGACACTCGGCGTGAGTTTCGCGCTGTTGATGGTCACCCGCTTTTTCTACCAGCAGTTCGCCACGGCCACCATTTTGTCGCGGCGGGTCTTGGTCGTCGGCACCGGCAAGCTGGCGCAGGCGCTGGAGCGGCTGCGTCGTCGCAGCGACTGGCACGGCATCAGCCTGATTGGCTTCCTGCACCTGCGCGGCGATCACGATGAAGTCGAGGCAGAGCGCCTGATTCGCTCCGATAAAACCATTGCCGATGTCTGCTCGGAATACGGCGCCGATGAGATCGTCATCGCGGTGGAAGACAACAAGAAAAACTTCCCGACCGAAGAAATCATCGACTGCAAGCTGCGGGGTATCCAAATCACCGAGCTGGCCAGCTTCTTCGAGCAGCGCACCGGTAAAATCCATATCGATGCCTGGTCGCCCGGCCGGATGATTTTCCTCGACGGTTTCGACAACAACGTCTGGCGAATGATGGTCAAGCGCTTGTTCGACATGACCGTGGCCTCCATCGGTTTGTTGCTGGCGTCGCCGATCATGCTGTTGCTGGTGCTGATCGTTCGGCATGAAAGCAAATGGCGCGATCCGGCCATTTATAAGCAAATCCGGACCGGCCAGCACGGCCAGCCGTTCACCATCTACAAGTTCCGTTCGATGGTGGTGGATGCCGAGCGCACTGGCGCGGTCTGGGCGCAGAAAAACGATCCGCGGGTGACCAAGGTTGGCGCTTTCATGCGCAAGACCCGGCTCGATGAATTGCCGCAGCTGTGGAACGTACTGAAAGGCGACATGAGCTTCGTCGGTCCGCGCCCGGAGCGGCCGGAGTTTGTCGAGCAGCTGAGCCACAAGATCCCGTTCTACGCGATGCGCCACCGGGTCAAACCCGGCATCACCGGCTGGGCGCAGGTCAATTATCCTTACGGCGACTCCGAGGCAGACACCCGGGAAAAGCTGCAATACGATTTGTATTACATCAAGAACTACAGTCTGTTTCTCGACCTGACCATCCTGGTGCAGACCGCAGAAGTAGTGTTGTGGCGCAAGGGCTCGCGCTGAGCGTATGCTGGTGAGAGCGTGATGCGGAGGGAATCGCATCAGCGCCGTGAATGGAAACTGGAAAGGAGGCGAAGATGTACGAATCCTATTACAAACTGAGCGGCAAGCCGTTTCAGTTGGCACCTGACCCGTATTTCTTCTTCGGCAGCAGTACCCACAAACGGGCACTGGCTTATCTGAAGTACGGCGTTTCGCAGAGCGAAGGCTTCATTGTTGTCACCGGTGACGTCGGCACGGGCAAGAGCACGCTGGTGCGGACGCTGTTCAACACGCTGGAACAGAAAAACGATCTGATTGCCGGCCAGCTGATGAATACCCAGCTGGACTCGACCAACATCCTGCGCATGGTCGCCGCCACCTTTGGCTTGGCCCACCAGGCCGCTGACAAAACCAGCCTGCTGAAAAACATCGAAAACTTCCTGATGGCGCGTCAGAAGGAAGGCAAACGCTGCATGCTGGTGGTCGATGAGGCGCAGAACCTGCCGTTCGAATCACTGGAAGAGCTGCGCATGCTCTCCAATCTGCATTTCAAGGGCAAAATCCTGCTGCAGATTTTCCTGCTCGGCCAATCCGAGTTCCGTGACAACCTGCGGCATCCGAATCTGGAGCAGGTTCGCCAGCGGATCACGGCGTCCTACCATCTGGCGCACCTGGATCCGACTGAAACGGTTGGCTATGTCGAACACCGATTGAAAAAGGTCGACTGGAAAAACGATCCGGAATTCACCAAGGAAGCCTACCAGGCCATCTACGAATGCACGGCCGGAGTGCCGCGCCGGATCAACACGCTGTGTGACCGCCTGCTGCTGTTCGGTTTTCTGGAAGAAAAGCACGTCATTGACGAAGCTATTGTCCGCACCGTTGCGCAGGAACTGCGTGCCGAATTGATGGTGCCGGAAAGCAATGCCCAACCGGTGCGCAGCAATGGCAATGCGGCCGGCCACGCAGCAACATCCGGACCACTCAATGGCATGCCGATCAGTGGCGCCGATGCCGGCAACCTAGAGCAACGTATCGCGCAGCTGGAGTTCGAACTCGAACGGATGCGCCGCCGGTTCGACAAGGAGCGTGATTTCATGCGCAAAGTGGTCGCCATCAGTTTCAATTTCGATGACCATGACGAAACCGATGAATGGCGAAAGCCCTCTTGAATAAAAATGGCGCCCTGAGGCGCCATTTTTATTCAGAGCTTCCGCTCCCAGTTCAGCGCGTGGCTGACGATGGTTTCGAGGTTGTCGAAGCGTGGTTGCCAGTTCAGCAGCTGGCGCAGTTTGCTGGAGTCGGCGGCGATGGCGGCGAGATCGCCGGCGCGGCGCGGCGCGTAGCGGATGTCGAGCGGCTTGCCGGCGACTTTTTCGGCGGTTTTCAGCACGTCCAGCACGCTATAGCCGTGGCCATAACCGCAGTTCAGGGTCACGGACTTGCCGTTGTTGCGCAGGTAATCCAGCGCCGACAGGTGCGCTGCCGCCAGATCTTCAACGTGAATGTAATCACGCACCCCGGTGCCGTCCGGGGTCGGGTAATCGGTGCCGAATACCGAGACGCTGGCGCGTTTGCCGCACAGCGCTTCGACCGCGACCTTGATGAGGTGGGTGGCGTTCGGGGTGGCCTGGCCGATGCGGGCTTCCGGGTCCGCGCCGGCGACGTTGAAGTAGCGTAGTGTGACGTGCCGGATGGCGCCGGTGGCGGCGTAATCGCGCAGCAGCCATTCGCTCATCAGTTTCGACAAACCGTACGGCGATTCCGGCCGGGTCGGTGATTCCTCGGTCACCATCAAGGTGTCCGGCGTGCCATACACGGCGGCGGTCGACGAGAAAATGAAATGTTCGACGCCGGCAGCCTGACAGCACTCCAGCAGATTCAGCACATTGACCGTGTTGTTGCGGTAATACTGCAACGGTTTTTCAACCGACTCCGGCACCACGGTATTGGCGGCGAAATGCAGAATGGATTTGATGTTGTGTTCGCGCAGCAGCCGCAGCACCAGCTCGCGATCACCGGTGTCGCCGACCACCAGCGTGCCGTACAGCACCGCTTCTTTGCGACCGGTGCTGAGGTTGTCCAGCACAATGACGTTTTCGCCGCGCTCGCCAAGTTGGCGAACGACATGGGAGCCGATGTAACCGGCGCCGCCGGTGACCAGAATGCCGGGTTTCATAATCTTCCCTGTGGGTAAACGGAGCAAAAAAATGGGAGCCTTGAGGCTCCCATTATTGCACAGCTTTTAACTGGCGCCTGCAGGCTCAACTGCGCTTGTTCAAGTCGACATAGTCGCGCTTGGTGTGGCCGGTGTAAAGCTGACGCGGACGGCCGATCTTCTGGCTCGGCTCGGCGATCATTTCTTTCCACTGGGCAACCCAGCCGGTGGTGCGGGCGAGGGCGAACATCACGGTGAACATGTTCATCGGAATGCCCATCGCCTTCATGATGATGCCGGAGTAGAAGTCGACGTTCGGGTACAGCTTTTTCTCGATGAAGTACGGGTCCTGCAGCGCGACGCGCTCCAGTTCCATCGCCACTTGCAGCAGCGGATCGTTGTCGGCGCCGAGGTGGTGCAGCACTTCGTGAGCAGTCTGGCGCATGATGGTGGCGCG
>DASUEK010000376.1:0-45551 GCA_036275115.1 Permianibacter sp. | reverse complement strand
GTCCCGGATGCGCGAACGCGAGGCAGCGACGTTCTCGTTGACGCTGTTCAAGTTCGAGATCGTGCTGATGAAACGGTTTTGCACGGCACCGAGATCACCACGTACCGAGTCGATCGCTTCGATCGCCTTGTCGATGATGATGATGGCTTCCTGCGCGCCGATGCCGGTGGCGATGTTCAGGTTGGCGACATCTTCCAGGCCAGCACTTTGGGTGCCGATGGCGGCGAAAATATCGGCCGCGGCAGCGGTCACAGTATACGAGCGACTGGAATCAAACCGCACCATGCCGGCGACGACAGCGGAATCGTTGCCCGCCGGGATTAGCGTAGCCGCGGTCGAACCTGCCAGCGCTTCGCCATTGAAGTCGCGTGGTGTGAAGGCAATGGTGCCACCTGCGCCAGCGCTGTTGTTGAAGTCGACCAGCTTGATGTCGGTGCCGGTTTCGCTGATCAGGTGCACGTTTTTGTCGCCAGTTGCCGGGTCGACCACGATCTCGGCTGAGACGCCGGTTTCCGCGTTGAAGCGGTTGACCGCATCGGCAATCGGCGTCAGATCATCAACGTCAGTAATCGACGCCGAAATCACGATCGGATTGGCGGTGTCGGTGTTGCTGCCGAACAGCTGGAATGACAGCGTGCCGGCGGTTGCCAATGTTGAAAGCTGCGCGACGGTACGCGCACTGGCGTTCACGCCGGTATCGCTGGAAACGAAATTGACGGCGTTGGCGATGTCGCGTGCGCTCGCTGCAGCGGCATAGGTGATATCTGCCGTGCCGAGAAAGCCGGACAAGGTAATCGTGTCACCTGCCACCGCGTTGGTGACAGTGTTGTCGGTACCAATTGTTGCACTGGCATCCAGTAGGTTGACACCGGCAGCGGTATCGACGCGGTAAGAGCCGGTCGCATCGGCACGGACGTTGCCCATGGTGACGCTGATGGTTTCAAATGCGTTGGCGCCAACCTGGAATGACCGCGAGCCAAAGGTGCCGTTGAGCAGCACGGCGCTGCCAAAGCGGGTAGTCTCGGCAATCCGGTTCAATTCCGATTTCAGTTGCGCAACTTCTTGTTGCAGTGCCGAACGTTCCGACGGGCCGTTCGATCCGTTGGCCGATTGCACGGCCAAATCGCGCATCCGTTGCAACAGGTTGGTGGCTTCGCCGACAGCGCCTTCCGCCACTTGCGACAGCGAAATGCCGTCATTGGCGTTGCGGGCGGCGACGGTCAGGCCACCGATTTGCGAACCCAGTTTGTTGGAAATCTGCAGACCAGCGGCATCATCTTTGGCGGTGTTGATACGAAAACCGGATGACAGTCGCTGGAACGTGACGTTGAGCCCATTCGACGTCCCATACAAGTTGCGCTGGGCGTTGATGGACGCAATGTTGGTGGCGATTACGCTTCCCATGTCTTACTCCTCACTCTTCGACGCGTCAGGCCTGCTGGCTTCAAGACGCTTACAAAGTTGCCGTTGTCGGAAAGGAGTTCGAGCCGGGATTGCGCGCCCTTGTCGGAGTGACAAATCGCAGACGCAAAAAAGCAGGAACATCCTTTCGTGTTGGTCGGCTGGTGGAGCTGAGAACACCCCTGCCTGCCGTGGGGAACACTGAGAACATTCCTGCCACGTGAAGCGAATCATGCTGAGACACAACTCGCTCGCCTTAGGTATCGGCGTCGCTTGCCAAAGCTTTAGAAAAATTTTTCGGTGTCATGCGGAGCGCATGGGCAAGTCAGCGGCGGCGTGAGGGTGGGGCTTGGCTTAGCGGTCAAATTTATGGTCATCGGGTCAGGCCAGCGACCGTTCATCGGCCATCAGGGTGGGCGGCACGTCGCTTGCTCAGACGAACTGATATAACAGGCCTCTGTCGGCTGGTCAGGGCGGCTCAGGAAGGAGATTCAGATGGGAGTCACCGAGTCACTGGTGGTAAGAACCCGTGAGGCATACGAGCAGATGCCCTACGAAAGTCATGCTGTGCGGGAGGCGTTTCCGCCACGGTTGCAGGCGATTGCGACGCTGCTGGGCATGACGCCGGCGGCGGTCAGCACGGCAAGGGTGCTGGAAATCGGTTGCAGCTCGGGCGGCAATTTGTTGCCGTTGGCGGTGAGATATCCGCAAGCCCAGTTTGTCGGCATCGATTTGGCAGAGGCGCAGGTTGCACAGGGGCGCGCGCTGGTCGAGCAGGTTGGGATCAGTAACCTGCAGCTTATCGCTGCCGATATCATGGCCGTCGATGACAGCATCGGCCGCTTCGACTACATCATCGCGCATGGCGTCATGTCATGGGTGCCACCGGAAGTGCAAGCTGGCATCTTGTCAGTTTGCCGTCGCCTGCTGCAGCCGCAAGGTGTGGCCTACATCAGCTACAACACCTATCCCGGTTGGCATTTCCGCGAAATGGGCCGCGCCGTGATGGCACGGGCGGCGGCGCTGATTGATGATCCGACGCAGCGGCTGCAAAAGGCCAAAGACTTGATGGCAGTGCTGGCGCGCGAGGGCTGTGCTGCGGTCGACCGGCCAGTTGGTCCGGTACTCAAGGCGCATCTGGAGCACATCCAGGCCCTGCCGGATTACTACTTGCAGCATGAATACCTGGAGCCGGTAAACCAGCCATTTTATTTCCGCAATTTTGTCTTGCAGGCAATGCAACACGAGTTGGCCTATCTGTCGGATGCCGATATGGCAACGGACATGCCGGATTTCTATGCGGAGTCGGTCCGCGAAAGTGTCCGACCGTTTGCCCATGACCGCTATGCCATGGCGGAATTGCTGGATTATGTCGCCGGACGCAGCTTTCGCCGCAGTTTGCTGGTGCAAGGAGAAATTGCGCCGGACCTGCAGGTGAAGCCGAATCGCGCGCTGATGCTACATGTCGCGTCGGAGTTGCATATCGTCGAAGGCAAGGAAATCAATGACGACAGTAGTTGGCAGCTCGCCAGGATCGATCAAGCCGACAGCAAGCTTGCGGTTAGCACTCCACTGACCAAGGCGGTCGTGAAATGTCTGGATGAAGCCTTTCCCGCAACAGTGGATATCCCGCAGTTGACCTTGCAGGTGCTCGGCAAACTGGGCGTGTCGTTGACAAGCTTGGATGATAAGGCGTTGCAGCAGCACATGCAGGATGTCGCTGCTGTCGCAATTCGGTTGTTTTTCATCAATGCTGTCACGCTGCTCAGCGAACCGGTTTTGGCGGGTAAACCTGGCGAGTATCCGCGGGTGTTTGCTGCTGCCCGAGCGGTAGCGGCGACCGGTGCCACTGTGGTGCCATCACTGAATCATCGGCCTGCCGGCCTGCCACCGTCGTGGTTGCCTCTCATCCTGCAAATGGACGGCCGCCACAATCGAGCCAGTCTTCTGGCATTGGCTGAAAAGTTGGCGCGCAAGCAGGCGCTGGTCGTGCCTACCGAACTGGCCCATGCCAGCCCGACCAACTGGCTGCAGCACATTCTCGATTACCTGCACAAACGCGCCTTGCTGGAGGCGTGAGTTACGGCGGCTTGCTTAGGTTGGCACGCCCATTGCTATAGAAACGGTGTCCCGAGACACGAATGTCAGTTCCCATGATAGGTCTCCATTTGCGAATCGGTGACATCTCCGGAGAAAACGAGGCCCTAGCTGCCGGATGCTGAGAACATCCGATGGTGACGAGGCTTCACGAAGACGTGCCTTGCGGTGCTGAGAACACTTCAGGGACTGCGGCTTCAGTCGTACGGTAAGGGGCTTAGGGAAACTTAAGCCCCTTTCTTTTTTGCTTTTTTCTAGCATTCAAATGAGGAAAAAAACGTTCGGAGCCGGCCGAAACTGCGGCAGTCGCTTGCAGGGCTCGCGGCAGGGATTTGCCACTTCAGGGACCTCGGCGGTTCCAGTTAGCCTCGAACAGGAACTCAGCACGGCCAGGTCGGAAGACAAACGTGCCATCGTTTCAACATTCCCACAAAATTATCTGCCAAGAATTTGACAATACCAGATCTGTCTTCTATCCCTTAAGCCAACTTCTTGAAGTAACAATGATTTTGGAGAGTTGTCACCGTGTGGCGGGAAATGCAGCTGTTGGTGTTGGACGATGACAGCGAGCGCCGGGCGCGCCTTGGCATTATTTTGGAATTTCTCGGCGAGGAATGCTCGCTGGCCGACAGCCAGACCTACCGCGAATTTCTGCCGGAAAACCGTCGCTACCTCGGCGTCGTGCTGGGCAATGTGGCCGGCGACAGCAAAGCCATCATGCAGGCGCTGCATCACCACGACCGGCAGGCACCGGTGTTGCTGATCAACGGCGGTATTACCCCGGCGCAGCTTGAGCCGGTATTGCAACCGCATGTGGTCGGCACCCTGGAAGTACCGCTGCGTTATGCGCAGCTGCTGGATCTGCTGCATCAGTGCCAGGTCTGCCGCAACAATCAACATGCGGTGCGGGTGGGCGATCGGCCGGTCGAGCTGTTCCGCAGTCTGGTTGGTAACAGCAAGGCTACCCAGGAGGTGCGACGGCTCATCGAGCATGTCGCGCAGACCGACGCCAGCGTGTTGGTGCTTGGTGAAACCGGCACCGGCAAGGAAGTGGTGGCGCGCAATCTGCACTACATGTCGGCGCGCCGGACCAAGCCGTTCGTTCCGGTCAATTGCGGCGCTATTCCGGCGGAGCTGCTCGAAAGCGAACTGTTTGGCCATGAAAAAGGCGCGTTCACCGGCGCCATCACGGCTCGTCAGGGTCGGTTCGAACTGGCTCAGGGTGGCACCTTGTTTCTCGACGAAATCGGTGACATGCCGATGGCGCTGCAGGTGAAACTGCTGCGCGTGCTGCAAGAAAAAACCTTTGAACGGGTGGGCTCCAACCGGACGATCCAAGCGGATGTTCGCATCATCGCTGCCACTCACCGCAACCTCGAACGTCAGGTCGCCGAAGGCAAATTCCGCGAAGACTTGTTTTATCGTCTGAACGTCTTCCCGATTGAAATGCCGCCGCTGCGCGACCGTCGTGAAGACATTCCCTTGCTGGTCAACGAACTGATTGCGCGTCTGGAGGCGAGCGGGGCTCCCGCGGTGCGGCTGTCGCCGAATGCGTTGGTCAGCCTGAGCCGTTACGACTGGCCAGGTAACGTTCGCGAGCTGGCGAATCTGATCGAGCGGCTCGCCATCCTGTATCCGTATGGGGTGGTCGATGTTGGCGATCTGCCGACCAAGTATCGTCATGCCGAAGGCTTGACCGTGACGTCCGCGCCAGCGCTCGCCGGTGAAGACCGTAGCGGTGCCATGCTGACCAGCACGGTTGCCGTGTTGCCGCGCGATGGCATCAATCTGAAGGACTACATGGCTGAGCTCGAAATCGCGTTCATCAACCAAGCGCTGAGTGAAGCGGGCGGGGTGGTGGCGCGGGCTGCCGAGCGGCTGCAAATGCGTCGGACCACGCTGGTCGAGAAGATGCGCAAGTACGGCATGGGGCGCGGCGAAGAAATGACGGAAGCTTGACGTCATTTCTTCTTGCGCATTCTATCCTTCTGATTATCAATAGATTTTTATTCTGGCACAGTCCCTGCATTAATGGTTTCGCCAGTCGGTATTCCGCCGCGGAGCGAAACCATGATCGATGCTGCAACCCGTTCTTCTGTCACGCCCAATCTGAGCGCCGCCCTGCATTCGGTGCTCGCCGCGGCTGAGCGTGCCTCTGCCACGCAAAACCGTGAACCGCTCAGAGAAGTGCTGGCCTTGTTGCCGGTCGGGGTACTGCTGCTTGATATGGCCGGCAATGTCCAAGATGCCAATCCGGTCGCCATTGATCTGCTCGGCGTGCCGCTACTTGGTCAGCGTTGGCGCGACGTCATTGCGCGCAGTTTCGAGCCGCGTGCCGACGACGGCTACGAGGTCAGTCTGCGTGATGGACGGCGTGTCCAGATCGCAACGCGCGCGATGAGCGATGGCATGGGCCAGCTGGTGGTGATTTCGGATCTGACGGAAACCCGTCGCCTGCAGGCGCGATTGGCGCAACGCGATCGCATGGCATCAATGGGCCAGTTGATGGCCAGTCTCGCGCACCAGTTGCGCACCCCCATCGCCAGTGCACTGCTGTGCGCGCATCAATTGCAGAAACATGCCGGCACTGATGCCGGAAGCCGTCATGCCAGCCGCGTCATTGAGCGCTTGCAACACATGGAACGTCAAATTGCCGACATGCTGCTGGTCGCTGGTGGCGGCAGTCCGAAAGTGGAAGCGTTGGTCGTGTCCGAGTTGGTTGATCGGCTGTTCGATATCTATCAACCGCTCGCGCAGCAGCACGGCATCACCCTGCGCCGGGAAGGCGCGCGTTCCCCGCTGGCCGTGATTGGCAATCGCGATGCCTTGATCGGTGCGCTCGGCAATCTGATCGACAACGCCTTTCATGCCTGCCTGCAGCGCAGCAAAACCGCCGGTGAAGTGTCCGTTCGGGTTGAAGAGCGCGATGACCAGCACCTGACTATAAGCGTGGAAGACAACGGCTGCGGCATGTCGCCAGCAGTGCTGGCCCGGCTGCGCGAACCGTTCTTTACCACCAAGCGCACGGGCACGGGGCTTGGTCTTGCCGTGGTGCAGGCGGTGGCGGAATCGCATCAAGCGGAATTGCGGATTAGCAGCGAAGTCGGCCAAGGCAGCCGCTTTGCATTGACATTACCGCTGGCGTCGATGGCGCTGGCACGTGCGGGTTGAACCGCGCATCGGTGAGGAGGTAAGTGCCGTGACGGATATTTCTGTTCTGGTGGTCGAAGACGACACCGCATTGCGTGAAGCCGTGGTGGAGACGCTGTCATCTGCCGGGTTCTCGGTCAGCAGCGCCAGCAGCGCCGAACAGGCGCAGCTGTTGCTGCACGAGCAGACACCGAATCTGGTGCTGTCAGACTGGAACCTGGAAAACATGTCGGGTCATGATCTGCTGCGTCATATCCGGCGCATTCACAACAATTTGCCGGTGGTGCTGATGACGGCCTATGGCAATGTCGGTAATGCGGTCAAGGCCATGCAGGATGGCGCGACCGACTACCTGCAAAAGCCGTTTTCCCCGGAAGCGCTGATCGATACCGTCAAACAATATGCCCGTGCGCAAGTTGGCGGCAGCGGCCCAGTCGCAGTGGATCCGCGCAGCGTCGAATTGTTGACGCTGGCGCGTCGCGTGGCCGAATCCGAGGCCACGGTGTTGCTGACCGGCCCGAGTGGCGTCGGCAAAGAAGTGCTGGCGCGCTACGTTCACGATCATTCGCAGCGGCGTGACGGCCCGTTTGTTGCCATCAACTGCGCTGCGATCCCGGAGAATATGCTGGAAGCGACTCTGTTCGGTTACGAAAAAGGCGCGTTCACCGGTGCCCATCAGGCGACGCCGGGCAAGTTCGAGCAGGCTCAGGGCGGTACGCTGCTGCTCGATGAAATTTCCGAAATGGATCTGAACCTGCAAGCCAAGCTGCTGCGGGTGCTGCAGGAGCGGGAAGTGGAGCGGCTCGGTGGCCGCAAGCCGATCGCGCTGAACGTGCGGGTCATCGCCACCTCCAACCGCAACATGCTGGAAGAAGTCAAAGCCCATCGTTTTCGCGAAGACCTGTATTTCCGACTGAATGTGTTTCCGCTGCGTTGTCTCGCACTGGCAGAACGCCCCGGTGACATCGTACCGATTGCCGAGCATCTGATCGCCCGTCACTGCCGTGGTAGCCAGCGGGTGCCGCCGAAGCTTTCGATCGAAGCGATGGCGGCGCTGACCGCGCACAACTGGCCCGGTAATGTCCGCGAACTCGACAACGCGGTGCAGCGGGCGCTGATCCTGCAAACCGGACGTGAACTGACCGCGACCGATTTTCAACTGGCGACCGCGCCAAGCCATGATGACGGTGCGGCGGCGATGGAGCCGACGCCGGAGAACCGGCTGAGCGATGCCGTCCGCCGCATTGAGTTCGAACGCATTTTGCAAACGCTGCGTGACAGCGGCGACACCCGCGAGAGCATCGCCAAACAACTTGGCATCAGTCCGCGTACCTTGCGCTACAAGCTCGCACGGATGCGCGAAATGGGGTATGCGGTACCGAGCGGTGTGTAGAACTGTCGGATAGCAGACAAGAAATCGGGTGTTGAGTTGGCGCTGACGTCGCGCCGCTTATCCACGTAGTGAAGAGCAAGTGCCATGAACACGATTGATCGCAGTCAGTTGCTCAGTGAGTTGCGCGCGCTGGCCGGACAGGCGGGCGCTGGTGCGCGTGCTGACACGGTCCGGCTGGACAACAAGCTGGGTGGTTTGCCGACCAGTGCGACGCCCGGTGTCAACGGCGTGCAGCAGTTTGGCAACCTGTTTTCGCAAGCGCTCGACAATGTCAGCAGCCTGCAACAGCAGTCCAGCGCCTTGCAGACCCGGGTCGAACTGGGCGACAAGAGCGTGAGCCTCGTCCAGGCCATGGTCGCCAGTCAGAAATCCAGCATTGCGTTCCAGGCCACGGTACAAGTGCGTAATCGCTTGGTCGCGGCCTATCAAGACATCATGAACATGCCGATCTGACGATTGGCTGAGCGGAGCAAGCAGTCATGGCAGAAGTTGCACAGGAGAATGCATTGGTCAGCAGCCCCGGTGCCGGGCTGGCCAGCGGCGGCATTCTGGCGAATTTGAGCAACATGACGGTGCTGCGGCAAATCGGCATCCTGATTGGTCTGGCTGCCAGTGTTGCCTTGGGTCTGCTGGTGGTGCTGTGGCTGCGTGAGCCATTGATGCGACCGCTTGGCCCGATTGATCGGGACAATTCGCTGGCGGTGGTCAGCATGCTGGAACAGCAAAAAGTGCCATACCGCTTGGAGCCGGATGGCTCGATCAGCGTGGCACAGGAGGAATTTTCCCGCGTGCAGATGCAGCTCGCCGCACAAGGTATCGAAACCGGTGCTGCCGAAGTCGACAAGTTGTTGGCGCGTGATACCGGTTTTTCGGTCAGCCAGCGGCTGGAGCAGGCGCGCTTGCTGCGTACACAAGAGATCCGGCTGGCGCGCACCATCGAACAGTTCTCCGGTGTGCGCGCCGCGGAAGTGCATCTGGCCTTGCCGAAGGAAGCGGTTTTTCTGCGTGACAACGAAAAGCCCAGCGCCTCGGTGCTGCTCAATCTCTATTCCGCCCGTGCGCTCGATGCCGAGCAGGTCCGCGCGATCGTTGATTTGGTGGCCGGCAGCGTGCAGAACCTGGATGCCAGCCGGGTCACGATCACGGATCAGTTTGGCCGGCTGCATCACTCCGGCAGCATGAGTCAGGATGAAATCCAGTCCAGCAAGGAATTCGCCGAAAGCCGTAAACGCGCCGATGAATTGCGGAAAAAAGTGGAACGGATTCTTGAGCCGATCGTCGGTGCCGGCAATTACACCGTCGAGCTGCATGTCGACATGGATTTCAGTGCCCAGGAAGCCACTCAAAAGGTCTACAACGCCGATTTGCCTGCACTGCGCTCCGAGCGTGTCTTGAACGAGCAAAACGCCACGGCGGGTGCGCAAGGTGTGCCGGGTGCGTTAACCAACCAACCGCCGACACCGGCAACCGCACCGGAAGTCGCGGGCGCTGCTACTGCCGCAGCCACTGCCGCACAGTCCGGCAATGGCAGTCGTCGGGAAGAAGCTGAGCGCAATTACGATCACGACACCACCATCTCGCATACCCGTTCTCAGATCGGTGTTGTGCGTCGGGTGACGGCATCGATTGGTCTGGATTTTGTTGCGCCGCCCGCTGCCGCCCCAGCAGATCCGGCGGCGACGCCAGACGCAGCGGCCGCCGCAGCCAAAGTGGCGCGTTCGGCCGCAGAGGTCGCCAACATTACCCGCCTGGTGCAGAGTGCAATCGGCTTTGATGCCCAGCGTGGCGATCTGGTCGAAGTGCAAAGTTTCCCGTTTGTGCGAGCGGAAGTACCAGAAGTGCCGCACGAGATCCCGTTCTGGGAGCAACCGTGGTTCCAGATGCTGTTCAAGCCGATGCTCGGTTTGATTATCGCGATTGTGTTTGTCCTCGGTGTGCTGCGGCCGGTGATGCGCCGACTGTCAGGCGAGGAGCAGAGCGAAGCCGTGCGTCAGGCTACACTGGCAGGCATGGGGCCCGATGGCATGCGTGAAGACACCCTGAGCCTATCCGGTACGGGAGCCTCGCTCAGCTTGCCGCCGCCGGTGACGACGGAACTTGATTCGGTTGCCCGCGCCAAAGCCGTAGTGCAGTCCGACCCCACCATCGTCGCGCAAGTGGTGAAGACCTGGATGGAAAAAGATGCCTGAGAACGCAAGCACTGAAAAGAAGCCGGCCGAGGCGGAAAAGAAGGAGCTTTCGGTCGAACGCTTCAACAACACCGAACAGGCCGCCATTCTGTTGCTCAGCCTCGGTGAGGATCATGCCGCGCAGGTGCTCAAGCACATGGGCCCGAAAGAAGTGCAGCGCATTGGTCTGGCCATGGCCGCGGTCAAGCATGTCGAACGCACCGATGTCGATTCGGTGGTCAACAAGTTTCTGGTTGAAGTCGAGAAACAGACCGGTATTGGTATCGGTACCGAAGAATACATTCGCAACACCTTGCGCGCCGCGCTCGGTTCCGACAAGGCCGATGCCCTGTGCGATCGCATTCTTGCCGGCGCCAACACCAAGGGGCTTGACACGCTGAAGTGGATGGATGCGCGCGCCGTTGCCGATTTGATCCGCTATGAGCATCCGCAGATCCAGACCATTGTGTTGGCCTATCTGGATCCGGATCAGTCAGCGGCCGTGCTGTCGCAGTTTCCGGAAAAGGTCAAACTCGATCTGACCATGCGCATTGCCTCGCTGGAAGCCGTGCAACCAGCGGCGTTGTCGGAACTCAACAACATCATGGAGCGTCAGCTGTCCGGTCAGACCGGTTCCAAATCCGCCAACCTGGGCGGCACCAAGCGAGCGGCTGACATCATCAACTTCCTTGACGGTTCCATTCAGAGTGCGCTGATTGATCAGATCAAGCAGGTCGACGAGGACCTGTCGCAGAAGATTCAGGATCTGATGTTCGTGTTCGAAAACCTGGTTGAGGTTGACGATCGCGGCATCCAGACCCTGCTGCGCGAAGTCTCGACCGATACGCTGATCACCGCGCTGAAGGGCGCTGATGAGACGGTACGCGAGAAGATCTTCAAGAACATGTCGAAGCGGGCGGCCGAACTGATGCGGGAAGATTTGGCCTCGATGGGCCCGGTCAAGCTCAGCGATGTCGAGAAGGCCCAGAAGGAGATTCTGACGGTGGCCCGTCGCATGGCCGATGCCGGCGAGATCGTGCTGAGCGCGAGCGGCGAGCAGATGGTCTAAGTGGAACCGGGTAGCGCACCATGAGCGGATTCGACACCTCAAAAGCCAAGCCGTGGGACCTGCCGGACATGAAAGAGAAGGCGGTCAATGCGGCCTCGCGTCCGGCGCCACGCCAGCCCGGTGAAACCCGCAACAACACGGCGTTGGTCACTGCCGAAATGCTGCAGCAGTTGCGCGAGCAGGCCCGTCACGAAGGTTATGAAGAAGGCTTGAAAAACGGCCACCGCGACGGTTTGGCGCAGGGCTTGGCCGAAGGGCGCCGGACCATCGATGAGGAATTGCGCCGGCAGCACGAGCGCCTTGCTCAAGTGTTTGCTGCTCTGGCACGACCGCTTGATGCGATGGATGAACAGGCGGAACAGGCACTCGTGCAGTTGGCGATTGCCATTGCCAAGCAAATTATCCGGCGCGAACTGAAAACCGCACCCGGCCAGATCGTGGCAGTCGTTCGTGAGGCGGTGAAGTTGCTGCCGATTACCCGCCAGACTATCCGCGTCTACCTGCATCCGGAAGATGCTGCGCTGGTGCGGGAAGTATTTGCGCTTGATGCCGGTGGTGAACACACCTGGCAGGTGCTGGATGATCCGAGTCAGGCACGCGGAGGCTGCCGGGTGTTGACCGACGACTCGACCATTGACGCCAGTTTGGACAGTCGCATTGCAGCAGTCGTTGCCCACGTCTTGGGTGGCGAGCGGAGTGATGATGAGCGCGGCCCAGCGAATCCCGTTTCACCAACGGCTTGATGCCTACCAGCAGCGGGTTGCCAGTGCGCCAGGCTTGCAGGTCGAAGGCAAGCTGGTGCGCATGGTCGGCTTGACGCTGGAAGCCGTCGGCTGCCGCTTGCCGGTCGGCGGCCGTTGCCTGATCCGCGGTCACGACGGACGTTTGCACCGCGCTGAAGTCGTCGGCTTTGCAGGCGACAGTTTGTATCTGATGCCGACTGCCGATTTGCATGGGCTAGGTCCCGGCGCGACGGTGTTGCCGATCAGTGGCGCGGCAGAAATTCTGGTGGGCGGCAATTTGCTCGGTCGCGTGCTGGATGGCGAAGGCCAGCCGATCGACGGCAAAGGACCGTTATCCGGCAGCTATCGATCGCTGGCGGCAAAACCGATCAACCCGTTGGCGCGGCACCCGATCAGTGAACCCCTCGATGTCGGTGTGCGCGTCATCAATGCTTTGTTGACGGTCGGTCGTGGTCAGCGCATGGGCCTGTTCGCCGGTTCCGGCGTGGGCAAGAGCGTGCTGCTCGGCATGATGACCAAGTTCACCGAAGCCGATGTCATCGTCGTTGGTCTCATCGGCGAGCGCGGTCGAGAGGTCAAGGAATTCATCGAACACATTCTCGGTGAGGAAGGTCTGCGTCGATCGGTTGTGGTCGCAGTGCCGGCCGATTTGCCGCCGCTGCTGCGGCTGCAAGGGGCCCAGGTTGCGACCACCATTGCCGAGTCGTTTCGCGATGAAGGCAAGCAGGTGTTGTTGCTGATGGATTCGCTGACCCGTTACTGTCAGGCGCAACGCGAAATTGCGCTGGCGGTCGGTGAACCGCCGGCGACAAAAGGTTATCCGCCGTCAGTTTTTGCCAAATTGCCGGTGTTGGTCGAACGTGCCGGCAATGCCGAGAAAGGCGCCGGTTCGATCACCGCGTTCTATACCGTGCTGACTGAAGGCGACGATCAGCAGGATCCGATCGCCGATGCCGCGCGCGCCATTCTTGACGGCCACATCGTGCTGTCACGGCGACTGGCCGAAGCTGGCCATTATCCCGCCATCGATATCGAAGCCTCGATCAGCCGGGCAATGCCGCAGATCACGGCGAGCGCGCATCAGCAAGCAGCGGTGCTGGTGAAGCAGATCTACGCCACGTACCAGCAGAATCGCGACCTGATTACGGTAGGGGCGTACCAGAGTGGCGCCGACAGCGCGATCGACGAAGCCATCAGTCTGATGCCGATCATCAACCAGTTCCTGCAGCAAGGCATGAATGAAAAAGTGCCTTTGAAAGACAGTTTGCTTGGCCTGGAGCAGATCCTGGCCGCCGAACCGACTATGCTTCCTGCTAATCGTCGGCGTTGAGCCGACGGTGGAGTAACCCCAAATCATGAACCGTTCAGAGCGTTTGCAACCGGTAGCCCGACTGGCCGACAAGCAGGAGCGCACGGCTGCCCAGGCCTTGGGCGAGGCGCGTCAGGCGCAGGTCAGCGAAGAGCAACGCTTGCAGGAGCTGCTCAGCTACCGGCTGGAATACATTGCCGATTTTCAGCGCCGTGGTCGGGCCGGTTTGAACGGGGTGGAACTGCAGCAATTCCAGCAGTTCCTGCTGCAGCTGGACCGCGCCATTGAGCAGCAACACCAGCGCATCCGCGGCGCGGTGGTCCAAGTCGAACAGCGGGTAGGGCAGTGGCAGCAGCGCGCCAGCAAGGCCAAGGCCATCAACAATGTGGTCGGCAACCTGCAGCAAACCGAGCTGCGTCAGGCCGACAAGCGGGAGCAGGCGGTTCAAGACGACCGGTCTGCCCAACGCGCCCACAAAAATTCGTCCCACCGCTGATTCCGCCCGCCTGAACGCTGGACCTTCGTGCTGCTTGCGCTATAGTTGGCACAAGTTCCCGGTCCGTGTAGCCAGCCCGATTGGGCCCGTGCAGGAGTGGTTCATGGCAATCAGCAGTAGCGTCAATGCCGATGGTAGCGAGCTGACCATCCGCATTTCCGGTCGATTCGACTTCAGTTCGCATCAGGCCTTTCGGGAGGCCTATGAGAATCTCCCGGTCAAACCCAAGAGTTATGTCGTCGACATGCACGAGGCCACCTACCTCGACAGCTCGGCGCTCGGCATGCTGCTGTTGCTGCGCGATTACGCCGGTGGTGACAGCGCCCGCATCAGCATTCAGCACTGCAACAACGACGTGAAGAAAATCCTCACCATTTCCAACTTCGAGCAGTTGTTCAAAATCGCTTGAGCCGCGACCCGAGCGTCCGGCCGTATCGCGGAGGTCAGCCGTTCGGGATGACGGCCGCGCCGACTGAACAGGGGATGTTTTGTGCCGGCCGATGCCTTGCGGATTCTGATAGCCGACGACAACCATAGTGATCGGCTGATCCTGCGCAGTTTGTTGCAACGCGAAGGCCATACCGTCATCGAGGCGGAGGATGGCCGGCAGGCGGTGCAACGCTTTCTCGCCGAACAGCCCGACATCGTCTTGCTCGATGTGCTGATGCCGGAGCTGGACGGTTACGAAGCCGCCGTTCAAATCAAGATGATGGCCGGGCACCGCTTGGTGCCCATCATTTTCCTGACCGCGCTGACCGACGTGAACGCGCTGGCGCGCTGCCTGGAAGTTGGTGGCGACGATTTTCTGACCAAGCCTTACCAGAAGCTGATCCTGCAAGCCAAGCTGCGGGCGTTCACCCGCATGCAGCAGCTTTACGACACGGTCGCCAAGCAGCGCGACGAAATCCACTTTCACACCGAACGGCTGGTGCGCGAACAGCAACTGGCAAAAATCCTGTTCGACAATATCGCCCATCCGGGTTGTCTGGACGCACCGACCATCCGCTATCAGTTGTCGCCGATGTATATCTTCAACGGCGATGTGCTGCTCGCTGCCGAGAAGCCCGCTGGCGGCCTGCATGTGCTGCTCGGCGATTTCACCGGTCACGGCTTGCCGGCCGCCATTGGTGCGATGCCGGTGTCGGAAATTTTTTATGGCATGACCCAGAAAGGATTTGCCCTGGTCGATGTGCTCGCCGAGATCAACCAGCGCTTGAAGGAAATCCTGCCGACGGGCGTGTTTTGCTGTGCCATCGCGGCCGACATCGATTTTCGCGCCAAGCTCATCGAGATCTGGAATGGCGGCATGCCGGAGGGTTTTCTGTGCCGGGCCGGGCGCGGTATTGTCGATCGCTTCAAATCGCAGCATTTGCCGCTCGGCGTGATTGGCCGCGAACGGTTCCGGCCGCAAATTCAGCGCACGGTCTTTGAGCCGGGTGATCGCCTGCTGCTGATCTCGGATGGCGTCATCGAGACTAGCAACGCATCTGGCGACATGTTTGGCAGCGAGCGGCTGGAAGAGAGCGTCAACAGCGCCGATGGCAATGGCGTATTTGCTTCGGTACAACGGGCGCTGGAGTTGTTTGGTAGTGGTTTGGCGCCGCGTGATGATGTGTCGATGGTGGAAGTGGCGTTGGTGCCGTGGTCGGCCAGTGCCGAGTCCGAAGCCAGCAGTCCGGTGCCGCTCGGCATCGGCCCGCTCGACTGGCGCTTCGACTACGAGTTGCGCACCCAGTCCTTGCAGCATTTCGATCCCTTGCCGCTGTTGTTGCAGTTGCTGATGGAACTACCGGCGCTACGTCCGCATCGTGGCCGGGTGTTCACGATTCTGGCGGAGTTGTACTCGAATGCGCTCGATCACGGTTTGCTGCGGCTCGATTCGGCGCTGAAGAGCAGCCACGAAGGTTTCGCAGAGTACTACCGCTTGCGACAACAGCGTTTGCAGTCGCTACAAGCGGGCTACATCCGGCTCAGTTTTGAGCACCAGCCGCGCGCAGACGGAGGTCGCTTGCGCTTGCGTGTGGAAGACAGCGGCCCGGGCTTTGATTGGCGTAGCTGGCAGGCCAGCATGGTGCCAGATGCGAGTTACAGCGGCCGCGGTCTGGCGCTGATCGCCTCACTTTGCCATTCGCTAAGCTTTGAAGGCCGTGGCAATATTGTCGAAGCCTGCTACGACTGGGTGCTGGCAGAAGAACAAGGACAACGCGCAGCTCATGGCGCCACTTCTGGATGAACAACAACTGGCCGAGTTGCGGGAGCTGATGGGGCCAGATTTTGAAGGCCTGCTCCGCGCCTATTTGCGTGACAGCCGCGATCGGCTGTTGCATCTCGATTTGGCGATTGCCGATCAGAATTGGGACATTGCCCGCCGCCAAGCCCACAGCCTCAAAGGCAGTAGCAGCAACCTCGGCGCGCTGGCCTTGGCGCAGCATTGCCAGCAACTGGAACAAACCTTGGGCCGCTGCCGGCAAGAACCTGAACTCATCGCCGGCGTGGCAGCGGCAGTGGTTGAGCTGCGCGCGCTGCTCGGTGCCGTGCAAACCGAGCTGCAGAAGCTTTTGGCCTGATGGCACGTCACTTGCTCTGATCTTCCGGCCTGACCGCGTTGGCGGTGCTACCGGAGTCGATCGTGAACGCTTCATTGCTTGCCCTGAATGCGGCCGCCAATGCCGGCCCGGCCGCGGCCGGCGTAACGCCCGGCAGTCCCCAAGCCGGTCCGGAAGCCGACCAGACCGAAGCCGGTTTTGCCCAGTTGCTGGAGCAGGCAAGCAGCGAACAGCTGCTGCCCGGCGCGGTTGCGTCAGCGCCCGCAGGCTCGGACGAAGCCGCAGAAACCGAAGCCTTGCAAGGCCTTGAGACTGATTTGGCAAGCGACAGCGAGCTGGCCATCGAAACCGAAGCAGGCACCGATCCGGTGGCAATCCTGCTGTCGCCTCTGCTGCAAGCGCCTGCCACCGTGCCGGAACAAAATCACGAGGCCGCTTCACCATCCTCTGCCAGCGCACTGGCGGCCAGTATTGGCCTCGCCATTTCAGCCTCCGGCGGTAATGACAGCGGTCAAGCCGAGGCGCTGAGCTTGCCACTTGCCGGCAAACGCTTGCCGGCCTGGCAGGCCGTCGCCGCCAATCACGTTGCAAATGCCAGCGAAGATCCCGCAGCGGAAACCGGCGCCAGCGTAACCGATGCGTCGACCGCGCTGGCGGATGAAGGCTGGTCCAGTCTGCTCGAAAGTTCGCTCGCGGCAGCGGCCGGCCAAGGTCGACCAGAGTCCGCGCCGAGCCTGCTGCGTGGCCGGCCGGATCCGGTGATGAACAACAGCACCATCAGCGCATTGACGGCACCGACAACGACGGCGGCGGCCAACAGCGCCGACGCGGCCGCGCTCGAGAACGTGCCAGGCATACCGTTGCGCTCGCCGCATTTCGGCACGCTGCTGGGTAATCAGGTGCTCTGGCAGGCACGCGTTGGCAATCAAAGCGCCGAGATCCGGCTGGACCCGCCCGAGCTCGGCCCGATCGAAGTGCGCATCAGTCAGAAGGACAGCGAAACGCATCTGCATTTTGTGGTTGGTCACCAAGCCACCCGGGAACAGTTGGAACAGGCCATGCCGCGCCTGCGTGAACTGTTCGGTCAGGGGGGACTGCAACTCGGTCAGGTGGCCGTGGAGCAGGGCCAGCGCGAAACGGCGTCCGGACGTGATCAGCAAGCTTCGGCGTCGAATGCGGGCAATGGCAGCAACAGTCGCGAGGAGCCGACCCCCCCTGTCAGCCGGCCGATCAGCACGAGTCTGATTGACGCCTATGCCTGATTCCGTGCCTCCCACTATTCGCTAACCGCCACCGCCGACCTCGTGTCGGCGGTGCTGTTTTCTGACGCCACCGCCGCTTGCACCCGCGCAACTGCGCCAAATTCCCGTCATCTGGCTAAAGTCAAAACTTGAACTACGCTTCAAGTGTCTGTTGTGGAAGCTTTTTTATTGAAAAACATTGGCTGGCCCAAAAGCTGCATTTGGGTACAGCAAGCGAGAGGTGGGGCATGGCTGAAAAACAGGATCTGGAGCTCGGCGAAGCCGGCAAAGGCAACAAGAAAAAGCTGCTGATCATCATCGGTGCGGTGGTGTTCGTGTTGCTGGCCGGCGGCGTTGCGGCTTTCCTGCTGCTCAAGAAAGCGCCCGCCGAGGGCGAGCAAGACGTCGCCGAAGAGACAGAAGCGCTCGAAGAGGGCGCGGTCAGCATGCGCTATGTCAGCCTGACCAATCCGCTGCTCACCAATGTCAGCAGCAGCTCCGGCAAATCCCGCACGGCCAAAGTGCAGGTGGTGTTCGCGGTCAAATCAGAAGAAGCCGAGCTGGCGGTGAAAAAACACCTGCCACTGCTCAGTAGCGAATTGCTGCAATTGCTCGCCAGCAGTGATGCCGATCAGTTGATGAGCATGGATGGCCAGCAAGTGTTTCGTGAGCAGGCCCTGAAAGTGGTGCAAGAAGCGCTGGCGCGGGAAGAGGCGGCCGCATCGCAAGCGAAAGTGAAATCGGACGAAGAAGACGACAAGGCCGACGAGGCGCCGGCCCCGAAAACCAAACCAGCGCTGGTGGAACGCATCCTGTTCACCCAGTTTGTCATGCAGTAAACGGGTTCTGATGCCATGGCGACAACCGATCTGCTGAGTCAAGACGAAATCGATGCCCTGTTACACGGGGTCGATGACGGCGATATCGATACCGGAGGCGAGGAGCTGGCGCCCGGTGAGGCGCGCTCCTATGACTTCAATTCCCAGGACCGCATTGTCCGCGGCCGGATGCCGACGCTTGAGATGATCAACGAGCGCTTTGCCCGGCACATGCGCATCAGTCTGTTCAACCTGATGCGGCAGGCCTGCGAGGTGTCCATCAACGGCGTGCAGATGATCAAGTTCGGTGAATACATCCATTCGCTGTTCGTGCCAACCAGCCTGAACATGGTCCGGATCAAGCCGCTGCGTGGCACCGCTTTGTTTACCATGGAAGCCAAACTGGTGTTCAGTCTGGTCGACAACTTCTTCGGCGGCATGGGCCGCTTCCACGCCAAGATTGAAGGCCGCGAATTCACCCCGACGGAACGCCGCATCATCCAGATTCTGCTTGAGCAAGCGTTTATCGATTTGCATGAAGCCTGGGCGCCGGTGATGCCGGTCGAGTTTGAATATCTCGATTCGGAAGTGAACCCGGCGCTCGCGACCATTGTCAGCCCGTCCGAAGTGGTCGTGGTTTGCAGTTTCCACATCGAACTGGAAGGTGGCGGCGGCAACCTGCACGTCACCATGCCGTACTCGATGATTGAGCCGATCCGCGACAAGCTCGATGCCGGCGTACAAAGCGATCGCGACACGGTCGATGAACGCTGGACCGATGCCTTGCGGGAAGAAATCATGTCGGCGCCGGTGGAAGTCGAAGTGCAGATTGGTGAGAACCCGGTTCGGCTGCGCGACATCATGGAATGGAAAGCCGGCGACATCATCCCGGTCGAACTGTTCGAGAATGCCCTGATTCGGGTTGGTGGTCTACCGACCTTTCGCGGTCGCTTCGGCACCTCGCGCAGCAACTACGCGTTCAAGATCGTTTCTGACATCAAGCGCGACCATATTCTGAAAAGTATGCAATTGGGAGTGTGAACCATGGCCAAAGATCAAGACGCGATGGCGGATGAATGGGCTGCTGCGCTGGCAGAGCAAAGCGAAGTCGAGGCCAGCGCCAAAGCCGCGCCGATGGAAGAGCTGCGCGATGATGGTCGTTCACTGGCTCACAACGACAAGCTCGATGTGATTCTGGACATTCCGGTGACGCTGTCAATGGAAGTCGGCCGTACCCAGATCCCGATCCGCAACCTGCTGCAGTTGAACCAGGGCTCGGTCGTCGAACTCGACCGGATGGCCGGCGAGCCGCTCGATGTGCTGGTCAACGGCACCTTGATCGCGCACGGCGAGGTTGTTGTGGTCAACGAAAAGTTTGGTATCCGCCTGACTGATGTGATGTCGCCGCATGAACGCATCAAGAAACTTCGCTAACGCGGGCGGCCTGCTGCTGTCGCTGTCGGCCGGCAGTGCGCTGGCGCAAACCGCCGAAGCGGTCGAGGCAACGACGGCGGTGCCGTCGGTTGGCCGTTTGCTGCTCGGGCTGCTGGCGGTGCTGGCGCTGCTGATGCTGTGTGCCTGGCTGGTGCGCCGCGGCGGTCTGACCGGGCAATCGGGTGTGATCAAAGTGGTATCGCAAACGCCGGTCGGCACTCGTGAGCGGGTGGTGCTGATTCAGGTGGGCGAACAACAATTGTTGATCGGGGTGACGGCGCAGCAGATCAGTTTGCTGCATACCCTGCAAGAGCCGGTGGCACCGGCAACCGCGAGTGTTGCCGGTGGTCGCTTTGCGGAACAGCTCGCGCAGTTGATGAAGGGGCAACGGCCATCATGATCGGCATTTCACCGCGTTCGATCGACAAGCTGGTCGCGGTCGGCACGAGTCTTGTGATGCTGCTGGCGTTGTTTGCTGGCGGCAGCGTCATGGCGGCAGACGCCACTACCGCGTTGGCGCCCGGTGGACTGCCGGCACTGACGGTGACGACCGGTGCTGACGGCAGTCAACAGTATTCGGTGACCTTGCAGATTCTGCTGCTGATGACGGCGCTGAGTTTTCTGCCGGCGATGGTCATCATGATGACCTCGTTCACCCGCATCACGGTGGTGTTTGCGATCCTGCGCCAGGCCCTTGGCATGCAGCAGACGCCGTCCAACCAAATCCTGATCGGCTTGGCATTGTTCCTGACCTTTTTCATCATGGCGCCAGTGTTTCGCGCGGCAAATGAGCAGGCGCTGCAGCCTTACCTGAACGAACAGATGGCGCCGGCCGAAGCGCTGGAAAAAGCGTCGGAACCGTTCCGCAAATTCATGCTGGCGCAAACCCGTAAAACCGATTTGGATCTGTTCCTGCGGTTGTCACAAACCCAGGCCGATGGCCCGGAAGATGTGCCGTTTGTCGTGTTGGTGCCGGCGTTTGTGACCAGTGAGCTGAAGACCGCATTTCAGATCGGTTTCATGTTGTTCATTCCCTTTCTGATCATCGATCTGGTGGTCGCCAGCATCCTGATGGCGATGGGCATGATGATGTTGTCACCACTGGTGATTTCCCTGCCGTTCAAATTGATGTTGTTTGTGCTGGTCGATGGCTGGGCCTTGGTGGTTGGCACGCTGGCTGCAAGCTTCAAGGTGGTGTGACAAAAAGCTGACGGAATGCCGTCAGCGGCACCACCACCCGCCAGAGAGAGTGTCATCATGACTCCGGAATTCGCTGTTGAACTGCTGCGCAGCGCGCTGTATCTGACCATCATCCTGGTCGTTGCCATCATTCTGCCCGGGCTGCTGGTGGGTCTGGTGGTCGCGGTGTTTCAGGCGGCGACCAGTGTCAATGAACAAACCCTGTCATTCCTGCCGCGTCTGGTCATGACCTTGCTGACGCTGATGATCCTCGGGCATTGGTTCATGGACCGGCTGATTATCTTTACCACCGATCTGGTCCGCAGTATTCCGTCGGCGCTCGGCTGAGCAGGGCATTGGCGATGGAGTTTTCATTCAGCCAAATCGACGGATGGCTTGCCAGCGTGATGTGGCCCTTCTGTCGCATCGCCGGTTTGCTGACAGCGATGGCCATTTACGGCACCCGTAGCGTGCCAGCGCGAGTGCGCTTGCTGCTGGCGATCTTCATCACGGTAGCCGCCGCGCCGGTGTTGCCCGCGATGCCGGACGTGCCATTGTTCTCTGGCGCCAGTTTCATGATTACCGCGCAGGAACTTGTCATCGGGCTGATGCTCGGCTTCATTAGCCGGTTGTTGCTGGAAGTGTTTGTAGTCGCCGGTCAGTTGGTGTCGCTGCAGACCGGTTTGGGCTTTGGCTCGCTGGTTGATCCGATGAATGGTGCGTCAGTGCCGTTGATAAGCCAGGCGTTTCTCATCATCGCAACGCTGCTTTTTCTGGCCTTTGACGGTCACCTGCTGTTCATCGAGCTGGTCATCAAGAGCTTTCATACCGTGCCGGTCGCGACCGACAGTCTGGCGCGCATTGATTTTCTCGCTGTGGCGGAGTGGGGCAGCTGGCTGTTTGCCGGCGGCTTGCTGGTGTCGCTGGCGGCGGTGTTGGCGCTGCTGATGCTCAATCTGGCGTTCGGCGTGCTGACCCGGGCGGCACCCCAGCTCAACCTGTTTGTAATTGGTTTTCCGGCCACGATGGTGGTCGGCTTCATTCTGCTCTGGCTGCTCAGTGGCGATTTGCTGCGTCATTTCGAGCGTGAATTCGGTCAGGCGCGCGAATTTGCCTGCGCGCTGATCGGCACGTCGTGTTGATTCGGTTGAGGTGACAGATGGCCGAAAACGACACCGGCGAACGCACAGAAGAGGCCACACCCCGAAGGCGCGAGGAAGCGCGTAAAAAAGGTCAGGTCGTTCGCTCGCGCGAACTGGTCACCGCCGCAATTACCATTGGCGGCGCTGCCGGCGTGTGGTTGCTCGGTGGCGATCTGGCGATGGAAATGGAGCAGCTGACGCGCGGCGTGTTCACCCAGGCCGGCGAGGGCATTGATACGCCAAGCCGAATGGTCGCGGCATTTGGTGAGGCGGCCTTGATGGCGCTGTTGGCATCGATGCCGATTCTGTTGCTGCTGTGGGTGTTGGGGCTTGCTTCTTCGATCGCCGTCGGTGGCCTCAATTTTTCTGCCGAAGCCTTGCAACCGAAGTTTGATCGGCTGTCACCGGCCAAGGGGCTCGGCCGGATGTTCGGTGTGCAAGCGCTGATCGAGCTGGTCAAGGCGGCCGGCAAATTTATTGTGCTGGGCGTCGTCGTTGCGCTGATTTTGCAGCACTACACTGACGAGTTTTTGACGCTTGGCCGTGGCGGTGTGCGCGAAACCTTGACGCATGCGCTCGATCTGCTGGCGTTTACCTTCCTGCTGGTGTCGCTGTCCTTGCTGATCATCGTTGCCATCGACCTGCCGTTTCAGATCTGGAACTTCAACCGCCAGCTCAAGATGAGCAAGCAGGAAGTGCGGGAAGAATACAAGGAGATGGAAGGCAAGCCCGAGGTCAAGGGTCGCATCCGCCGGATGCAACGCGAGCTGGCGCAGCGGCGAATGATGCAGAAAGTGCCGCAGGCCGACGTGGTTATCACCAACCCGGAACACTTTGCCGTGGCGCTCAAATACGACCCGAACAAGCCGGGCGCACCGGTGGTGCTGGCCAAAGGTGTCGACTTCATTGCCTTGCAAATCCGCCAGATCGCCAAGGCCAATGGCGTGCAAATCTTCGAGGCACCGCCGTTGGCACGGGCTTTGTATCACACCACGGAACTGGACCGGGAAATCCCGGAAGGCTTGTACCTCGCGGTCGCGCAAGTGCTGGCGTATGTGTTCTCGCTGCGTCAGTTCGGCGCTGCCTACAACCGGCCGCCGCCGCGGGATTATCCGATTCCGGACGAGTACCGCTACTGATGCCAGCACACCGTTGAGGGCATCGTTTTGAGGAGAGTGGACCATGGCTGACGCTGCAGTTGTTCCAAGCGTCCGGCGTATAAACCTGGCGGGCATCGGCACGCCGGCAGTGGTGCTGCTCATTCTCGCGATGATGACCTTGCCGTTGCCCCCGCTGGCGTTGGACGTGCTGTTCTCGTTCAACATCGCGATCTCTCTTATCGTAATGTTCGTCGCCGTGTATGTACTGCGACCGCTCGATTTCGCGGCGTTTCCGACCGTGCTGCTGGTGGCAACCCTGATGCGACTGGCGCTCAACGTCGGCTCGACCCGGGTCGTGCTGATGGAAGGCCACAACGGCCCGGGGGCTGCCGGCGCGGTCATCGAATCGTTTGGCTCGGTGCTGGTCGGCGGCAATTACGCGGTTGGTATCGTTGTCTTTGCGATTTTTGTCATTATCAACTTCGTCGTCATCACCAAGGGTGCCGGCCGTATTTCCGAAGTCAGCGCACGGTTTACTTTGGACGCCATGCCCGGCAAGCAAATGGCCATCGATGCCGATCTGAATGCCGGCCTCATCAATCAGGACGAAGCCAGAACCCGGCGCGCGGAAGTGGCGCAGGAAGCCGATTTCTATGGCTCGATGGACGGTGCCTCGAAGTTTGTTCGCGGCGATGCCATCGCCGGCATTTTGGTGCTGTTCATCAACCTGCTGGGTGGCATTGCCATTGGCACGTTGCAGCATGATCTGCCGATGGCTGACGCCGCCCGCTATTACGCCTTGCTGACCATCGGTGACGGTCTGGTCGCACAGATCCCGGCGCTGCTGCTGTCGACCTCCGCGGCCATTATGGTGACCCGGCAAAACAGCAGTCAGGACATGGCCGGGCAAATGATGTCGCAGATGTTCCGTGAGCCGCGGGCGCTGGAAATCACTGGTTATGTGTTGGTGACCATGGGCCTGGTGCCGGGCATGCCGCATCTGGCGTTTTTGTCGCTTGGCGGCGGTTGCATCGCACTTGCCCGTCTGCTGAAGAAGAAGCAGGCGCGAGCCCAGTTGCTGCAGAAAGTCGCGGCAGCGCAGCCAGCCCCGGTGGCGCAACCGGCCGAAATGAAAGAGCTCGGCTGGGACGATGTGGCGCAGGTTGATCCGATCGGACTCGAAGTCGGTTATCGACTGATTCCGCTGGTCGACAAGGCGCAGGATGGCAAGCTAATGGCGCGCATCAAGGGCGTGCGCAAAAAGCTGTCGCAGGATCTCGGCTTCCTGGTGCCACCAGTGCACATCCGCGACAACCTCGATCTGTCACCCAGCGGATATCGCATCACGCTGATGGGGGTGAACATTGGCGAGGCCGACATCTTTGTCGACCGCGAACTGGCCATCAATCCGGGCCAGGTGTTCGGCGAGCTACAAGGCGCAACCACCAAAGACCCAGCGTTTGGTTTGCCGGCCGTCTGGATCGATCGCAATACCCGCGAACATGCTCAGGCATTGGGTTACACCGTGGTCGATGCCTCGACCGTGGTGGCCACGCACTTGTCGCAGATTTTGCAAACCCACTCGGCGGAATTGCTCGGCCACGAAGAGGTCGAGCAGTTGCTGAAGCAGCTGGCGAAATCGGCGCCGAAGCTGGTCGAGCAATTAACGCCGCAGGCGCTGCCGCTGTCGATCGTCGTGCGCGTACTGCAAAACCTGCTGCGCGAACAGGTGCCCATTCGCGATCTGCGCACCATCGCCGAAACCCTGATCGAGCACAGCGCGCGGACCCAGGACACGATTGCACTGACGGCGGCCTGCCGGGTCGCGCTGTCACGCCTGATCGTGCAGAACATCAACGGTTTGGCGCCGGAGTTGCCCGTGATCACGCTGGAACCGTCGCTGGAGCAATTGCTGCAAAAATCGCTGCAGGTAGCGGGCGACGAAGGCGCGATCGAACCGGGTCTGGCCGAGCGCCTGCAGCGATCCTTGCTGGATGCCGGTCAGCGTCAGGAAATGGCCGGGCAGCCGTCAGTGCTACTGACCTCGCCGGGACTACGGCCAACGCTGGCGCGTTTTGCCCGCTTTGTCAGCCCTGGCATGCACGTGCTGTCGTATCAGGAAATTCCGGAAAACAAACAAGTGAAAATCGTGGCGACGGTCGGTTGACCGGCGCTCGGCAAGGCGGGTGATTCTGCCTGAACGGGAGTAAAGCACCATGCAAATTCGTCGCTTCTTTGCCAAGGACATGCGCAGTGCGCTGGCCGATGTCAGCCGCGAACTCGGTCCGGATGCCGCCATTTTGTCGAGTCGGCAAATCGGTGGCGGCGTCGAGCTGTTGGCGGCGATCGATTACGACCCGTCGGTGTTGGCCGCGCCCGCCAGTCGCAGTGGCCGTGACGAGGAGCGCAGCCTCGAAAGCCGAGTCAATGAGCGCGAGCCCGATCGAGTGAATCCGCGCGAGGCGTGGCGCTCCGCCGGTGCGCAGGACGCCGGTTTTGATCGGGACAGTGAGCGTTCGTCTGTCGGCGCCCGTCGTCCGGCGAGCACGTCGTTCTCTGCCGGCAAGAATCCGAAAGGCGCGGGCTTTGATGCCATTGCCGAAGATTTGATTGCCCGCGCCGCACTCGGCAATCGCCCGGCGCCGTCAGCTCCCATGCCGGCGACAAAACCCGCGACAAAATCAGCGGCAACATCAACACCGGAATCACGCCGGTTTGACGAGGTGCGGCCGGACGATGCATCGGTCTCTGCCCGCATAACCGATGCTGATGCCAACGCGCGTTCGGCACACCAGACCGGCATCGATCCATACGAACGGCAAAGCCTGCAGGCGAACTGGGCCGGTCCCGGTTTGCAGGATTTGAAAGAAGAGGTGCGCCAGCTGCGTGGCCTGATGCAGGAACAGCTGCAAGGGCTGGCCTGGCGCGAGCTCAAGCAGCGCCAGCCGCTGCGGGCCATGCTGACCAAACGGCTGGCCTTGCTGGAGCTGTCGCCGCGGCTGCGTGACCATTACGCCGGTGCCGAAGGCCGGGATGTCGAACAGGCCTTGGCAACGGCGCTGGCCAACATCACCCGCGACATCGTCAATGGCGATGACGCCATGCTCGACAACGGCGGCATCTATGCGTTTGTCGGCGCCACCGGTGTCGGCAAGACCACCACCATCGCCAAGCTGGCGGCCCGCTTTGCGCTGCGCCATGGCCCGGGCAGCGTCGCGCTGATCAGCACCGACAGTTACCGGATCGCCGGCCATGATCAGCTGGCGACCTATGCCCGCTTGATTGGCTGCGCCGTCCGCACCGCCGACAGCGCGAGCTCGCTGCAGGACGCGCTGGACAGTTTTGTCGACCGCCGGCTCATCCTGATCGACACCGCCGGCATGAGCCAGCGCGACACCCGGCTGGCCGGTCAGCTGGCGGCGCTGGCCAGCAGCCGTTACCCGATCAAGCAGCTGCTGGTGCTGTCGGCCACCTCGCAGCGAGCCATTTTGCAGGAAAGCATCAAGCAGTTCGGCCAGCGCCGTGTGCATGGCGCAATCTTGACTAAACTGGATGAAACGACCTCGCTCGGGGCGGTCTTGTCGGTGCTGCTCGACAGCCGGCTGCCGTTGATGGCGAGCTGTGACGGCCAGCGGGTACCGGAAGATTTGCGGTCGCTGCGCGGCGCACAGTTGGTGGACCGGGCGTTGAAACTGGCGGAGCAGTTCCGCGAAAGCCCGGACGAATGGCTGCTTGCGCAGGAGTTGCCGGCACATACACGCAAGGCGTCTGCACATGCTGGGATTTGATTTCTCACAGGGTCTGGATCAGGCCTCGGGGTTACGGCGGATGACACAGGCACGGCCGGTCAAGGTGATTTCGGTTACCGGCGGCAAAGGCGGGGTAGGCAAGTCCAGCGTCACGGTCAATCTGGCCGTGGCACTGGCCGAGCAAGGCCATGCCGTCATGGTGCTGGACGCCGACCTCGGCCTCGCCAACATCGACGTGATGCTCGGCCTGCATGCAGACCGCAACCTGTCCCATGTCATCAGCGGTGAGTGCGACATCCCGGACATCCTGCTCGACGGCCCCGGCGGCATCAAAATTGTGCCGGCCTCCAGCGGTACCCAGGCCATGGCCCAGCTGAGTCCGGCCGAACATGCCGGGCTCATTCGTGCGTTCAGCCAGATCGGCCAGCAGATCGACTACTTGCTGATCGACACGGCTGCCGGTATCTCCGACACCGTGATCAGTTTCACCCAAGCCTCGCAGGAAGTGCTGTTCGTGGTCTGTGACGAACCGACCTCGCTGACCGATGCTTACGCGCTGATGAAGATCCTCAATCGCGACCACAAAATGAGCCGATTTCGGCTGCTGGCCAACATGGTGCGCAGCCCGCAGGAAGGGCGCGATCTGTACGCCAAACTGACCCGGGTTACCGACAAGTATCTCGATGTCACGCTCGATTACGTCGGCGCCATTCCGTTTGATGAAAACGTTCGCAAGGCCATCCGCAAGCAGCGGCCGGTGGTGGATGCGTTTCCGCGTTCGCCCGCCGCGCTGGCCTATCGGCAATTGGTGCGGAAAGTGGAGGCCTGGCCGGTGCCGCGTGTGCCCGGGGGCCATATCGAATTTTTCATGGAGCGACTGGTGCAGATGTCCGACACCGTCGCATTGCAAGAAACAGGTAACTGATGTACGCCGCGGTCATGTATCAGACAGAGCAGAGTCCTGAGCAGTTGCTGACCCAGTACACCCCACTGGTCAAGCGCATTGCTCACCATTTGCTCGCCCGCCTGCCCGCCAATGTCCAGCTTGATGATCTGATGCAGGCCGGCATGATCGGTCTGCTCGATGCCGCCCGCAAATACGATTTCAGCAAGGGCGCCAGCTTTGAAACCTTTGTCGGCATCCGAATCCGCGGCGCCATGCTGGACGAAGTCCGCCGCAATGACTGGTTGCCGCGTTCCGTGCACCGCAACGGCCGGCGTATTGCCGAAGCCACCAAGGTGGTCGAACAGCGTTTGGGCCGTGACGCCCGCGACAGTGAAATTGCCGCCGAGATGGGCATCAGCCTGCATGAATTTCAGGCCATGCTGGCCGACAGCAGCACCGGCGGCGTCTATGGTTTTGATGACGTCGGCCTGACCGACGATGTGTTGGCGCAGCAGGAAGGCGGTCATGTTCCGGGGCCCGAGGCCGGCGTCCATGATGCCGGTTTCCGACAGGCGCTCGCCGAGGCGATCAGCCAGCTACCCGAGCGGGAAAGACTGGTACTCGCGCTATACTACGACGAGGAAATGAACCTGAAGGAAATTGGGGCGGTTTTGGGGGTCAGTGAGTCGCGCGTCTGCCAGATCAGCAACCAGGCCATGGCCCGGTTGCGCAGTCGGTTGCGCGATTGGCATTGAGACCCACGTATTTTTTGTTTTTGAGGGCGGACAATGGCTTTGGACAAGAACATGAAGATCCTCATCGTCGATGACTTTTCGACCATGAGACGCATCATCAAGAACCTGCTGCGGGATTTGGGGTTCACCAATACCCAAGAGGCAGACGATGGCGCAACGGCATTGCCGATGCTGCAAAACGGCAACTTTGATTTTCTGATCACGGACTGGAACATGCCCGGCATGCAAGGCATTGATCTGCTCAAAACCGTGCGAGCCGATCCCAACCTCAACACCTTGCCGGTGCTGATGGTGACGGCCGAAGCCAAGCGCGAACAGATCGTGGAAGCTGCGCAGGCCGGCGTCAACGGCTACATCGTCAAACCTTTCACGGCGCAGACGCTGGAAGAAAAAATCAACAAGATTTTTGAGCGGATCGGCTGAGCCCCGGGAGGGTTGGCATGGATACCGGAACGGATAAGCAATGGAGTCAGACTGTGTTAGGACAGGCAAAAGAGCTGGTGGCGTTGCTTGAATCCGGCAAAGACGATGATGCCAAAGCGTTGCTCGACACCATGCGTGGCGAGCGCGACGTCACGTTGTTTTCGGAAATCGGCAAGCTGACGCGGCAGCTGCATGAAGCACTGATCAGCTTTCAGCTCGACAATAAAATCAGCGCTTTTGCTGCTCATGACATTCCGGATGCGCGACAGCGGTTGAACTACGTCATCACCATGACCGAGCAAGCGGCCAACAAGACCATGGATGGCCTTGAACGGGTGCTGCCAATGGTGTCGGATCTCAACCATCAAGCCAGTGAATTCCGCGGCAAGATGCAACGCTTGCTGCGCAAGGAAATGCAGCCCGGTGAGTTCCGGATTCTCTGTGATGACCTGGTCGCGCATTTTGAGCGCACCGAAAAGCAGCTGGGCGATGTCAATCATACGCTGAATGACATCATCCTGGCGCAGGATTATCAGGATCTGACCGGCCAGGTCATTCGCCGGGTGATCAACCTGGTGCAGGAAGTCGAAAGCAGCTTGGTCGATCTGGTCAAAATGTTTGGCAACATGAACGAGTTCAACACCGCCAAGGACGAACCAGTCAAACCGGTTTCTGGCGTCGAAGGCCCGGTGGTCGACAAGACGCGTCAGGATGTTGTGCATGGGCAGGACGATGTCGATGCCCTGTTATCCAGTTTGGGCTTTTAAAGGCGAACAAGCATGGCCCTTGATGCTGATGAGGAAATTCTCCAGGACTTTCTGGTTGAGGCAGGCGAAATTCTCGAGCTGCTGTCCGAGCAATTGGTCAAGCTCGAACGCAGTCCCGATGATTTGCCTTTGCTCAACGCCATCTTCCGTGGCTTTCACACCGTCAAGGGTGGCGCCGGCTTTTTGAAGCTGAATGCGCTGGTCGAAGTTTGCCATCTCGGTGAAAACATTTTCGACAAGCTGCGCAATCAGGAGCTGCGCGCCGATGCCCAGATCATGGATCTGGTGTTGCAGGTGCTTGATGTCGTCAACAGCATGTTTGACGAAGTGCGCGCCGGCAACGAGCCGACACCGGCCGATGCGGGCTTCCTCGAAGCCTTGCAGGATTGCGCCGACGGCAAGCTGTCGGCACCGGCCGCCAGTGCCGAACCTGCACCTGCCCCAGTCGCCGCGCCCGCTCCAACTCCGGCGCCGTCAGCTGCCGCGCCAACACCTGCCGCGGCATCCGGTGGTGATGAAATCACCGATGACGAATTCGAGCGTTTGCTGGATGAATTGCAAGGCAGCAAGCCGGCTGCGGCGAAACCGGCTGCCACACCTGCACCGGCCGCACCGCCGGCTGGCGCCAGTGGTAATGACATTTCCGATCAGGAATTCGATGCCCTGCTGGATCAGTTGCATGGCAAGGGCAAAGCCCCGGCACCGGCGCCGACACCAGCCTCCGCTGCTGCCGGCGGCGACACGATTACCGATGACGAATTCGAGAAGCTGCTCGATGATCTGAACGCGCAGAAGAAAGCGGCACCCGTGGCTGCGCCGGCAGCGAAAGCGGACAAAACCGAGAAACCCGCCGCCAAGGCTGCCAGCACACCGGACAAGCCGGCAGCGAAGCCGACCGAGAAAGCGGGCGGCAAAGCGTCAGCCGCAGCCGACAAAGGCGGGGCGGGCGATACGATTTCCGATCACGAATTTGATGCCTTGCTCGATCAGCTGCACGGCAAAGGCAAGGGACCAGCACCGGCCCCAGCCAAACCGGCGGCTGGCTCGGCGGCTGCACCAGCAGCCGGCGCCGCCGCCGCCGGTGCAGCGGGTGGTGATGCGTTGGCGCAGGCCGAAACGACCGTGCGTGTCGATACCAAGCGACTCGACGACATCATGAACTTGGTCGGCGAACTGGTTCTGGTTCGCAACCGCTTGCTGACCCTGGCCAACGCCGCCGGTAATGAAGACATGGCCAAGGCGGTCCAGAATCTCGATGTGGTGACCTCGGATCTGCAGGGCGCGGTGATGCAAACCCGCATGCAGCCAATCAAGAAAGTCTTTGGCCGATTCCCGCGTGTGGTGCGCGATCTGGCGCGCAGCCTGAAAAAAGAAATCAATCTCGAACTGATTGGCGAAGAAACCGATCTCGACAAAAACATGGTCGAAGCGCTCGCCGATCCCTTGGTGCACTTGGTTCGTAACGCGGTCGATCATGGCATCGAAATGCCGGATGATCGCGAGCAAGCCGGCAAACCGCGCACCGGCAAGATCGTGCTGTCGGCAGCGCAGGAAGGCGATCACATCCTGCTCGAGATCCGTGACGACGGCAAAGGCATGGACCCGGCAGTGTTGCGGCGCAAGGCGGTCGAGAAAGGCTTGATGGATCAGGATCAGGCCGATCGGCTGAGCGACATCGAAGCCTTCAATCTGATCTTTATGGCCGGTTTCTCGACCAAGTCGGAAGTATCGGAAATTTCCGGTCGCGGCGTCGGCATGGACGTAGTCAAGACCCGCATCTCGCAACTCAACGGCTCGGTCTCGGTACTTTCGGAAGTTGGTAAGGGCAGTCTGATACAGGTCAAGCTGCCATTGACACTGGCGATTCTGCCGACGCTGATGGTCAGCGTGCAGAAGCAGGTGTTTGCATTGCCGCTCGCCAGCGTCAACGAAATTTTCCATCTCGATCTCAGCAAAACCAACGTGGTCGATGGCCAGCTGACCATTCTGGTTCGTGGCAAGGCCTTGCCCTTGTTCTATCTCGAGGAGTGGCTCGTACGCGGCGCGGTGCGCAATCATCGCCGACGTGAAGGTTTTGTGGTCATTGCCCAGATTGGATCGCAGCGGGTCGGCTTTGTGGTCGATGCCCTGATCGGTCAACAGGAAGTGGTGATCAAGCCGCTCGGCAAATCGCTGCAGGGTACGCCCGGCATGGCTGGCGCAACCATCACGTCGGATGGCGGCATCGCCTTGATTCTGGATATGCCGGCGTTGCTAAAACAGTACGCGCGCCGGAACGCGGCTTAAGGTTGCAACGATGCCGGTTCGTGTCCTGGTAGTAGACGACTCCAACTTTTTTTGCCGGCGGGTGGTCGAGATCCTGAAATCGGATCCGAACATTCAGGTGGTGGGGGTCGCCAACAATGGTGCCGAGGCGGTCAAGAAAGCGGCCGAGCTGAAACCCGATGTCATCACCATGGACGTCGAGATGCCGATCATGGACGGCATCACAGCTACCAAGCAGATCACGTCGCAACAATCGGTCGCGGTGTTGATGCTGTCGTCGCTGACCTACGAAGGCGCGCGCATGACGCTGGATGCTATGGCGGCCGGCGCTGTCGATTTTCTGTTAAAAAGCTACGAGGACGTGCAGGGCAACCAGTCCAACACGGCCAATCTGCTGCGCGAAAAAGTCAAAGCCATCGGCACCCAGCAGCAACGGCGCAACAGCGGTTTGCTGCGTTCACCGACGACGCCTGCGCCTACATCGATACCAGCACCTGCAAGCACGGCCGCGCGACCGGCTGGCAGCGAGCTGCGTCGGCCGGCCGCGGCACCGGCGCCGGTGGCAAAACCGGCCGCCGAATCGCGCGCTGAGCCGGCCCGGCAACCGTTGCGACGGGGCAGCGCGCGCTTGCTTGCAATCGGCTCGTCCACGGGTGGGCCGGTTGCGCTGCAGCAGGTACTGACGCCGCTGCCGAGCAATTTTTCCGTGCCCATCGTCATTGCCCAGCACATGCCGGGCACGTTCACGCCAGCATTTGCCCAGCGTCTCGATGGCCTGTGTCAGGTGCGCGTCAAAGAAGCGCAGGATGGTGACGTGTTGAGACCCGGTCATGTTTATCTGGCGCCGGGCGGCAAACAAATGACTCTGGACCGACACGGTGAACAGTTGCGCGTGCGCATTCGCGAAACCGATGCTCGCTTGCAATACGCACCCTGTGTTGATGTGCTGTTCGGATCGGCGGCGCAGGTATTGGGCGGTGCGGTCGTTGCGGTGATTCTGACCGGCATGGGCGCTGACGGTCGCGAAGGTGCGCGACTGCTGCGAGACAAAGGCGGCACCATCTGGTCGCAAGACGAAGCCAGCTGCGTCGTTTATGGTATGCCACAAGCGGTGGCAGCTGCAGGCATCAGCCACCAGATCGTGCCACTCGCCGAAATCGGTCGCCGACTGGCCGCGGAGATCTGATCGTGGATTCGTTGGCGCTGATCGGCTTCCTGCTCGGACTGGCGGCGGTCATTGTTGGCCAGTTGTGGGAAGGCGGCCAGCTCGCGATGCTTGCCAACGGCCCGGCTTTGTTGATCGTGCTCGGCGGCACACTCGGTGCCACGCTGTTGCAAACGCCGCTGCGCACATTCGTGCATGCGTTCAAGATTTTGCGTTGGGTGTTGTTGCCTCCGGTGTTGCCGTTCGAAGACGGGCTGCGCCGGATGGTCAACTGGAGCTCGACGGCGCGCAAGGAAGGTTTGCTCGGTCTGGAACAGTTGGTGGATCGGGAAGAAGACGTGTTTGCCCGCAAGGGCCTGGCGATGCTGGTGGACGGCGGTGAGCCGGAAAGCATACGCAGCGCGATGCTGACCGACATGGAATTGCAGGAACAGCGCCAGCTGCAAGCGGCGCGGGTGTTCGAGGCGATGGGCGGTTATGCGCCGACGCTGGGAATCGTCGGTGCGGTGATGGGCCTCATTCAGGTGATGGGCAATCTGAGTGATCCGTCGCGGCTCGGTAGCGGCATCGCGGTGGCATTTGTGGCCACGGTGTATGGTGTTGGTTTTGCCAACTTGTTGTTCTTGCCTATCGCCAACAAGTTGCGGACGCTGGTACTGGCACAGAGCCAGTATCGGGAGATGCTGATCGAAGGCATCGTGGCGATCGCGGAAGGGGAAAATCCGCGCGTCATCGAGAACAAACTGGCAGGTTTCCTGCCCAATCAGTAACGCGTTGACTATCGCGGAGATTGACGCGTGCATTGAGGCGTTGCCGGGCGTGATGCCACGCCATGGTGGACGCGATATCTGTACGATGGTCTCGGCCCCGGTGGCCCGGACCCGGTTTCGGGAAAGTGGCAGGCCGTTTCCTGTACCGAAACCATTGCGGTGCTGTCGCCAGCTTGCCTCATCATGCGTCTGGTGTCGCCGTCTCCTGTCACCGCCCGCTATCAGGCCGCAGAGGGCCCTTGCATGATCCGTCGCCGACGCCACGATGAAACCGAAAATACCCATCGCTGGTTGGTGTCTTACGCCGACTTCATCACGCTGTTGTTCGCGTTTTTCGTCGTGATGTATTCCATCTCGCAAGTCAACGAAGGCAAGTACCGGGTGTTGTCCGATGCGCTGTTGTCGGCATTCGAGAAAACCCCGGCCGCGAGCCCATCGGCCGACAACGGCAGCAACGCCGCCAGTGCCAGTGGTGCCGGTTTGCTGGAAGGCGCGGTCAAACCCGACCCCAATGAGGCGGCGACTGCCGAACCGGAAAGTGCGGGCCGCACAAGTGCCGAACAGGCCGAGCAGGAGGCGCTCAGTTTGCCGGCCGTCAATGCGCCAAACCCGGAGCAGCAACGCCGGTTCAACCAGCTTTATTCCGATCTCGAGCAATCGTTGCAACCGCTGATCGACGCCGGCCTCGTTGCCTTGCGTGGCAATCAGGATTGGATCGAAGTCGACATGCGTTCGGGCTTGTTGTTCGAAAGCGGCAGCGATGTGCTCGGCAAGTCGGCCGAACCGGTCATCCGTGAACTGGCGGACAAGCTCAGTGACAGCCGCAACCTGATGCGCATTCGCGGTTACACCGACAATCAGGCCATCGATACCGAGCGTTTTCCGTCAAACTGGGAGCTGTCGTCCGCACGCGCAGTCGCGGTGGTACGAAAACTGCAGAGCTTTGGCATCCCGCCGGCGCGGATGGCGGTGGAAGGATTCGGCGAGTTCAACCCGATTGCCAGCAACAATACGGCAGAGGGCAGGGCGCGCAACCGGCGCGTAGTGCTGGCCATTTCGCGCTTTTATGAACAAGCGCCGGTGGTAGACGGCAAAGTGGCGCCGGTGACGAGCGGCGAAAGCTTGCCGGCTGGCGTTGCGGCGGCAGGCAGCAACAGCGCGACGGGCGCGACAGCGCCGGCACAAGAAACCGAGCCGGACCAGGCGGAGCAGGTGGATGTGGTGCGGCTGCCGAATGGTGGCTTGTTGATTCGGGGCAAGGAGCGCACCGACGATCCGGAACGCGATGGAGCAAAAAACAAGGCGGCGGAAACGCCAGCCAACCCGACGCCGTGAGCATGAGCAACGCGGTACGGCGTGAGCAATGACGGGAGCCAGTTGTGCGGATTTGGGCGATCGCCAACCAGAAAGGCGGGGTCGGCAAGACTACCACCACCGTGTCCCTCGGCGGCCTGCTGGCCAGCCGGGGCAAACGGGTATTGCTGCTGGATCTGGATCCGCATGCGTCACTGACGGCCTATTTCGGGGTCAACCCGGATGGCGATCACGCCGGCATTTTCGATCTCTTTCTTGAGCACAAATCGCTGACTCGCGAACGTGTGCTGCAGTGTGTCCAGAACAGTCAGTTGGCTGGTCTGCAGTTCATTCCTGGCCAGGTCGCGATGGCCACGGTCGAAAAACAGCTGGCCAATCAGGACGGTCAGGGTCTGGTCATCACCCGTTTGCTGCAGTTGCTGCAGAATGATTTTGATCACGTGTTGATCGACTGCCCGCCGATACTTGGCGTGCTGATGGTCAATGCGCTCGCCGCCTGCCAATACCTGCTGATTCCGGTGCAAACCGAATTTCTCGCGCTGCAAGGACTGGAGCGCATGTTGCGCACGCTGCAGATGATCGAACGGTCACGCCGACAGCCGATTGCGCACCGCATTATCCCGACCATGTTTGATCGGCGCACGCGTGCTGCCGTGCAATGCCTGCGGCAGTTGCGCGACAACTACGGTAGCCGGGTCTGGCGCGGTGTGGTGCCGGTCGATACCCGCTTGCGCGAGGCCAGCCGCTCGCATTTGCCGCCCAATGTGTTCGCACCGGAGTCGCGCGCGGTTGAAGCGTATGCCCAGCTGCTGCGCGATCTCGACAACGAAGACAAGGCCGCTGCCAAAGCCGCGCTGCTCGACAAGGCGGCATCATGAGCCAGCGTCGCGCCGAGCAGGCCCTGTCCGAATACCTCGATCGCTTGCTGCAACCAGAAGCGGCACCGCCGGTCTCGCCGCGACCACTGGCTGAGCCGGTGGTCGATGAGCCAGCCCTGTTGCCGGCCGCCCGTAGCCGTTTGCAGCAACTGCTCGATCAAGTCAGTGAGGTCAGCCGTGCACCGGCGAACGCACCGGTGCCGTCTCCCGCCCAGACCCCGGCGTCGGTTGCAGCACCGGCGGCAATAGCGGCGCGCGCCAAGGTGCAGCCGGTTTCGCCGCCTGCGCCGGCCGCAATGGCGGTAGAGCCGATCCCGCAGCCATTGACCGCGGTTGCCGCGGCGGTCGCCGATGCCCAAGCCGGCGTTTACAGCAATGCCGACTACCGGCGCGAACTGCCGGCCAGTTTCCCGACCCTGGTGTTCCGGGTCGACGAGTTGCGGCTCGCGTTGCCGCTGCACCTGCTTGGTGGCATCCAGCGCCGCGACAAGCCTCTGACCCCTTTGGTCGGCAGGGCCGAGTGGTTCCTTGGTTTGATGCCGCACGAGCCGGACAACATCAACGTGGTTGATACCGGCCGCTACCTGCTCGGTGACAAATACCGGCCGGAGCTGGTTGACGGTTATCGCTACGTCATCCGTATCGGCGATACCGCCTGGGGTCTGGCCTGCACCGACCTGTGTGCGACCCGCGGCCTCAGTCAGGACGATGTCCGCTGGTATGACAGTAACCCGCGTCGGCCCTGGCTGGCGGGCATGATTAAGGAAGACCGCTGCGCCTTGCTCAATGCCCGGGCATTGGTCGAGGTGTTTGAGCAACACGGACGGCGCGCGGCCTGAGCCGCCGTTGTCAAAAAAGCAAGCTATGCTTACGGCAGTACCGGCATGTACCGATGCCGTTTCCCATTCAAGGCTGCCCGTCAGGGCTGGATAAACAGGTGTATCCATGAGCAATGTGAGTTCAAATGCAGCCAAAGCCAGCGGCACCGTCAAGGAAGATCCGGTTCTGCAGTGGGTGACCTTCCGGCTGGGCAATGAAACCTATGGCATCAACGTGATGCAGGTACAGGAAGTCTTGCGTTACACCGACATTGCACCGGTGCCGGGCGCTCCGATCTACGTGCTCGGTATCATCAACCTGCGCGGCAATGTCGTCACCGTCATTGATACCTGCCAGCGTTTTGGGTTGCCTCCGATTGAAGTCACTGACAACACCCGCATCGTGATCATCGAGGCCGATCAACAGGTCATCGGCATTCTGGTCGACAGCGTTGCGGAAGTGGTGTATTTGCGCAGTTCCGAAATCGAATCGGCGCCGAATGTCGGCAACGATGAAAGCGCCAAGTTCATCCAAGGCGTCGCCAACCGCAATGGCGAGTTGCTGATTCTGGTGGATTTGAACAAACTGCTCTCTGACAACGAATGGGCCGAATTGAGTTTCAGCGCCCACTGACGCGGACATCCGGATTCGCAGCATGGACCTTTTGGCTTATGTGGCAATGTTGAGCACCGGGCTGGCGCTGCTGTTCGCTGGCCTATGCCTATTTTTATGGCGCCGGGTACAACGTACCGAATCCCTGGTGCAGGAATTGCGCAGCCAGCATCAGCAGTTGGCCGATACCGCAAAAGTGGTCGGCAAGAAACTGGTGCAGCTGCAAACCGATTTGCAAGGTGTCGCCCAGAAAATGCAGGGCGAGACCCAGGTCAGTGCATCGCATCACAAGGCTTACAGTCAGGCGGCGCGCTTGCTGCAACAGGGCGTCAGCCCGGATGAAGTGATGCAGCGCTGCCACCTGAGCCGCGGCGAAGCCGAACTGCTCGCAGTGATGACTCGCGCCGCCAGCGGCGAATAATCGGCGGCTGGCTGCCAGGTCCGGCATTTTTCATTTCCACTCGCCTGTTTTCCCTTGTCACGTTGACTCTCGCGCCCGGCACGTTGCCGCCGCGCATGCACCGTCAATCCACTTTTTATCCTTTCGGCCGCCGTTGCGGTATGGTCAGCATGGCGTTGACCACGCGGCAATTTGACCTCGCACAAAGTTTCGTTGGCGATCTGCATTAAGCTGCTTGCAGTTGATCAATTTCGTCGTTGCAGGGAGTGGAAGCCCATGCGCAACAAACCCAATGTCAACGAGCTGTTTGTCAAGCGGCTCGGCATTGATACCCATCGGCAGGCAATTGCCTTCATGCCGCGCGACTGCCATGCCTGTCGCGCCGAAGGCTTCAATGCCTTGTCGCGGATACAACTGTCGACTCCACAGCGTCATGTCGTTGCAACGCTCGACATCGTCGACAGCGATATTGTGCCGCCCGGCCATGTCGGCCTGTCGGAAGCGGCGTGGCAGCAACTGCAGGTCGAACCGGGCGACTGGGTGCGCGTGTCGCATCCGCCACACATGGATTCTCTCGGCCATGTCCGCAGCAAGCTGTTTGGCAACAGCATCAGTCAGCAAGGCTTTGATGCCATCCTGCATGACATTGTCAGTGGTTTGTACAGCGAAGTGCATTTGACTGCCTTCGTCGCCGCCTGCACCGGCGATCGCATGGCGCGTGAGGAAGTGATCGCGCTGACCCGCGCCATGGTCAATGTCGGTCAGCGCCTGCGTTGGCCGCGCACCGTTGTCGTCGACAAGCATTGCGTCGGCGGCTTGCCGGGCAATCGCACCACGCCGATTGTTGTCGCCATCGCCGCCGCCAATGGACTTTGCATCCCGAAAACCTCGTCACGCGCCATCACGTCGCCGGCGGGAACCGCCGACACCATGGCGACCTTGACCAACGTCGATCTGAATCTCGAACAAATGCGTCATGTGGTCGAGCAGGAGGGCGGCTGCCTGGCTTGGGGCGGTGCCGTCAACCTGAGTCCGGCCGATGACATGCTGATCCGTATTGAGCGGGCACTGGAGATCGACAGCGAAGGCCAGCTCGTGGCATCGGTTCTGTCAAAGAAAATTGCCGCCGGCGCCAGTCATGTGTTGATCGATATTCCGGTCGGTGGTACCGCCAAAGTGCGTTCAGCGGCCGCGGCACAGCGGCTTGCTGATACCTTGATCGCCGTTGGCGAGGCGCTGGATCTGTCAGTGCGAGTGCAGATCTCTGCCGGTGAGCAGCCGGTGGGGCGCGGCATCGGTCCGTGTCTGGAGGCACGCGATGTGTTGTCAGTATTGCAGAACCATGGCAGCGGTCCTTTGGATCTGAGGGAACGCGCATTGATCTTGGCGGCAAACATTCTGGAAATGGGCGGCGTTGCGACGCCCGGCAACGGTCTTGCCCTTGCAACCGAAACACTGGACAGCGGCGCGGCTTGGCGCAAATTCACCGCCATTTGCATGGCGCAGGGCGGTTTGCGCGAGCCGGCTTACGCCGATTATCAGCAGGATATTCTGGCCAATCATGATGGTGTCGTGACACGCATCGATAATCGGGTGTTGTCGCGACTTGCCAAACTTGCTGGCGCGCCCGGTGCACCCGCAGCGGGCGTCAGCATCTGGTGCCAACTCGGCGACCACGTCAGCAAAGGCGATCGCCTGCTGACCTTGAATGCCGAGACTCCGGGGGAACTGTCTTATGCGCTGGAGTATCACCAGATGCACACGAACATGATCATGATTGAGGAGGGCGAATGATGCAGATCCGGCCCCTGTTGTTCACCCTCGATGGCAATGTGTTGCTGCAACAGCAATTGCTGCGGTCGCTCAATTGGGAGCAGGGCGACTGCGAGATTCGCCATTTCCCCGATGGCGAAAGTTATGTCCGTCTGCACAGCGACTGCCGCGATGCCGACGTCGTTGTGCTGTGCAATCTGCATGATCCGGACAGCATTGTGTTGCCGCTGCTATTCCTGGCGCGCACGGCGCGGGAACTCGGTGCGCGACGGGTTGGTTTGCTGGCACCTTACTTGGCATATATGCGGCAGGACGCTCGGTTCAACCCAGGGGAAGCGGTCAGTTCCAGGCTTTTTGCTGAACTCCTTTCGCCGTATTTCGACTGGCTGGTGACCGTTGACCCACACCTGCATCGTTACGAACAGCTTGCCCAGATTTACACCATACCGAACCAGATTGTTCATGCCGCGCCCCTGGTTGCAGATTTCATTCGCCAGCAGGTCGGCATGCCGATGTTGATTGGCCCGGATCGCGAGAGCGAACAGTGGGTGGCGGCAATCGCCAACACAGTCGGCTGTCCGTATCAGGTGCTGGAAAAGCGCCGGCTCGGTGATCGCGAAGTGGAGGTCTCGTTACCGGTAACGGACCATGTCCGGCTGCACACTCCCGTGCTGCTGGACGACATGGTTTCGACCGGTCATACCATGCTGGCTGCGATTCGGCATCTAAAGAAGCAACAACTGAAGGCGCCGATCTGCATAGCCATGCACGGTCTGTTTGTCGATGGCGCCTGGCAGCAATTGCTGGCGGCAGGCGCCGAACGGGTAGTCAGTTGCAACAGTGTGCCGCACCCATCCAACGCCATTGATCTGACGCCGCTGCTGTTACCAGCATTGACGGGGCTGTTGGGCCATCGCAATGCCGCGCCGTAGTAAAAAACGGTTACTGGCACTGTCATGGCCAGTAACCGTTTTGTTACGTTTCGGTTACTGGCTTTCAGCGGGCAAGAGCTGCGCGGTTACAATCACTCAGCGCGACCAGTGCACATCCACATGCCGACGGCTGTCGTCGTAGTGATAGGTCGCTTTGTTGTGAAAGGCCGACTCCAGCGCGTGTCCAATCCGATTGGCCAGGTGAACGCCGGTCGTTGTCACCAGCAAACCTTCACTGAACGGACTGATGCGCATCAGGCGCTCAAGCGGGTGTTGGGATTTTTCGGCCGCTTCCACTCGATTGATCACATTGACGATTTCCTGATGCTGACGCAGCACGAACGGACCGGAAAGCGTCAAGGTGCCAGCCGGAGCATTGTCGGCTTTGCGGCGACACGCCGGGCACGTGGTTCGCTCGGCGGCGGTTGTTTCGGCCAGCTTGTCCCAACTCCAGCGACCTTCCGCATAGCTCGCGCCGCAATCACCACAAAACGCCGGGCCGGCACTGCGCAGCGTGGCGCGATACGGGTCCTGCAGATCCGGCTTGAACAATTTGTCGCGTTGACTTTGGCGTACCTTGTCCATGTTCTGCTCCTTGCCACTCATGGCGTGCAATGATGAGAGAGGCAACTTTTGTCTCGATTCTGCGCCCGCGGTTTGATAGCGGTCAAATCACCGCGGTCGACAACGACCAGAAAGATGAAGTGGTCCTATAGATGGGATTGATAGAAGCCGGCGTTATCACCGCAGCGACACCGCTCACGCTATGCTGGCCATGTGCCCAAGAGGACAAGGCCGTGACCATGCCATATGGCTTTCCGTTTCGAAGCCGCACTGCTGCCGGTCATGCCCTGGCCGAATGGCTGCACCGTTTGCAGGTCGTCGTCACCGGTTCGAATGCGCTGGTGCTGGCGCTGCCGCGCGGTGGGGTTCCGGTTGCCGCGGCCGTTGCTGAAAAATTGGCGTTGCCGCTGGATGTGATTGTTGTGCGCAAGTTGGGCTGCCCAGGCTACAGCGAACTTGCCATGGGCGCAGTGGCCAGCGGCAATATCGTGATGCGCAACGAAGCGGTGATTGCAGCCAGAGAAATCAGCGAAACCGCGATAGCGGCTGAACTGTTGGCCGAGCGTGCCGAATTGCAGCGCCGTGAGCGCATTTATCGGGGCAATCGCCCGCCGCTGTCCGCTGCCACGGTAGCAGGCAAGGATCTGTTGTTGGTCGACGATGGCATTGCCACAGGGTTCACCATGCGAGCAGCGATCATGGCGCTACGCCAACTGCAGCCGGCACGCATTCTGGTTGCGGTGCCGGTGGCATCGCCCGACAGCATTGCCGCACTGCAACGCCTCGCCGATGGCGTTTATTGTCTGGAAACACCGGCACCGTTCTATGCCATCGGCCAGTGGTATGAAGATTTTCACCAGTTGAATGATGACGATGTATGCGCGCTGCTGAGCCGCGCTGGCTTCCAACAGGCTCATCGGCATGAGCAAGCGACAGACTGAAGCTGATAGCCTCTGCGAAAGCTCAGCCGGGTCGATGCCAGATTTCCACTTGAAAACTTGCCTCATAAGGCGGCACTCGGCATTCGATGACGTCGTTGTCGGGGACTTGCAAATGCAAGCCGACGACATCGGCATGAAGGGGAAGTTGGGCAATGCCGCGGTCGACCAGCACGGCGGTCCGCACACAGCTGGCACCGTGTTGCACCAGCCAATTGACGGCGCGCAGCAGGGAGTGGCCTTGGTAGAGCACATCATCGACCAGCAGCAACGATGTGCTGGCGAGATCGCAGGCGAGCAGGGCCGGGTTGTCGGTCAACGCGGTTTCCGGGTGCAGCAGATGCAAATCATCGGCATAGCGTTTCAGGGTCAGTCCAAATACCGGCAGCGGCGCCTGCGGCCAGTGTTGCCGCAACTGCTGCTGCAAGCGCTGTGCAAGCGGTTCGCCACGACGGAGCATGCCAACCAAAATCGGCGGCGTGGCTGGCGAAAACAGCGACAGACATTGCCGCGCCATGGCGACGATGACCTTGTCCAGCTCAGTCTCGTTGTACAGCAAATAATGCTGTTCCGCACTGGGGTTCATGGCGCACTCCATCGGCAAATCGAGCGTTCAGATGAAAGCTAGCACGGCAACGGCAACGTGCACAGCAACATCGGCCACCGCTTTGGCGACGGTGGTCACGCAGCGTCGGCAGTTTCTGCATGCGCTGGCGATCGCCTATGGGATTTTCTGGCTAGCCTTGGCGTGGTCGCCGAGGTATCGCCAGGATTGGGCGCTGGAAAATGTGCTGGTGCTGCTGTTTGCCGCGTTGCTCTGGCATCACCGGCGCCGGGTGCCGCTGTCACGCACCGCCAATGGTTTGATCGCCGCATTTTTGTTGCTGCACGCCGTCGGCGCGCATTACACCTATTCCGAAGTGCCGTACCGGGAATGGTTACACACACTTGGTTTTATCAACGATCCCGGCAGTCGCAACCATTTCGACCGGCTGGTGCATTTCTGTTATGGCTTGCTGCTGGCAATGCCGGTGCGTGAGCTTTGTCACCGCACGCTGTCGCTCTCACCCGGCCTCAGCTATGGCTTGCCTTTGTTGCTGCTGAGTTTTGGTTCGACCGTTTATGAATGGGTGGAGTGGGGCGCCGCGATAATGTTTGGCGGCGACCTCGGCATCGCTTACGTCGGCAGCCAGGGCGATCCGTGGGATGCCCAGAAAGACATGTTGCTGGCCACGTCTGGCGCAGTGTTGGGTTTGTCGCTGACATTCTGGCGCTCACGAGCACGGCCGAACGCCAATCACACATCAGGCGCATGAAAGCGCTTGGTGCGTGAAAGCAAACGCAGTCGAGGAACAAGCGATGGGACAGCGGGCGATCATCACCGGAACCGGACCACAACCGTTCAGTGAGTGGCCAGTCCGGCAACAGCAGCAGCCATTGACTGCGTTCGGCAAACCGACTGCCGCCGTTTCGTTGGTCGGTGATGCGCATCGCGCGTTGTGGCGTTTGCCACGTCATGGCGAGCAGCACCAGTTTCCGCCGCATGCGATTGATTATCGCAGCAATCTTGCGGCGCTGAAGTCGCTCGGGGTGACCGAGATTATTGCGCTGTTCGCGGTTGGCGCAATTGCCGACGATTTGCAACCGGGCGATCTGTTGCTGCCGGATCAATTGATCGATTACAGCTCGGGTCGTGAGCAAACAATTTTTAACGGCCCTGATGTCCGCCATGTCGATTTCCGCGAGCCGTTTACGCCGATATTGCGCCAGCACCTATTACAGCTGGCGCAGGCGCAAAAAATTCCGGTTTGTCCAACAGCGACCTATGCCGTGGCACAAGGGCCGCGTTACGAAACGCGCGCCGAACTGGCCCGAATGGCGCGGGACGGCTGCCATATCGTTGGCATGACCGCGATGCCGGAAGCCGCTTTGGCCCGTGAAATGGAATTGGCGTATGCCAGCATAGCCGTGGTTATGAATACGACAAGCGCACAAGCAAATCCGTATAACACGACAGATTGTGAAGCCGCACTGGCCAAAGGCATGGCCCAAACGGAGCGTCTGTTGTTGGCGTGGTTGCAAACCGATTTGGAGTAGAGGCGATGCCCCATCGCAGCGACATGGCTGGGCAGCACGGCGTTTTGCTCATGCTGACGCTGACGCTGATGCTGCCCGGCTTGTCATCGGGTCACTGCCTGGCCAGCGAGCAAACCGACGTATCTCTCACAGTCGTATCAATCGATGTACGGCCTGAGGGCAAAACGGACGCCAGCGAAGCACGCATACGCAACAGTCGTTGGCTCGGCACACTGGCGGTAATCGGCTACGGCAGCGTGCAATGGGACTATTTCTCGCGCACACCGCACACCAGCGCCGAAGGCTGGTTCGAACAGGACAGTGTCGAGGGTGGCGCAGACAAACTCGGTCATTTCTACACCAGTCATGTGCTGACTGCATTATTGGGCCATTGGTATGAAGGCTGGGGCACTGAACGCAGCGAAGCGGGAAAGCATGCCGCCATATCCAGTCTGTTGCTCATGACCATCATGGAAGCCGGTGACAGTTTCAGTGACTACGGGTACTCCAAAGAAGACATGCTGTTCAATCTGCTCGGCAGCTATGCCGGGTATCGGCACTATGTCGATCCCGGCTGGCATCGGCGCATTGACTTCCGGGTGGAACACAGCTTGCTTTCGTTCAACGATGATCTGCTCACGGATTATGAGCACTTGAAGTTTCTTCTGGCCATCAAGCTGGATGGCTTCGACAGCCTGCAAGACAGCGCATGGTCCTGGCTGGAGCTGCATATTGGTTATTACGCACGGGGCTATGACCACAGCGCTACCGACGGCAGCCGGACGGCGTATATCGGTATCGGCTTGAACCTCAGCAAGCTGTTCGCGCGGCACGGTTGGCAGCGCACCGCAACCACATTGCGCTATCTGCAACCGCCGCAAACCACATTGGGTTCAGAAACGGCACTGGATGACTGACCTGAACGGGGAAAGCCATTCGTCAGCGAGTACCGACGATCTTGGTCGTCATGGTCGTGGTTAGCTGAATCCCATTCCGAAGGCGGTATCTGGCCAAGGACTGCTGGAACAGTTGTCCGCGGAAGTAAATGTGTACCATCCAGCCGCAATCTAAGTGTCTGATTTATAATGCCGAAATTTCATGCCTGATACTTATTTACTTCGCGAGAAAACGAAGTAAATTTGCCCCATTACGAATCTCGCGAAGTAAATTTGTACCACC
>DASUEK010000375.1:0-4543 GCA_036275115.1 Permianibacter sp. | reverse complement strand
CACAGCCATAGGTCCAGTCCGGTTCACCGGCAATGTCGTAACCAAGCTTGGTCGACAGCACAAATGCTGACCGCCGCGACTTCAACCAGCGACCAAGCCGCTGTTCCGACAGACCGTAGGAGCGCGCCGTGTCGATCAGATTGATGCCCGCCGCCTGCACCGCATCCAGCAAGGCCTCGACCTCATGCTCCGGCACCGCCGGATCTCCGAGCCACTGCGCGCCGAGCCCGAGCGGCGTCACCTGCAGGCCGGTGCTGCCGAAAGGCCGTGGCGTCAACGGATCCGCGCCGTGCAACATGGATGCATCCTCTTGGTCAGTTCTTGTTGTTGTCGTTTTTGTTGTTGTGGTGGTTGTGGTTATTCGATTGTGCTTGTGATTGCATTGGCGCGTGCGGCTGCAACCAGATGGTCGCAAGCGGTGGCAGTTCAAGGACAATCGACTGTGCGCGGCCGTGTGCCGACACCGGCTGCAACTGCAGCGGCACGCGATTGCCGATACCGGAACCACCGAATTCGGTCGCGTCACTGTTCAGCACTTCCTGCCAGGCATTGACCGCATGGACCGCCGGCACACCGAGCCGATAGCCGTGCCGCACCACTGGCGTGAAATTCATCACGGCGATCAACGGCGCTCGGCCCGCATTGTCCCAGCGAACAAACGCGTAAACACTGATGGCATCGGCATCTGCCTCCAGCCATTCAAAGCCTTGCGGATCACTGTCGCGCTGCCACAACGCAGGTGATTGGCGATAATGATGATTCAGTGCCCACAGCCAATCCTGCACGCCTTGATGCAACGATTCTTGCAAGAGCGACCAATCCAGCTCGGCATCATGGTTCCATTCCCGGCGCTGGCCGAATTCACCGCCCATGAACAGCAGCTTCTTGCCGGGATGGGCGTATTGCAGGCCATAAAACGCCCGCAGATTGGCAAACCGTTGCCAGTCATCGCCGGGACATTTGTTCAGTAGCGAGCCTTTGCCGTGCACCACCTCGTCATGGGACAAGGCCAGCACAAACTGCTCGCTGAATGCATACGACAAACCAAAACGGATATCGCCGTGGTGATAGCGACGATGGATCGGCTCCTTGCCGAGATAGCGCAGGCTGTCGTGCATCCAGCCCATGTTCCATTTGAAATCGAAACCCAAACCGCCCCGCTCGACCGGCTGGGTCACGCCGGGCCATGCCGTGGATTCCTCGGCGATGGTGATGGCATCCGGACACTCGGCACGCAGCACGCGATGCAGGCGACGGAAAAACGCGATGGCCTCGTCATGCTCATTGCCACCGCGACTGTTCGGCAACCATTGGCCGGGGCCACGTGAATAGTCGAGATACAGCATGGATGCAACGGCGTCGATGCGCAGGCCATCAAAATGGAATTCCTTCAGCCAGTACAGCGCGTTGCTGATCAGGAAATCGCAGACCTCAGCCCTGCCATAGTCATAAATGAGCGTGCCCCAATCCGGGTGCTCGCCGCGGCGCGGATCCGGGTGCTCGTACAGCGCGCTGCCATCAAACCGGACGAGACCGTGTTCATCGCGCGGGAAATGCGCCGGCACCCAGTCGAGCAACACCGCGATGCCAGCGCGATGACAGCGATCGATCAGGTATTTCAGATCCTCCGGGCTGCCGAAGCGTGCGGTCGGCGCAAACAGGCCGACCACCTGGTAACCCCACGAACCACTGAACGGATGCTCGGCAAGCGGCATGAACTCAACGTGGCTGTAACCGAGATCCACGAGGTAAGGCACCAAGGCATCGGCCAGTTCGCGGTAGCTGTACCAACGCCCGTCCGGATGCCGACGCCAACTGCCAGCATGCAGTTCATAAACGGACATTGGCGCGTTCCTGGCGTCGATGTGGCGGCGTTGCCGGCGCCAGTCGGCATCACGCCAGCGAAAGCTGCTGCCGCCGACGATACGGGCAGCATTGCCGGGTGCAAGCTCCATGGCGCGCGCGTGCGGATCGGCTTTTTCGCGCCGCACGCCGTGGCAATCGGTGATCAGAAATTTGTACAGCTGACCGGGCTTTGCCTCGGGTACAAACAGCCACCAATAGCCATCCGCGAGTCGCTGCATTGGCAGCTGCCCACCCAGCCAATGGCAGAAATCGCCGGTCAGGTAAACCGCCTGCGCCGCGGGCGCCCACAGCATGAAGCGAACGCCGCGGCTGCGCGCACCAAAGCGGCTGCGCGATTGTTCGAGCGCACCGAGTTCGCGGTAACGGTTGTTTACCGTCACGGCGACGGTGGCCGGTGGCGCAAACTGCCAGGGATCGGTCGAGTGATAACTGCCGTGTGGCCCGCTGACTTGCAGTGTCAGCGCTGTTCGGCGCGCTAGCGGCGCGGATTCGAACACGCCTTCGGCGATGCGGCGAAACTCCAGCGACGCATCACGCTCGCCACTGAGGCCGACCACGGTTTCGGCGCCCGGCAACCACGTGCGATAACACCATTGCTTGCCGAGCCGCTGCCAGCCGAGCACGGCAAACGGCTGATCACACCGCTGTTGATGCAGCGCTTGCCACGACTCCGCGGCGGCATCGTTCATGCCGCACCTGTTGCCGGTTTGCGATGTTCTTCCAGCAGATAACGGAAGGCGCGGATCACCGCATTGGCGACCCGGTGCGGTGGCAGCAGATAGAACGCATCCCAGGCCGCCGCGCGGACCGTGTTGTAACGTTCGCTGTCACCCGGATGCTGGGCCAGCCAGTCGAGTTTGACCGCATAGCTCAGCAAGGCATCGAGCACGAGGCGATCTGCCAGCACCAGTGTCGGATTGGCGCGAAAGACTGCCGTCAACGCCATCAGCGCTTCGACATTCAATTGCCGGTAGGCCGAGTCCGGCAGTTCGTTCAACAGACTTTCAAACTGCAGCGCAAACGCGGCTTCGCCGGGTGTGGTGGCATCCAGCACGGCCTTGGCATCGAGCAGATTGTGTTTTTCATACCGGTCACCCAGCATCAGGCCATCACAATGCTTCAACAAATGCCAGATGTCGGCGTGAAACCAGTCCGGGTGGCGGCTGATCACACCGACCCGCTCCCGCCATTGCCGCCAGTCGGTCTCGCCATAACCGCGCTGCGGATCATCGCTGGCCAGAAATTCCACCTGCTTGATGCCGTCAGCATCGAGCTGATAATGCAGCCGCTCATTGCGCGCCAGTGTGCCGAGCGAATCCTGATAATGCTCTAGCACGGTTTGCAGGCGTGCGAACAGCACATGCGGCGGCTGCGCGCACAGCTGCTCGAACGCTTCATCCTGCGAGAGGTCGGCCTCGGCCGCCAGCTGGCTCACCATCAACAACAACAAATGGCTGGTGCGGATCGACAGCAGGCCCTGCAACAGACTCGGCTTGGCGCGCACCAGCATCACGAGGTAAACCAGCACTTCCTGGTTCAACAGGCATTCGCGTGGATCGCGTCCGGTGTGCTGACGGATGAGCGCATGAATCTTGTCATTGGCAAGCGGCGACGACACTGCAACATAGCTCGCAACCGCCCGCCCGAACACCACCTGCCGCTGGCGCGCAATCAACTCCGCCACCGCATCTTCCAGACCGGCGTGCGCCTTGTGCAGCAAACCAGCGGCCAAGCGGATGGCCGCCCAATGGCCAAGGCCGGCGGCCTTGACGTACAGCTCGCGCGCCAACTGCCGCAGCAGCACGGGCTCACCGCTACCAAGACCGCTGTCTTCATCAAGACCGTAGTGATTGCCAAGGCTTTGCAGCAAACGCAGCTGCACCGGTACCGATTGCGTTGCGCTCAGTTGCTGAACGAGTGCCGCAAAGCCTTGCTTGCTCGATACGGCATCCGGCAATGGCTGACGCGATGCCGCCGGATCGAACGGCAGGTAAAAACAGCGATCGACCGCCGACAGATCCGCGCTCGGCAAATCCGCGGGCACGCTGACCGCCAGCTCGACCGGCACCAGTTCGGTGAGCAGCGCTGACAAAGCCGTGAGCGCAACCGGAACACCGGCGCACTGGCCGCCCTGCAATTCCTGCAACACGGCGATGACCGCATCGGCGCCGTCGCCATCGAGCGCCACCGATCGCAGCTTGAACAGCAGCATCGGTGCGCCCGGTTGGTCCCAGTGCCGCGCCACATACGACAACTCGGCACGGAACTGCGCCAGCAACAAGCGATTGTCGAACGCGACGTAAAAGCTGTTCGGGTTCTGGAACTGGCCGTAGAAAAGATGCAGCCGCCCGCCAATGCGGTAGGCCTGCGCGGTCGCGAGCGAACGCAAGCGGCGGAACGGTCGGCCGGACAGCGCCAGTTTCTCACTGCGCCCAACCTCCTGCAGGATACGCGACAGATCCTCCGCTTCGGCAAAACACACATCCGGCCATTCGTCTGCCGTCTGGCTCGCGATGCCGGCAGCGGCGAGCCGTGCCTTGACCGTGGCGTTCTCCGCCACCACCGCCAGTCGCACGGTCGGCAGCGGCCGCGGCTGACGACGATGCCGCTGTAGCGGATCGATATCCTCGGCCGCCAGCAAGCCATCCGCCATCAGTTCGCCGAGCAGGTAAAGGCT
>DASUEK010000374.1:0-3523 GCA_036275115.1 Permianibacter sp. | reverse complement strand
AATGCTGAAAGTCGCCGTACTCGGCGCCAGCGGTTATGTTGGCGCCGAACTCACCCAAATCCTCGCGGCCCATCCGCAGATTGCTTCGCTGCAATTATTCCATTCGGGCAGCGAGACTGGTTCCGGTGAAAAGCAGGGCGTCGTCCCGTTCCATACCTTTGCGCCGAAAGCGCGCGCATTGGTCGCGCAAACCGTTGCCCCGTTTTCGCTCGATGCACTGGCCTCCGATCTGGATGCTGTGTTCCTCTGTACGCCGCATGAACTGAGCGCCGAGATCGCGCCGGCTTTGCTGCAGAAAGCCAAGGTCGTCATCGATCTGTCGGCCGGGTTTCGCTTTGCCGACGCATCGATTTATCCGACCGTCTACAAATTCAGCCACCCGCATCCGCAGCTGTTGGCGCAGGCCGTCTATGGCTTGCCGGAGCTTGAAGCGGCCGGTCTTGCCAATGCGCAGGTAATCGGCTGCGCCGGTTGTTATGTCACGGCATCGACGCTGGCATTGGCGCCGCTCGTCAACGCCGGCCTGCTACGCAGCGATGTCGCTCCCGTTATCAGTGCGGTTTCCGGCGTTAGCGGTGCGGGCCGCAAAGCTGCGCTCAACTCGAGTTTCTGTGAGGTGTCGCTAGCACCGTACGGCGTGCACAACCACCGGCATCAACCCGAGATTGAAAAGAATCTCGGTGTGCCGGTGGTGTTCACGCCTCACCTCGGCAATTTCAAGCGCGGCATCCTTGCCAGCATTTACGCCTTCACCAATGCGGGGGTGACCGCTGCCGATGTCGAGGGCGCGTTCAGCAAGGCGTACAGCACGCAGCCACTGATCCGTTTGCTCGGTGCCGGCGTGTTTCCGGCTGTGCAACAGGTCGAACACACGCCGTTCTGTGATATCGGCTGGAGTTTTGATGCCAAGCGCAATCAGGTCAGCGTGTTCAGCGCGCTCGACAACCTGTTGAAAGGCGCGGCCAGCCAATCGGTGCAGTGTTTCAATCTGCGCTTTGGTTTGCCGATAACCGCCGGTTTGTTGCCGCAAGGAGTGCTGTGATGACCGTTTCTGTGACCAAACTGGCCGCAATCAACCCGGTTGTCATCAAACTGAGTGGCGCCGCGGTGGAAGAGGCGAAGGTAATTGCCGACTTGATGCAGGCAGTCGCCGAGCTGCACGCGCAGCAGCCGGTAGTACTGGTGCATGGCGGTGGCAAGCAGGTGGACCAACACTTGCAGCAATGGCACATGCCGGTCGTCAAGAAAAACGGCTTGCGGGTCTCGCCGCCGGAGCAGATGCCGGTCATTACGGCGGTGCTGGCTGGGCAGGTCAACAAGACACTGGTGGCCGCCGCCAAGAAGGCCGGACTGAATGCCGTCGGGCTGTCACTTGCGGATGGCGACACCGCGAGCTGCACGCCGCATCCGGATGCAGAGCTGGGCGCTGTCGGTACCGTCAAGGCCGGCGCTGGGAGCGTGCTGAAAAGCCTGCTGAATGCTGGTGCGTTGGTCATCGTTTCCAGCATCGCAGTCGATGCCAGTGGTCAGCTGCGCAACGTCAACGCGGATGACGCCGCGGTGGCCATTGCGGCGGCCGTCAACGCCGAACAGTTGCTGCTGTTGTCGGATGTTGCTGGCGTTCGTCTTGCCGATGGCAATTATGCGCCGTCACTCACTGCCGCTGAGATCGACCAGCTGATTCAGGACGGTACGATTTCCGGCGGCATGATCGCCAAAGTGCGGGCAGCGCTCGACGCGGCGGCGACCTTGCTCAAGCCGGTCACCATTGCCAGCTTTTTTGATCCGACCAAGCTCCGACGATTGCGCTCTGACGCAAGTTTCGGCACCACGGTCCGGCTCTGAATTGATGAATTGACAAATTCTCTGCTGCGACCTCTGTAAAAACAGCTCGGCGTGATTGGGACACGCCAGCCAGAAAACGAGGAAGCAACACCATGGCAAAGCATTACCTGACCGGGCTGGAGTTCAGCCCGGCTGAAACCGAAAGCATCATCGATCTGGCGATCCGGACAAAGCAACAACCGGAGGCGTTTGCCAGCGCATTGAAAGGTCACAGTTTTGCGCTGTTGTTTGAAAAGCCGAGCCTGCGCACCCGGGTCAGCTTTGAGGTCGGTATCACCAAGCTGGGTGGTCATGCGATGTACATCGACCACAAGGACGAGCGCATTGGCGCCCGTGAAGCGACCCAGGACTACGCCCAAAACTTGTCGGTCTGGGTGCAGGGCATCGTCGCGCGGGTGTATCAGCACGACACCTTGGCGAAGATGGCGCAGTACGCATCGGCGCCGGTGGTCAACGCGCTCTGTGAACAGCTGCATCCGTGTCAGGCGCTGGCCGATTTTGTCACGCTGAAAGCGGCATTCGGTCAGGTAAAGGGTGTTAAGTTGGCGTTTGTCGGTGATGGCAACAACGTCAGCCATTCGCTGTTGGTGTTGGGAGCAATGCTCGGCGCACAGGTAACCGTGGCGACGCCGGTTGGTCGTGGCCCGAAAGCGTACTGGGTGGACCAGGCACAGGCCTTGGCGACCAAGCACGGTGGCAGCATCAGGTTGGTGAACAAATTGAGTGAGCTCGGTCAGCAGGATGTGCTGTACACCGACACCTGGCTGTCGATGGGGTGTGCTGGAACGCTGGCTGAGCTGCAACCCTTGTTCGCACCGTTCCAGCTCAACGAAACGCTGCTGGTGCAGACCGGCGCGCAATACGCCATGCATTGCCAGCCAGCGCATCGCGACGTCGAGATCAGCAGTGCGGTGATGGATAGCAAACTGTGTCTGGCGCTGCAGCAGGCTGAAAACCGGATGCATGCGCAAAACGCGCTGCTGCTCAAGCTGTTCAACAAGGCCTGACGTTTACCCGGGGCGGCTCAAGCGTAGCGGAACCGCCAAGTATGACCTGAATGCATCACGCAACATGCGGCGCATCAAGATGCGCCCTACGAGGAACGAATGGTGAAGAACACAAGTTTCAAGAAAGTTGTACTGGCCTATTCGGGCGGTCTGGATACCTCGGCGATCGTGCCATGGCTGAAGGAGAACTATGACTGCGAAGTGGTTTGCTGTGTCGGCGATATTGGTCAGGATCCGGCTGAGCTGAAAGGCGTGCAGGAAAAAGCGATCAAGAGTGGCGCATCCAGCTGTCATGTGGTTGACCTGAAGGAACAGTTTGCCCGCGAAGCCATTTTTCCGCTGGTCAAGGCCGGTTGCGTTTATGAAGGCGTGTACCTGCTCGGTACCTCGATGGCACGGCCGATTTTGGCGCGGGCGCAGGTGGAAGTCGCCAAGCAAGTGGGCGCTGATGCGCTGTCGCATGGCTGCACCGGCAAAGGCAACGATCAAGTGCGATTTGAGAGCACATTTGCCGCGCTGGCGCCGGAGTTGCCGGTCATTGCGCCGTGGCGGATCTGGACCATGCGTTCGCGGGAAGACCTGCTGAACTATCTGGCCGAGCGCAAGATCCCGACTACCGCCAGCATCACCAAGATCTACAGTCGTGACGAGAACGCCTTCCATCTGTCGAC
>DASUEK010000373.1:0-3132 GCA_036275115.1 Permianibacter sp. | reverse complement strand
CACTGCCATGCCCCATGCCGTCAAAAGAAATCGACTGCTGCAGGTAAATCGCCCGGCTTTCGGCCTGTTCGCTGAAGACATCGCTGTTGGCGCTGCTTTGTAGCGCGGGATTGAAGATATAGCTGTCGCCGTCGATCTGGCGACGAACGTCGTAATTCAATCCGGCAACAAAATCGTTGCCTTCTTTCTGTTTGCGCGTGGTTTCCAGTTGCAGCTCGTTGCTCTCCGTTACGATGAGGTAATCAAAGAAGAAGGGGGCGCCCCACAACTGGTTGGTCTGGGTGCCTGATTCCGTTGAGCGGTTGTGCTTCAGGTAGCCGTTCAGCGACCACTCGCGGTTGAGTGCGGTGTGGTATTTGAGATAGGGAATGGAGATTGCCCGAGTCTCTTGATTCGCTGCGCTGGTGTCTTGTCCGCCGGTCCAGGACTCACCAAAGCCGGAGCTTTTCTTGATGTGGAAAAAGCCGAAGGAGAGCCCGGACGCCAGTCCGCTATCGATGCGATAAGAAAAATCGCCATACAGGTTGTCGACTTGATCTTGCAGAAGATTCCGCTGCGGGTCTGGGGAGGGGATCTCGAACAGCGACGCCGTTTTCTGGTGATGGCCGACGGCAAGCCGGAGCCTGCCGTCATCATTTTTGTTCAAGCTGTAGGCCATGACGAGTTGATCGTCATCACGATTGCCGCGCGCCACCATGAATTCATTGAAGGCGCCATTGGTGTTGAGGTCGAGGGGTTGCACATCGATCACGCCGAGAAAGGCACTGGTGCCATACAGGGCAGAGGCCGGGCCGCGGAGAAACTCCACTTGCCGGAGTGTCTGGGTCGGGAACGGCGTTTGGGACAGCACCATGAAATCGCGGGCATGATTGAGCGGAATGCCGTCGACGATCAGCAAGTGACGCGCATTCAGCGGATCCGTGATGCCACGGGTTTCGAACTGATCGTTGGCAAGGGCACTGCGGGTGGAAAAACCCGGCGTGACATCGGCCAGATCGGAGAGGGTGACCGCGCCCATACGGCGCATGTCGCTGTGCGACCACGTGGTGATCGAGCCTGGCGCCAACGCCACACTTTCATCGCGTTTGCTGGCGCTTTGGACGCGGATGGCCAGAAGCTCCTCAAGCGGCATGGAAAGCAGATCTTCAAGCTTTGCGGTGTCGCTGGCCTTGACGGTCTGAAACAACGCGCTCACTACCAGAAACGTGGCAAGTTGGCGCACGGACTTCGACATGCTTGGTTCTCCCGCACCTGATCATCGATCCTGCGTGATGCGAGACGAAGTCTAGTGTACGGAAAGCAACTTGGTGACGCGGCGAGCCTGCCGCTGCCGGCCGGGTGGCCGTAGCGGCTGGTGGGCAGGGCCCTGTCCGTTTGGCGCGTCAGCAACGCTCCAGTCCAGGAGCCGCGTGGGCAGAAACCGGCCGGGCTGGACGCAAGGCGCGGTGCTTAGGCCGATGCCGGCGTACCGATGGAGCGCATTCGGACACGATTTGGCGCCGTTCAGCTGAATGGTGTCGCCGCGGTGCGTAAGCAGAAGCCGATACCGCCATCGCAAAATCTGTCGTGCGCCAGCCACCAGCACTGGGGCGACGACTAATTGCCGACGGGTTCCGGTGTGCAATCGATCGCAATCACGTCAACACGCAGCGCCCCTGCCGGGCGTTGCCAGATCCGCTCATCGCCGACCTGTGCACCATTCAGCGCCACCGCGAGCGGGCTGCGCCAGCTGATGCGGCCGTGTTCCGGGCTGGCTTCGTCTTCACCAACGATGCGGTAACGGTATTCGCTGTCGGTTTCGTCCACCAAGGTCACCTGACAACCGAATTCGACGCTGTCGCCATGGCCGTGCGGCTGGTGCAATTGCGCGTTGCCGAGCCGGGCGTCGAGCCAGCGCTGTTCGCGCTGCAATTCGGCGCGTTGCAGTTTGTCTTCGGCGCTGATGGCGTCGCCCAGTGCCGCTTGCCGGGCGAGATTGTGCTCGTAGCGGGCGCGCAGCAGCGCCAGCCCGCGCGCGGTGACCGGATTCGGACCGGGTGAAACCGGCAGCTCCGGCAGTTCGGGCGGGGTGTCGCTGTCGTTCTCTTTGACGAAGGCGCGGCTCATGACCGGTTCGCGGCTTTCCAGAAAAGGGGAAGTGCTGATCTTCTCGCCGCACCGTGACCGGGTCAATTGCTGCCACAACGGCTTCCGGGCACTATGCTGGGTTCTGGTGTCCATCGGAGTGGGACGGAATGTCTGCCTTGCCTGCTACCCCTGAGCTGATGCTGCGCAGCGCGCTGACCCTGAACCGTCAGGGCGAATGGCCGGCCGCCATGCCGACCCGGCAGTGGTCGGCGGCACCGCTCGCGGCCGAGTATTTGCAGGACTTTCACGGCATGTTTGAGCTGAGCTTTGCGCCAGCGCAGGCGCCGGATCAGGTACTGCTCACCGCGCTGTATCCGCTGGCGCTGCGGGCGCAGTTGGCGCTGATGCTGCAGCCGGATTTGCCGTTCGCCATTCCGGGGGCCATTCATCTCAGCAACCGCTTGCAGGCGCTCGCTGCCATCGATTGGCAGGCGCCGTTTGTGCTCAGCGTGTCGGCGAGCCGGATCACGGCCAGCCACTCCGACGCCGAAGGCGTGGCGCTGCAGGTGGAATTTGCCCAGCACGGTGTCGCGGTCGCCGATTGCCGCAGCGAGTATCTGGTGCGCCGTGGCCGCAAACCGCTGGCACGCTCGGCACCGCCGCAAGTGCGCACGCCGAGTCAGGAAGAAACCTGGGTGCTGACGCCGGCCGTGGCGCGCCGTTATGCACGCGTGTCCGGCGATTACAACCCGATTCATTTGCATCCGGTGTTGGCGCGCTGGTTTGGCGCCCGCTCGGTGCTCGCGCACGGCATGTACCTGGCCGCGCGCACGGAAAGCGTGTTTGCGCGCGCTGACCAGCGACCGCGCAGCACGGTTGCGATCAACTTTGTCCGGCCAGTGTTGCTGCCTTGCGACGATTTGCTGTTCCAGCGCGAGGCCGAGCATTTTGTGCTGCGCCGCGCCGGCCAGGTGCTGGCGACCGGCAGCGTGTGTGCCGCGTCGTAATGTGGCGTGAAGTGGCCTGATGCGATAGGCGCGGCACCATGAAACACATCGGTATCGT
>DASUEK010000372.1:0-7399 GCA_036275115.1 Permianibacter sp. | reverse complement strand
TGCCGTTGTTCAGCATCCACAACCGGATCATCCGGCAAGCGAACACCGCGCCAGTCAATACCTTCGATGATTTACACGGTCAGGCGATCGGAACCACGCTTGGTTACGTCTATCCGGCGCTGGAACCCTATTTCCGCGATGGTCGTCTGCGCCGCGATGACGCCGGCAGCGAACTGCAGGGGTTTCGCAAATTCATGGCCCGGCGTATCGATTATCTGGTGATGAACTCGATCAGCCTCGATTGGCATTTGCGGACCTGGTCAAGTCGCATGCCGGCCGAGCCGATGCCGCTCAGCACGCCGCTGATCTTCGACCCGATTGAAGTGCGTTGTGCCGTGGCCGCCTCACTGGCGGTAGCCAGCGTCAACCGTGCCATAGAAGGCTTGCGCGCGGATGGCAGTCTTGAGGCTTTGCTGCGCCGTTATCGCTGACATCGATTTGTTGGTGGTGTTTCGCTGAAGCGATGTTGTCAACCGATTCCGCCTGCGAAGGCTTGCGCGCGGATGGCAGTCTTGGGGCCTTGCTGCGCCGCTATCGCTGACATCGATTTGTTGGTGGTGTTTCGCTGAAGCGGTGTTGTCAACCGATTCCGCCAGCGAAGGCTTGCGCGCGGATGGCAGTCTTGAGGACTTGCTGCGCCGCTGTCGCTGACATCGATTTGTTGGTGGTGTTTCGCTGAAGCGGTGTTGTCAACCGATTCCGCCTGCGAAGGCTTGCGCGCGGATGGCAGTTTTGAGGCCTTGCTGCGCCGCTATCGCTGACATCGATTTGTTGGTGGTGCTTGGTTGAAGCGATGTTTTCAGCGGATTCACCTTCTTGACCGGTTCAGGGCGATTGCAATGCCGTTGCCAGTGAGCGGCCGTCCTGTTCAAACCAGACTTTCACCAAGGCATAGGCGACCGAGGCCCGGGTCGGCAATTTCATCTCGCCCTGCTTGATCGCCGCGATCAGCTCATCGCGGCTCAACCACTGCGCGTGCTCCAGCTCGCGGTCTTTCAATTCCAGCACGTCGGCTTCGCTGTTGGCGAAATACGCCACCATCAATGACGCCGGGTATGGCCACGGCTGCGAAAACGCATAGCGCGGCACGCCGGTGATGCGCAGGCCGGTTTCTTCCATGACTTCGCGCGCCACCGCTTGCTCCAGGCTTTCGCCCGGTTCGACAAAACCGGCGATCATGCCGTAACGGCCAGCCGGCCAACTGGCCTGCCGCCCGAACAGCAGTTTGTCGCCGTGCGCAATGGCGACGATGATCGCCGGATCGGTGCGTGGAAAATGATTGCGTTGGCAGTACTCGCAGTGCCGGCTGTGACCGGCTTCCTGTATCACGGTCGGTTTGCCGCAGCCGGCGCAGAAGCCGTGTTCGCGGTGCCAGTGCAACAAAGCCTTGGCCTGACAGGCAATCAGCAGATCCGTGCTCGACAAGCTCGCCGCATGCTGGCGCAGATCACCGAAATCAGCGGTGCTGAAACCGGCGCTGTCCGGTTCATCGAGGCGTACGGCAAAGGTCGGGATGCCGTCATACAGGCCGAGAAACACCGCGTGCTCGCGCTGGCTTGCCGACAACGCGGTCATCGCTTGATACGGGCTCGCGCCGAGCAGCGACAGCGCATCGCCGTACATGGCCAACACCCGCGCATCGTTGCGCGCGCGCAACGCGGCTTGCGCGGCATCATCCTTGCGCAGCAGCGCCTCCCGTTGCAGCGTGTAGTGCAGTAGATCAGCGTGGAGCAGGTCAGCATGCAAGCTCATGTCATCACCTCAATGGCAAACAGCGAGAATCCGGCCAGCAACAACCACAGCAGCACGGCGAACAGCAGCGGCCGGAACGAGATCGATTGCAGCGTCGCGCGGCTCAAGCCGGCGCCGAGCCACAGCAGCGACAGCGCAAACAGCGCCCGCGCGGCCGTGTTGATCGGTTCGGCCCAGTTCGCCAGCGCCGGGAATACGGTGCGCAGCAAACTGGCGATCAGAAACAGCGAAATAAAAAGCGGAAACGCGCTCTTGCCGTCGCGTTGCCGGTAGACGATGCCAAAGCCCAGCACCAGCGGCACGATCCAGATCGCGCGGGCGAGTTTGCCGGTGGTGGCGACCACGAGCGCTTCGTCGCCATAACTGGCGGCAGCGCCGACCACCGAGCTGGTGTCGTGAATGGCGAGTGCGGCCCACAGTCCGAACTGGGCCTGACTGAGCCCCAGCCAATGGCCGAGTAGCGGAAACAGCCACAGCCCCAACGCGTTCAGCAGAAACACCACCGCCACCGCAATCGTGATGCTCTCGCTTTTGGCGCGCAGTACCGGTGCCAACGCCGCAATCGCGCTGCCGCCGCAGATGGCGGTGCCGGCGGTGAGCAGCTGGCCGAGCACACGCTCCACCCGCAGCAGCTTGGCCAGGCCGTAGCCGGCCACGAGCGCCAGAGTGATGGTGACGACGGTGATGAAGAGGCTGTCGCGGGCGGTCGCCAGTACGGTCGCCAGTGGCAGGCCAAAGCCGAGTCCGACCACGGCAGTCTTGAGCACCGTACCGGCGGCGCGGGTGCTGAAGCCCGCCAGCGGGTTGCCAAGGCTCAGGGAAAGGGCAATGCCGGCCAGCAAGGCCAGTGAGGTATCGAGCCAGCCAAGCAGGCAGGCCAGGCTGGCCAGCGCCAACAGCAATGCGGCGAGCCGGTCCCGGCGGCCGTGGAGGCTGCGCAACCGGGTGAGAAAGGAGACAGCCATCAACTGGACAACCGTTCAGCCAGAGGGGCAAAGGCGGGCATTGTGAGCGCCCGTTCGGTGCCCGGCAACCGGCCGGCGCTGTTGCAGCCGCGCCACCAGCGCCGCTGAGCGCGCGGTTTACGTTTGGTAACAGAGCCCGCCAATCGGTCACAGTCTCGGTGTTATAGTTCACTACAACACCGCCACGGCTAGTGCGCTTTCTGCGGCGTGTGGACAGTCCCGCAAGGGGCGCCCCGAGCGTTGGCCAGGCCGGCAGTCCCGGTCGGTCCGGGCCAGACACCATCCCAAGGACGGCTGCGGCAGTCCTCGAACAGGCAGTTAAGGAGGCGTATGCGAGCAGAGTGGAGTGAAGAAGCGCCGATCTACCGGCAGCTGCGCGAGCGCATCGTGCAGCTGATTCTGGAAGGCGCGCTGGCCGCGGGCGATGCATTGCCCTCGGTACGGCAGGTGGCGGCGGATTACCGCATCAATCCGCTGACCGTAAGCAAGGCATATCAGGAATTGTCCGAGGAGAACATCGTGGAAAAACGACGCGGGCTCGGCCTGTACGTCAACGAAGGCGCGCGGGAGAAGCTGAAAACGCAGCTGCGCCAACAATTCCTCGACGAAGAGTGGCCGCGGGTGTTGAAGCGCATGGAGCTGCTGGATCTGAGCGCGAAAGATCTGTTGGCGATGGGCCAGACCGGAGGTGCGGCATGAACACGAGCGCAAGCACGCTGGTGCAGGGCCGTGGCATTCACAAGGCGTTCGGCAAGCACGATGCGCTGGGTTCGGTCGATTTCCGCATCGAGAAAGGCCGCATTGTCGGTTTGATCGGCAGCAACGGCGCCGGCAAAACCACGCTGCTGCGGGCGATGCTGGGCCTGACCGATTTCGACGGCGAGCTGTCGGTGCTGGGCATGGACCCGCGCACGCAGCGCGATCAGTTGATGGAGCGGGTGGCCTACATCGCCGACGTCGCGATTCTGCCGCGCTGGCTGCGCGTGGATCAGGCGGTCGATTACGTCGATGGCGTGCATCCGCGTTTCTCGCGTGAACGCTGCATGCAGATGCTGGCGAAAACCGAGATCCCGGCCAAAGCCAAAATCGGCACCTTGTCGAAAGGCATGGTCGCCCAGCTGCATCTGGCGCTGGTGCTGGCCATCGACGCCGAGTTGCTGATTCTGGACGAACCGACGCTGGGCCTCGACATCGTTTATCGCAAGGCGTTTTACGAAACCCTGCTGGGCGATTACTACGAGCGTGAACGCACCATTGTGCTGACCACGCACCAGGTCGAAGAAGTGCAGCACCTGCTGACCGACATTCTGTTGATCAGCAAGGGCAGGCTGGTACTCGACGCGACCATGGATGCGGTCAGCGAGCGTTACACCGAAGTGATGGTGGCGCGCGAGCAGCTGGAAGCGGCGCGGGCGATGAAGCCGATCAGCGATCGGGAAGTGTTTGGTCGCCATGTGCTGATGTTTGAAAACATCGGTCGCGATCAATTGCGCAGTTTGGGCGAGCTGCGGACACCCGGCATTGCCGATGTGTTTGTCGCCAAAATGACGGAGGCACGAGCATGAGTAGCAAAGCCTTTGCCACGCTGATCAAGCGTGAGTTGTGGGAGCACAAGGGCAGTCTGGTCTGGACGCCGATCATCGTCGCCGCCGTGTTGGCCTTGCTGAGCGGTTGGCTGGTGATCCGCGGTGCCTATGAGATTGGCAATTCGCCGGAGTTTCATCTCGACGGTGAAAGCGTGAAGATCGCCAACGTCGCCGCCAAGCTCAACAGCATGACCGACGATGAGCGCACCGAGGCGGTCAAGGCCGGTTTGACCGGACTGAAAGTGCCGTTCGACTTGCTGATGCTGATCATGCTGCCGTTCTACTGTGTCGCGGCGCTGTTTGATGAGCGCAAGGACCGGTCGATCTACTTCTGGCGGTCGCTGCCGGTGTCGGATTGGCAAACTGTGTTGTCGAAATTGGCGACCGGTACGGTGGTCTACCCGGCGATCATTCTGGCCTCGGCGGCAGCCTTGCAGCTGATCTGGATGCTGATCGCGACAGGCCTGAGCTGGTACATCGGCGTCAGTGCCTGGAGCACGGTCTGGGCGCCAAGTGTGCTGCCGTGGTTCTGGTTGTCGAGCTACATCGATTACCTGTTGCTGATGCTGTGGATCGCGCCGTTCCTTGCGCTGCATCTGGCCTTGTCGGCGGCGACCAAGCGTCCGCTGGTGATCGCCGTAGTGTTGCCGCTGGCGCTGATGCTGATCGAAGAACTGGTCAGTGGCACCGAGTACATCGGCCAGTGGATGGCAGACCGCTTTATCGGCATCGCCGCGCTGATCTGGGGCGACATGCAGGAGTTGGCGGACGCTGGCGAAGCGTATCCGTTTGCCCGCTACAGCCACGGCTTTGAGATGCTCAGCAGCGGTCAGCTGTGGTTTGGTCTGGCCTTGACGGGATTGTTGCTGGCGGGTGCGGTCTATGCACGTCGCCGGCTGCAGGATGTGTGAACACGGGTTTGTGGCAAGCGCGCCATTGACGTGGCGCGCACTTCAACAGCTAGGAGTGAAAAATGAAAAAGACGGTTTTGGCATTGTCGCTGGCACTCAGCACCACGCTGACCGGTTGCGTGATTGCGATTGGCCCGGATGGTTTCGACAGCGGTGACAGCGTCACCCGCACGGATCGCAAAATGCGCGATAAAATTGCCGCGCTGCCACTCGGCCAGAGCCTGGCTGCGGTACGCGACGAACTCGGCGAGCCGCAGTTCACCGAAGCGTTCAATGGCAAGGACGGCGAGTACCGGGTGTACTTCTACCGCACCCACCGTACCCACGAAGACGGCGACACCACCCGCGACGAAACCACGCCGCTGGTGTTCCGCGACGGCAAGCTGATCGCGGTCGGCATGGATGCGTACCGCATCGCCGTCCAGTCGTGATCACCACCGGCGATGCCGGGCAGTGACTCCAACAAGGCAGACCTCGGTCTGCCTTGTTTTTTGGCGTGCATTTTCTGTCCGACCGCTGTCAAAACGCAGCACGGGGGGCGCCGGCAGACTCCCGCGTGCGGTTCACCAGAGTGGCGCGGCTGTCGCCAGCGGCGAGATATGCGAGAATGCGCGCCCAGCGAAATTTTGTACCGGATGGCTTGCGATGAGCGCACCCGAGATGTCATTGAGCGACTGGCTCGCCCGTTTGCCAGCCGCCGAACAGCAGGACTATCAAGCCCTGATCGCCCGCCTGCAGGACGTGGGCGATCCGGAAAAACTGAGCCCGCAGGAGCGGGCCGCATTGGCGGAAATGGCCAATCGCTACGCCGCGGCCGGCGGTACACCAGCAGGCCGTAGTGCGACCGCCGCCCCAACACCGGCTGCAGCGGCTGCCGCGCGCCTGAACCGCACGCCGCCGCCGGTGACGCCGACCATACAGCCGATCAGCGCGGCGTTTCTGCAAACCGAATTTGTCGCCTTTGTCCGCGAAGTGTTGAACCGCGACTGGTGTGCCCGCGGCGGCACGCTGCAGGATGCGGTGCTGCACACCTTTGAACAGAAATGGTTGCCGGACGAACTGCGCGACGAACAAACTTGCGCCCAGCTGTACCGGCGTTACCAACGCGACATCGATCAAGCCAACGGGTTTCGCCAGGGCCTGCCGGGCAACCAACCGCTGGTGGGCGACAAGCGCATGGCCGTCGGCCTCGCCTGGTTCACCACCATCTACAAAATGCATCAGCTGCTGTTGCAAGGCATCGATCCGGACAGCTGAGTGGTGTGTAGCGATGCAACAAAAAAGGCGCCGATGGCGCCCTTTTTGTTGCTGAACAACACTTACTGCAAGCGCGCGGCGCCATCAAGACGCAGTACCGTGCCGTTGAACATGCCGTTGTCGATGATGTGATTGACCAGCGACGAGAATTCGTCTGGTTTGCCGAAGCGCGGCGGGTAGGGCACCGAGGCGGCGAGCTGGGCGCGGATCTCGTCGGTGACATTACCGAGCATCTGGGTGTCGAACATGCCGGGCGCGATCGCCATCACGCGAATCTTCAGTGCGGCGAATTCACGCGCCAGCGGCAGCAGCATGCCGACCACGCCGGCTTTCGAGGCGCTGTAGGCGGCCTGGCCGAGCTGGCCTTCGAAGGCCGCGATCGAGGCGGTGTGGATGATCACGCCGCGATCGTGCTCCTCGCTGACAACATTGTTCTGCATGTGGCGGGCGGCGGCCTTGGTCAGCAGGAACGCACCAATCAGATTGATGTTGATCACTTTCTGGAAGAACGCCGCTTCCATCGGCCCTTTTTTGCCGAGCACGCGGCCGTTGCCAAGAATGCCGGCGCAGCTCACGGCAACGGTGATCGACCCCATCGCCTGCGCAGCGGCATCAACCGCGGCGTCAACCTGTTCCGCGTTGCTGATGTCGCAGCTGAAGAACTGCGCGTTCGCGCCCAGTTTGGCGACGGCTTGTGCGCCTTGTTCGGCATTGATGTCGAGCAGTGCGACTTTGCCGCCGCGCGCGATGATCGATTGCGCCACGGCAAAGCCGAGGCCGCTGGCACCGCCGCTGATGACGGCGTGAAGGGAGGAAACGGGCATGAGACAAGTCCTGTGGTCGAATGCGGCCTGATCGCCAAGGCGGCGGCAGTCGCGGGAAGAGGCAAATCGGCCGGCATTTTAGCAGCCCACACCGGTGTCGGCAG
>DASUEK010000371.1:0-12661 GCA_036275115.1 Permianibacter sp. | reverse complement strand
GCGGCCGCGGCCGACAAAGCCTGTGAGGTACTCGGCTCCGGCTGCCTGCGTCCGGACATCGCCTGCCTTTCCTATGGCACCACCGCCACGGTCAATCTCTGCGCCGACCGCCATATCGCGCCGTTGCCGTTCCTGCCGGCCTACCCGGCGGCCGCGCCCGGCCACTGGACCGCGGAATACCAGATCTATCGCGGCTACTGGCTGGTCAGCTGGTTCCGCGACCAGTTTGGCCAGCCCGAGCTGTCGCGTGCCGCCCGCGAAGGCGGCGTGCCGGAGCAGTTTTTTGACGAGCTGGTCAACGCGGTGCCGGCCGGCGCCGAAGGCCTCATCCTGCAGCCCTACTGGAGCCCGGGTGTGCGCGAGCCGGGGCCGGAAGCGCGTGGCGCCGTGATCGGCTGGGCGGATCACCACACCCGCGCCCACCTCTACCGCGCAATTCTGGAAGGCATTGCTTATGGCCTGCGCAAAGGCCTGGAAAACCTTGAGCGCCGTGGCCGGGTGCGGGTCGAAACGCTGCGCGTGTCCGGCGGTGGCTCGCAGTCTGATGCGGCGCTGCAGTTGACTGCCGACATCTTCAACCGCCCGGCCGAGCGCCTCGCCGAATACGAAACCTCCGGCCTTGGTGCCGCCATCAATGCCGCCGTCGCGCTCGGCTGGTACCGCGACCATGCCAGTGCCTTGCCGGCGATGACCCGGGTCGGCCAGCGCTTTGAACCGCGGCCGGCCATCGCTCAGCGCTACGAGCAGCTCTACCAGCGTGTGTACAAACCGCTCTATCACCGGCTGAAACCGCTCTATCGCGAATTGCAGGCATTGCGCTGACGAGCCTCCTATACTGAGCTTTGACCACGCCAACCCGGGTTGTTGGTCGCACAGGTCGTTGTGCGCGGTTGAGCGACAGACAGGATGTAGTCATGGCCGAGTTGTTGACCCGGGCCGTTGCCCCGGGCGAAGTGATTTTCCGCCAAGGTGACAGTGCCGATTGCGCCTACGTGGTCGCCAGCGGCAGCGTCGAAATCCACGCCGGCCGTGATGGTGAACAGCGCTGCGTGGCCGTGATCGGCACCGGCGAACTGCTCGGTGAAATGGCCATGCTCGACAACGCGCCGCGCTCGGCCACCGCCATCGCGCGTACCCCGACCCTGCTCACCGTCATCGAACGCAGTCAATTGGTCACCCGGCTCGCGTCGTCCGATCCGGTGTTGCATCTGCTGATGAAAGTGCTGCTGAACCGTTTGCGCGGGCAATTGCGCCATTCCGAGCTCGACAACAATCCGGCCTCGGTCGTGCAAGACGCGGTGCTGGAACGCATCCGCCTGGAAAACGAACTGAAAGCCGGCCTCGGCGCCGGCGAAATGCGCCTGCACCTGCAACCGATCGCCGATGCCAACAGCCGCCGCATCCACGGCTTTGAATCGCTGGTGCGCTGGCAACACCCGGAGCGTGGCATGGTGCGCCCGGATCTGTTCATCAAGGTGGCGGAAGAATCCGGTCTCATCATTCCGCTCGGGCGCTGGATCCTGCGCGAAGCCTGCCTCGCCTCCCTGCGGTTGGACCGGGAAGAAAACTCCGCCGATGTCCACGGCAAGGATGCGTTCATCAGCGTCAACGTCTCGACCGGACAATTTCACGATCCGGAATTCATCCCGGTGCTGGCCAGCATCCTCGAGGAAACCGGCCTGAATCCGTACCGGCTGAAACTGGAAATCACCGAGAGCGTGCTGACCAATGCCGAGGCGGCGAAAAAATGGATCGATGACTGCAAGGCGCTCGGTGTGCGCATCGCGCTCGATGATTTCGGCACCGGCTACTCCTCGCTCAGTTACCTGCACGAATTCAACATCGACACGCTGAAAATCGATCAGAGCTTTGTCCGTCGCATGCTGCAGGACGAGCGCAGCGAACACATCGTTTCAACCATCATCCGGCTCGGCAAATTGCTCGGCATGGAAATCATCACCGAAGGGGTCGAAACCGAAGACCACCTGAACCGGCTGGCAAGCCTCGGCTGCGATTACGCCCAGGGTTATCTGATCGCCCGGCCGGCACCGATCGAGAGTTACTTCCTCTGACCATCGCAAGTCTGCCCGCAAGCACGGCCGTCATGCGGATGCGGCGCATGGCCAACGCCTGCCGGATGCACCCCTGCGTCGTATCACATGCTACCCGGCGATCGGCACTGGCCGTCATGGCAGGCACCGGTTAGGCTGCCTGCCTAGTCAAATTCGTCAATCATCAGGAATCAGGGATGTCGCAAGTGCTTTCGGCTGCTGGTCGCAGCAACCTCGGCAAACGTGCCGGTGTGGTCGCCGGCTTGCTCGGCGTGATCTGTGTGCTCGCCGAGTTCTGCTTTCTGTTTCCGGATCTGCTGGTGGTCAAGGATGCGTTGCCGTTTTACCGGGCCCATCTCGATACGCTGCGGCTGGTATTGCAAAGCCTGATTGTGCTGACCTTCGCGCTCGGTCTGGTTTCGGTTCTGCTGATCCGATCGAAATGGCATGGCGCACTCGGCATCGCGTTGGCGCTGATCGCAACCTTGCTCGGCGGCAGTGAGGCCGCCCCGATCGTTCAGGGCGAGCGCGCGTTCACCGCCGGACTCGATTATTTTCTGCTGGAGTTGCTGATTCTCGGTTTGCTGTTCATTCCGATGGAGCGACTCTGGAGCTTGCGTGAGCAGAAAATCTTCCGGCTGGGCTGGCAAACTGATCTCAAGCACTTCTTCATCAGCCACGCCGGTGTTCAGCTGATTTCATTCGCGACGCTGATCCCGGTGCAAATGGCATTTGCCTGGACGCTGCAGTTTGATTTTCAGCGCCTCGTGCAAGCGCAACCGCTCTGGCTGCAGTTCATCGAAATCCTGTTCTTCGTCGATCTGGTCAGCTATTGGGTGCATCGCGCCTTTCACCAAATCCCGTGGCTGTGGAAATTCCATGCCATTCACCATTCGAGTCTGCACATGGACTGGCTGGCCGGCTCGCGCTCGCATCTGGTCGATGTGCTGGTCAACCGCACGCTGGGGTTTGTCCCGATCTTCGTGCTCGGCTTTTCACCGGCCGCCATTTATGCCTATCTGGTTTTCGTGTCATTCCACGCCGTGTATATCCACGCCAACGTCAATCACCGCTGGCCGGTGCTGCGGCAGCTGATCGCGACGCCGGAGTTCCATCACTGGCACCATACCTCCGACGAAGAGGGCATCGACAAGAACTTTGCCGTGTTTCTGGCGTTTATTGATCGTCTGTTCGGCACCTTTCATTTGCCGGATTACTGGCCCCAGCGTTACGGCACCACCCAATTCCAGCCGCCGGAAACCTGGTGGGGCCAGCTGACCTATCCGTTCAAGCGCCACGTCGATACCCCGTACGGCTGAGTTCGGCCAGCGCGACTCAAACTGTGAACCGGCGCACGATCGTGATCGCGACCGGTTCACGATCTGCCGCATTGCACGGCAGATCTGCCCTGACGTGTGACTCCAATCACCGTGATCGCTGAGTGATCGCCCTACAGTGACCCCCAAGGCCGGCAATTCTTGCCCTTTTTCGTCAGTCGGCCGGGGAGTGAATCATGAAGCGCGTACTGACCATGCTGCTGCTGACCAGTCTGTCGGCCCCGGTGTTGGCGTCGGCAGTCACCTGCTCGGTTGCCGAGCAGAAAGATCCGAAAGCGCTGGTCAATCTGTTCCTGCAGCAGGAGCTTGACGGCACCCCGCGTGGCGAATTCGTCAAATGGCAGACCGCCGAACCGCGTTACAAGGGCAGCGAATACGTCTATCCGATTGAAACGCCACGGCTTGAGCAGGACAGCCTGACCGTGATCAGCGATTTCAAACTCAAGGAAATCAAAACCCAGGGGGCGATGGCTACGGCTGTGGTCGAGCTGTTCACCATTGCCGATGTCTGGCGGCCGAAAGGCAAGGAAGAAGATGCATTCGGCCGGCGCGTGACCGAAATCGGTGAACCGCTGCTGCAGAATTACCAGTTGCGCAACGAGCGTGGTTGCTGGGTGCTCATCGATCCGCCGAAGCCAGCGGTGAAGGCGCGGACCGTGCTGAGTTATCTCGAACAGCTGCTGGTCGACAACCGCAGTCAACCCGCCGATGCGGTCACGCCGGAATCGCGCAAGCGCGTCTACATGCTGGAGCGCGAAGTGCCGATGCTGAAGAACCTGATCCGCAAGTACGTGCCGGGTGCCGGCGTCTGAATCATTGCCGCGCCGGGGCCGGCGCGCGATACCAATAGCGCGCCGTTGCCAGCGGCGTTTCTGCTGGCAGCAGCGGATTGTCCAGCGTCAGCAACCGACGTGGCTGACGCAACAACTGCAAGGCTTCCTGCATCGCCGGATGTTCATGGAACAACCGATCAAAACTGCCATCGGCCAGTGCCGTTTCGAGGCCGCTCTGCAGCCGTGCCGCCAGCCGCTGCGCCTGTGGATTGACGAAGAAATACATCGCGCTCGGGTAATACAGCAGCAGCCGCTGCTCCATGGCCAGTGACAGCGCCGGGTGTTGTCGCAGTTCCGGGCCAATCTCCGAAACGCCACGTGGAAAATAATCAAAGCGCGCGCGCGCCAGCATTTCAAAGGAACTGCTGTAGCGGGAATTCGTCTCCACCTTGAGGCCGTTGGCACGCAGGATTTTGGTGTCCGGCCAGTCATGACCCTGGCCGGCGGTCAGGCTGGCCAGATCGCCGAGCGTGCGCACCCGATCGAAGCGGTGTTGGTCGCCGGTGCGAATCAGCAGCACCCGATACCCGTACAGGCCTTTGTCGAGCGGGATCCGGATCGGTAGCAGCTGTTGTTCGCGTTCGCGCGAGGTGATGGTCCAGACCACATCGAGATGGCGCTGCGACAGCAGCGATTCCAGCGCCCGCGCCTGCTGCATGCCGGTATCAGCCGGCATCAGCTGATAGGCACCAAACGGTGCCGCGCTTTTGCTGAGTGCAAGCTCGAGTACCGCCAAAAAGTAATCGCTGCGGCGGTCGGGGCTGGCTTCCTGTTGCGGGTAACGAATCCGCTCCGGTGCCGGCTCGCTGGCGCTGGCGACAGCCAGCGCGGTGCTGGCCACCAGACCGAGCGCTCGGAGCACTGCCACCCACCCGCGGTTTCGCTGCCTTGCCCGCATCCCTTCGCTGCCCTTGGCGTTGTTGTTGCCCTACCTGCCCCACAGCATAATGCCGAATCCCTGCCCATTTCCTGTACATCCGTTCTTGTGCCGCCGGCTTTCGCTTGCCCGGCCAGTCGGCTGCGCCTAGAATTGCGCACTTTTTCGCCAGCTCGGCCGGTTCGTTCCGGCCCTGCTTCCCGAAACACTCCAGGATCCGCGCATGTCATCACCTGTCAAACCCAGCCCGACCAGCAGCCAAACCAAGCCCGGCAAAGTCGGCTTTGTCAGCCTGGGTTGCCCCAAGGCGCTGGTCGATTCCGAGCGCATCCTGACCCAGCTGAAAACCGAAGGTTACGAGATTGTCCCGACCTACAACGACGCGGATGTCGTGGTGGTCAACACCTGCGGCTTCATTGATGCGGCCGAGCAGGAATCGCTTGATGCGATCGGTGAAGCGCTGAAAGAAAACGGCAAGGTGATCGTCACTGGCTGCCTCGGTGCAAAAGCCGACAAGATTCTCGATGTGCACCCGAAGGTGCTGTCGGTTTCCGGCCCGCAAGCGTATGAAGCGGTGATGGGCGCGGTGCACGAGGTGGTGCCGCCCAAACACGATCCGTTCATCGACCTGGTGCCGCCGCAAGGCATCAAGCTGACGCCCAAGCATTACGCGTATCTGAAGATTTCCGAAGGCTGCAACCACCGCTGCAGCTTCTGCATCATTCCGTCGATGCGTGGCGATCTGGTGTCGCGACCGATTGGCGATGTGATGACCGAAGCCGAGAATCTCGCCAAAGCTGGCGTGAAAGAATTGCTGGTGATCTCACAGGACACCAGCGCCTACGGTGTCGATGTCAAATACCGCACCGGCTTCTGGAATGGCCGCCCGCTCAAAACCAAAATGAAAGACCTGTGCGAGGCGCTGGCCGAACTCGGTGTTTGGGTGCGGCTGCATTATGTCTATCCGTACCCGCACGTTGACGAGATCATTCCGCTCATGGCGGCCGGCAAAATCCTGCCCTATCTCGACATTCCGTTTCAGCACGGCAGCCCGCGCGTGCTCAAACTGATGAAGCGGCCGGCGCATGCCGAAAACACGCTGGAGCGCATCAAAGCCTGGCGCGCGATCTGTCCGGATCTGGTCATTCGTTCGACCTTCATCGTTGGCTTCCCCGGCGAAACCGAAGAAGATTTCCAGATCCTGCTCGACTGGCTCAAGGAAGCGCAGCTCGATCGCGTGGGTTGCTTCAAGTATTCGCCAGTCGAAGGCGCTACCGCCAACGAGCTGCCGGATCCGGTGCCGGAAGACGTGAAAGAAGAGCGCTGGCAGCGCTTCATGGAAGTGGCGGCAGAAATTTCCCGGCAGAAACTCGAAGCCAAGATCGGCACAAAAATGACCGTGCTGGTCGATGAAGTCGACGATGAAGGTGCCATCGCGCGTTCGAAAGCCGATGCACCGGAAATCGACGGCAAGGTCTACATCGACAGCACCGATCTGAAGCCCGGTCAGCTGGTCGACGTCATCATCGACGACGCCGACGACTACGATCTGTACGCCTCGGTCAGCAACTGACCCGTTTCCGCCAGACCGGGTTTGCCCCACCAACGCCGCGCTCGACGCGGCGTTGTGTTTTCGGCTTGCCACGTCCGCTCCGACCAGCACATTTGATGCCGAGCGCCCATACTTCACACATCTGGTAACAAATCCAACGGGCCGTTGCGGTGGTATAAGCCCCGGCGTCAAGACGAACGGTCAGCTGCCCTTCGTATAATCCGGCAGTTTCATTTCCCGAGCACGAGTCTTCCGATGAACAAGCAAATCCCCTTGTATGTGGTCCTGGCTGGCCTGGCGGTATATGCCGGCTCGCTGTGGTGGCAGGGCGGTGAGGGTGGCGAGGGTGGCCGCGAGCGGCCACCGGTGCCGGTGACGCTGGAGCCGGTGGCGGCGCGTCCGATGGGTGATGTGGTCACCGCGCTGGGCACGGCCGAGGCGCGCGAGGGCGTGGTGATCACTGCCGAGCAGAGCGGCATCGTCGAGCAGATTCATTTCCGGGACGGCGAAAGCGTCAGCAAGGGAGCGCTGCTGATCACGCTGCATGACGACGAGCAGCAAGCCAAGTTGCGGGAGGCCGAAGCGCGTCTGGTTGACCAGCGCAGCCAGTTCGAACGCCTGCGCAATCTGGCGACCAGCCAAGCCGTGTCACAGTCAACGCTCGACGAGCGCGAAGCGGCGCTGAAGGTGGCGGAAGCGCAACTCGCCGTTGCCCGTGCCGAGCTCGACAAGCGCTACATCCGGGCACCCTTTACCGGTGTGCTCGGTGCCCGTCAGCTGTCGCCAGGCGCGCTGGTCACGCCGGGCACCCAGATCACCACGCTTGATGACATCAGCGCGATGAAAGTCGAGTTCTCCGTGCCGGAAACGCTGGCGGCGTTTGTCCGTCGTGGCATGACGCTCAATGCCAGCAGTGCCGCGCTCGGCAACAAGTCGTTTGTCGGCACACTCAGCCATGTCGATACCCGCGTCAACCCGGCAACGCGCACCTTGTCACTACGCGCCGAAATCGCCAATCCGCAGCGCGACTTGAAGCCCGGTATGTTGATGGACCTGCAAATCAGTCGGGATGCCGGCGAAGCGCTGGCGGTGCCCGAAGGCGCGCTGATCAGTGTCGCCAATCAGCAATTTGTTTACCGGGTCGGCGCCGACAACATCGCCAAACAGGTGCCGGTGAAAACCGGTCGCCGCCGGGTCGGTCATGTGGAAGTGCTGGATGGCGTGCAAGCGGGCGATCAGGTGATCGTCGAGGGCATTCACAAGGTGCGCGACGGCCAGAAAGTGGCGCCGGTGGCGGCCACGGCTAACGCCAGCTGACGGAGTTCCCTGCCATGTGGTTATCCGATACTGCCGTTCGCCGTCCGGTGCTCGCCATTGTGATCAACTTGCTGTTGATCACATTCGGCATGATGGCGTTCAAATTTCTCAGCTTGCGCGAATACCCGGACGTCAACCCGCCGATCGTGTCGATCGGCACCAGTTACCCCGGTGCCTCGGCCGCAATCGTCGAGACCCGCATCACCCAGATCATCGAAGACCGGATCAGCGGCATCAGCGGTATCCGCTCGATCAGCTCGTCGAGCAGCAACGGTCGCTCCAATATCACCATCGAATTCGACAGCGACCGCGATATCGACGCCGCCGCCAACGATGTCCGTGACCGTGTCTCGCGAGTGCTGAACAACCTGCCGGAAGAAGTGGACCCGCCGGAGGTGTCAAAGGCCGACGCCGACGAAGACGTGATCATCTGGTTCAATCTGGCGTCCGACAACATGAGTTCGCTTGAACTCAGTGATTACGCCCGTCGCTATCTCGAAGACCGGTTCTCGTCGCTGGATGGCGTCGCCCGCGTGCGCCTTGGTGGTGGCAGCGAATACGCCATGCGCATCAACCTGAATCAGGAAGCGATGGCGGCGCGCCGAGTCACCATCACCGATGTCGAGCAGGCGCTGCGTCGCGAGAACATCGAGCTGCCGGCCGGCGAGTTACGCTCGACCGATCGGCAACTGAGTGCGCGCGTGCTGCGTGGTTACACCAGTGAACAACAGTTTCGCGAGCTGGTTATTCGCAAGGATCAAGCCGGGCATCTGACTCGGCTCGGCGAGATTGCGGAAATTTTCCTTGGTCCTTACGACGAGAAAATCTATTTCCGCGGCGACGGCAAGGACGTGATCGGCATCGGTATCATCAAGCAATCGACAGCCAACACCCTCGAAGTGGCGCGGGCCGCCAAGGCCGAATACGAACGCATCAAGGCAACGCTGCCCGCCAACATCCAGATACTGCCGAGCTATGACAGTTCAGTATTCATCGAGCAGGCGATCTTTGAGGTGTATCTGACGCTGGGCATCGCGATGATTCTGGTGGTCGCGGTCATTTATCTTTTTCTGGGCAGTTTCAGTGCCACGTTGATTCCGGCAGTGACCGTGCCGATCTCATTGATCGGCGCCTTCGCCATTCTGTGGGCGCTTGGCTTTTCCATCAACCTGCTGACCTTGCTGGCCCTTGTTCTTGCCATTGGCCTGGTGGTAGATGATGCCATCGTCGTGCTGGAAAACGTGCACCGGCGCGTTGAGCACGGTGAACCACCCTTGCTCGCTGCCTTCAATGGCACCCGTGAAGTGGGCTTTGCCGTTATTGCCACGACCGCGGTACTGATCTCCGTCTTCGTGCCCATCGTGTTTCTGGAAGGCGATCTCGGCCGGCTGTTCAGTGAGTTTGCGCTGACCATAGCCGGAGCCGTTTTCCTGTCAGCGATTACCGCGCTGACTTTGACGCCGGTGATGGCAGCGTACTTGCTCAAGCCGGCCAGCCAGAGTGGTCGTTTTCAGCAAAAAGTGGAGCAGCAGGTGGCGCGTGTTGAAGCTGCATATGGCCGCATGCTTGACGAGTTGCTACACCACCGTCTGCTGTTTGTCTTGATGCTGGTGTTGGTCAGTCTGTGTATTGTCGGCTTGTTCCGGCAACTGCCGTCTGAGCTGGCACCGCGGGAAGACCGCGGCGGCATATTTGTCAACGTGCTCGGTCCGGAAGGCGCAACCTACGAACACACCGTCGAGAACGTCAAAGCCGTCGAGAAAATTCTTCGCCCTTACGTTGAGAGCGGAGAATTTACTCGCCTGCTGGCGCGGGCCCCGGGCTTCGGCGGCAACGCCATGAACAGCGGCTTTATCATTATTGGTCTGTCCGATTTTGGCACCCGACGCTACGGTTTCGAGATCCTCGATGAGATCAACAGCAAGCTGACCGCGCTGCCGGGCGTCCGTGCGTTTGGTTCGATTCGGCAAGGCTTGGTCAGCAGCGGCGGCGGCTCACCGGTGGCATTTGTGATCGGCGGTGACGACTACGACGAAATGGCGCGCTGGCGCGATGTCATTCTGGCGCGTGCCGCCGAGAATCCGGGCCTTGCCAACGTGCAGGCGGATTATCGCGAAACCCTGCCGCAGTTCCTGATGACCATCGATCGCAACCGTGCCGCCGATCTTGGCGTTTCCGTGCAGGCGGTCGGCAGCACCTTGCAAACGCTGTTGTCCGGCCGGAACATGACCACGTTCAACCAGGGCGGCGAAGAGTACGAGGTGCTGGTCAAGGGCAACGAAACCCAGTTCCGCACGCCCGATGATTTGCGCGGTATTTATTTGCGTTCGGACAAAACGGGCGAGCTGGTGTCGCTGGCTAACGTGCTGACTGGTGTGGAACAAGCTGGCCCGAGCACGCTGAACCGCTACAACCGGATTCGCGCGATTACAATCACCGCCAATCTCGTTGGCGATTACACCCTGTCGGAAGCGCTGGGCTTCCTGAATCAGGTGGTGGCGGAGGATCTCGATAACGCACCGCGTGTGGACTACAAGGGCGAATCGAAACGGTTCATGGAGTCCGCCGAAAGTTCGCTGTTCGTGTTCCTGCTCGCGCTGCTGATCGTGTACTTCGTACTGGCGGCGCAGTTCGAAAGCTTTGTCCACCCGCTCGTCATCATGCTGACGGTGCCACTGGCAGTGCTCGGCGCCTTGGCGGGTCTGCAGGCGTTTGGCATGACGCTGAACATCTACTCGCAGATCGGCATCGTGATGCTGGTGGGTCTGGCAGCCAAAAACGGCATCCTGATCGTCGAGTTTGCCAACCAGATGCGCGACCAGGGAGTCGATTTCGACACCGCCTTGTTGGATGCGTCCAAGCGCCGTTTGCGGCCGATTGTCATGACCAGCTTCACCGCCATCATGGGCGCCGTGCCGCTGATCATCGCGCAGGGCGCCGGTGCTGAAACCCGGCAGGTGCTGGGTGTGGTCATCTTCGGCGGCGTTCTGGTCTCGACGGTGCTCACCCTGTTTGTCGTGCCGATGGCCTACAGCCTGCTCGCGCGCCATACCAACTCCCCCGAAGCGGTCGCGCGCGAACTGGCTGCGCTCAGTCAAGCCGAAAGCAGCAACCCGCGCTAGTAATGCGCATCCGGACCCGCGTGCAAGTGCGGGTCCGGATGCTCTTCCGACATCAGGCGCCCTGATTCTCGGCGCTGCTATTGATTCCACGTACCAGTTACGGCAAGGTAGCCGCTCACAAAATTTGAATAAAAACAGGGATGTATCCGGTGTCGTCTTTGGGTTCTTTGGTCATTGTCGGTTGTGGCATCAATCCGCTTGCCCACTGCAGCGCGGAAGCTCAGGCGCATATCGCGCAGGCCGAAGTGCTGGTCGTGCATGTGCCCGATGCACTCGGCATGATCTGGCTGCGCGAGCAGCATCCTGCGCTCATCGATTTACAATCCTGTTACCGCGAATCGGCGAACCGCGCCGATGCCTATGAGCTGATGGTGCAACGTACCGTTGCGCCCGTACTCGCCGGCAAGCGCGTGGTGGCGGTGTTCTATGGTCACCCCGGCGTGTTTGTCTCGCCGTCGCACGAAGCGATAAAACGCGTTCGTGCGGTCGGACTATCAGCGCGCATGCTGCCAGGCATTTCTGCTGAAGACTGCCTGATTGCCGACATTGGTTTTGATCCGGCTGAAGCCGGCTGTGCTCAGTTTGAAGCGACCCAGTTCCTGTTCAACCAGTACCCGGTGTCGCCGGCCGCACACCTGATTCTCTGGCAGGTCAGTGTGGTGGGTGATCACACGCTGACCACGCGAGTGCCGGCAAAAGGGGGGCTGCGCGCCCTGCAGCAAAAGTTGCTGCGCTATTACCCGACTGACCATCAAGTCGCGATTTACGAAGCGCCGACTCTGGCGGTCGGCAACGCTCGCATTGAATGGTTGCCCTTGGCCGAGTTGGAGCAAGCCCGACTTAGCCAGATCTCGACCCTTTTTGTGCCCGCCTGCGCCAAACCCGCACCGGATTTCGTTTCCCTCGCCTCCATGGGGTTGGACGCCGAGCAAGCCTTTGCTGTCGTTCGCACCGTGTGATGCGTTTTACCCACCAAGGAGATAACAATGTCCAAGCAGATTTTGGCCGACTTTCTGAAAAAACTGGCGCAAGACCCGGCCCTGATGGAACGCTACAAAAAAGACCCACGTGGTGTCATGACCAAGCATGGTGTTGATGGCAAGCATCAGGATATGATCATGAGCAGCGACAATGATGGTTTGCAGCGCGAACTGGATGGTAATCCGGATAGCGTACCAACCACCACGATTCGCAGCTTCAAGTAATTCGACCTGGATACTCACGTGATCCATCGGTCGTGCGGCGTTCTGGTACTGGTCGGTATGTTCTCGGTGCCGGTGAACGCTGTTCAACAAAACCAGCAGATGCCGGACTCGCCGGCATCTGCCTGGACTTGCCAGCAGGCGAAGTCCAGCAGCACCCAACGCAATCACGACGAATACATTCGGGATGTCAACGCCTGCATCGGTGACGGGGACTACGCTTCTGCGCTCAGTTTTGCACTACGCAATCAGGAACTCGCACTGGCAAGCGGCGATACCGAGCAAATTTTACGCGCAAAAGTAATTGAGTCAGCTGCCTATCGATATCTCGATCTGATGCCGCAAGCACTCGAACTGCTGCGACAGGTCA
>DASUEK010000370.1:0-3022 GCA_036275115.1 Permianibacter sp. | reverse complement strand
CCGATCAAATTGACATCGCCGAGCGCGCGGACAATCGACAGCGCTTGCGCGCTGGTGAGGCCGCCCGGAACCGGAGTGCCGGTGCCCGGTGCGAAGGCCGGATCGAGGCAGTCGATGTCGAAGGTCAAGTAGGTCGGGTGGTTGCCGACAGTTTTCTTGATCTCGGCAATCGTTGCGGCGACACCGTTCTCATGCACCCACGGTGCGAACAACATGTTGATGCCCTGGAAATCGTCGTTCCAGGTGCGGATGCCGACTTGCACCGAGCGCTTCGGATCGATCAAGCCTTCCTGTACCGCCTTGTAGAACATGGTGCCGTGGTTCAGCGAATCCGGATTGTCATCCGGCCAGGTGTCGCAGTGGGCGTCAAAGTGAATGAGGCTCAGTGGCGCACCATGCTTCTCGGCGTGCGCTTTCAGCAGCGGATAGGTGACGTAGTGATCGCCGCCGAAGGTCAGCATGGTCGCGCCGGCATTCAGAATGGTGCGGGCGTGGTCGATGATGCTTTGCTTGATGGTCAGCGGGTTGTGGGCATCGAACCAGCAATCGCCGTAATCGATGACGGCCAGATCATCGAACGGATCAAAGCCCCACGGAAATGGTTTCAGTTCAGCGAGCTGCACCGAGGCGGCACGAATCGCGCTCGGGCCCAAGCGGGCGCCGCTGCGATAGGTGCAGGCGAGATCAAACGGAATGCCGCTGATCGCGACATCGACGCCGGTCAGGTCGCGGCTGTAGTTGCGACGCATGAACGACTGGACACCGCCATAGGTGTTTTCGATGCTGCTGCCGTACAGGGAGGTGCGGCGGATGGCGCCATCGCCGCGAAGGATGTTTTCACTTGAGTCAGTCATGGGAGAAATCCATTACTGCACGGTCGGGCCGAACGGCCAGCCGATTCCCAGTCCACTAGGCCGACGGGTGGAGGCGCAAAAGCGGCGAAATTGTAGCAAATCGCCCGCGCCGGCACGGTGGTCGATCTGGCGATTTCATCCTGCGGAAAGGGAGGCGCTGCAGGCGGCAGCTGCAGTAACGCGGCAGGGCCGCAATAAGGGGCTCGGATGAGCCCCTTTCTGGGTCGCAATCGTGCGGCGGATTTACTTCGGCAGCTCGGTCAGCGCCTTGCGCTCTTTTGCACGCTGGCGTTTCTTGGCTTTTTCCTGTTCCTGCTGCTGCTCCAGCTCGCTGGGCGCGGTCGGCATCGGTTTGCGCGGGACGCGGGTCTCGGCCATGGCTGCTTTGTAGGCAAAGGTCGCCATCACCACGGCCGCTTGCCGCATGTCGTCCGGCAATACATGGTCAAACGAATCGACGTGGGTGTGGTGCAGGCGCGGCGAGTAATCGAGCGGGTCCTGGACAAACTGGAAGCCGGGCAGGCCGACGTTGTCGAACGATTCGTGATCGGTGCCGCCGGTGGCATTGGCGTTGATGGTGCCTTCGCTCAGATCGGACAGCGGGCCAAACCAGTCACTGAACGGCGATTTCACCGCGACATTGCCTTCGGTGTAGATGCCGCGGAATTTGCCGCTGCCGTTGTCCATGTTGAAGTAGACCGAGAAGCGGTCGTAATCCGGCTTCTTGCTGATCGGCCAACCTGGCGACGTCCAATACCACGGCGTCAGTTCACGCTCGGCCGGATCGGTCGGCTTTGGCCGCGTTGCGAGATGCTGTTCAACATAAGCGCGCGAGCCGTACAGGCCTTGCTCTTCACCGGACCACAAGCCGATACGGATGGTCCGTTTCGGTTTGATATCCAGCTTCTTCAGAATGCGCATCGCTTCCATGGTGACGGCAACGCCGGCGGCATTGTCGACGCCACCGGTGCTGGCATGCCAGGAATCGAGGTGGGCACCGATCATGACGATTTCCGGGTTTTGGTCGCTGCCCGGGATCTCGGCAATGGTGTTGTAGCTCTTTCGATCTTCGTCATGAAAACGGGCATCGATGTTCAGCGCGATGCGCGGTGTTTCGCCATTTTCCAGCAAGCGCAGCAGCAACTGATAATGCTCGGAGGACAGAATCAAGGCTGGCACCGGAAAGGTTTTGCCGACCCGATGATCGTGACCGAACACGCGAATGAGGCCGCCATCGCGGTTGCTGCGGTAGAGCGCGGCTTTGGCGTTTTCCTGTTTCAGGAAGGCGCTGACCGCTTCGCGGAACGCAAGGCGCTTGCGGTTCTGGGCAATCGAATCCGGCGCACCGTGGGCGTGACTCGCCGGGCGTTTCAGATCCAGGTTTTTCATTTTGCCGAGATCGTCGCTGCTGTAGCGTTTGAAAATCTCCGGCTGCGGCTCGCCGATGTCTTCCGGCTCGCTCAGCAGCACAATCTTGCCGGCGATCTTGCCGCGGTATTTTTCCAATTCGGCTTCGGTGACCGCGTCGACAAACACAACCTCAGCTTCGATGGTGCCGTTACTGCCCGGGGTCCACGCCACCGGCAGCCCCATCAGCGGTGCCTTGCGCGGGTGCAGCATTTGGGCGTGGGCGCTGTCGTAACTCCAGCCACGACCGAACTCAAAGCCTTCAAGGTGCACATTCGACAAGCCCCAGGCTTGCAACTGTTCAGCGGTCCAGGCGCTGGCTTGCTGCATCTGTGGCGAGCCGGTCAGGCGCGGACCGATGCGGTCGGTCAGGTGTTGCAGCGTGGTCATGACCTGCGAGTGATACAGGCCTTCGCTGCGAATGCGGTTGATGGTTTCCAGATCGTTTTTGGCAAATGCGGTAGAAGTGCAGGCCGCGCCGAGCACGGCGGTCATCAACAAGGGGCGTAAGGCCACGGGAAATCTCCGGCAGACGTAAGCGGGGGCTGCCGGAGCATAACGCTGGTACCGGCGTCGGAGAATCGCCGGACACAAAATCTGACAAAGAAAAAGCCCGCTCGGGGAGCGGGCTTTTTGCGATTTGGTGGGCGCTGACGGGCTCGAACCGCCGACCCCCTCCTTGTAAGGGAGATGCTCTACCAACTGAGCTAAGCGCCCGAAAACAGCTTGTCCGGCGGTTACGGCCCGGAGCTTTTCCGGTC
>DASUEK010000369.1:0-3273 GCA_036275115.1 Permianibacter sp. | reverse complement strand
ATTTTTCTTGTCGCGCATTACCTAGCCTGCAGCCATGCCGATGGCCGCGCTTCTGGCGCTGCCATCATGAACCCGAGCTTGCGCCATGGATGGCGATGGTTTTGCCAGGAGGCTTTGCCCCGATGCCCGCATGGCGAGGTATCGGAGGAGTGCCCGATATGACCGCTGCCGTGACTGTGCGGATCGCCAACACCCCGGCGCTGCGTGCCGACCACCACCGCCTGCGTTATCAGGTGTATTGCCTGGATCGCGGTTTTGAGCCGGCCGAACTCGCCCCGGATGGCGAAGAACACGACGCCTTTGATGCCCATTCGGTGCATTTTGTCGCCTACGACTGCCGTGGCGACGCTTGTGGCGCGTTGCGACTGGTGTTTCCGGTCGAAGGCTTTCCGGCGGCCCATGTGACTCGTATTCAGCACGACGCGCTGGCACCGCTGGCCGGCAAGGTCGTCGAACTGTCGCGGCTGTGTCTGCGTCACCCCGATGGCCACGCCACCGGCGAGCTGTTCCAAGGCTCGGATGTGATGCTGGCGATGCTGCACGCCGCGTGGCGCTACTGCCGCAGCGAAGGCATCAGCCACTGGCTTTGCCTCATCACGCCGGCGCTCGAGCGCATGCTTGGCCGCTTGCAAGTCCCGTTTGATGCCGTTGGCGACAGTTGCCGCTACCGCGGTCAGCGCCGGCCGCTGCTGACCGACATCAACCAGATGATGCGAGCCGCGATGCGCAGCTGCCATCGGGTCGAGCGGTTGGTGCAGCGCGAGCCGCAGCCGGTGCGTGAGGCACTGGCCGCCCACTGAGGCCCGCGTGGCATGTCACCAGGTTGTCGGACCGCCAAGGATGGCGGCTGGCACGTGCAGTCCGCTCGCCGCCCCTTATCAGAACCGCGGCGCTTCCTTACACTGACGGCTCCTTTCCGGAGCCGTTTTTGATCCCGCCATGCTGACCACTCTCGCCCTGCGTGACTTTGCCATCGTGACCCGCCTGCAACTGGAGTGGGCCGAAGGCATGACGGTGCTGACCGGCGAAACTGGCGCCGGCAAATCCATTTTGATCGACGCACTCGGTATCGTGCTCGGTGATCGCGCTGACAGCACGGTGGTGCGCCATGGCGCCGAACAAGCCGAAGTGCTGGCCGGGTTCGCGCTGGCTGGCAACCGCAGCGCGCTCGGCTGGCTCAGTGAACAGGCGATGGAGCACGACGGCGAAGTGCTGCTGCGTCGGGTCATCAGCAAAGATGGTCGCTCGCGCGCCTTCATCAACGGCACGCCGGTGACGCTGGCCATGCTGCGCGAGCTGGGCGGTTTGCTGGTCGAAATTCACGGTCAACACGAACACCAGCGCCTGCTGCATGCCAGCGCCCAGCGCGACATGCTCGATGAATACGCCGGCCTCGATGGCGAGCGCAAAGCGGTGCGTGAGGCGTGGCAGCACTGGCAGAAACTGCGCGACGAATACCAGCAACTGAAAACCGCCGCTGCCGATCGCGGTGCCCGGCTCGATCTGTTGCAATTCCAGACTCAGGAACTCGCGGCGGCACGCGTCGATGGCATCGACATCGCTGACCTCGAGCAGCAACACAAGCGCGCTGCCCACGCCAGTGAAATGGCCCAGCTTGCCTTGCAAGCCGCTGATCTGCTCGAAGGTGAAGACGGCGAAGCCGCCGCCGATCGGCTCGAAAGCGCGCTGGAAAAACTGCAGCGCATCGCCCACATCGACAGCAGCCAGCAAGCCGCTCACGACAGCCTGCTCGATCTGCTGAGCCAGCTGCGCGATCTCGCTGCCGATGTCCGCCGCTACGGCGAGCACATCGAAATCGACGAACAGCAGTATCAAGAGCTGGACGCGCAGCTGACCGCGCTGCACCAACTCGCCCGCAAGCACCGCTGTGACATGGTTGAGCTGCCGGCGCTGTATGCGCGTCTGCAACAAGAGCTCGACACGCTGACCCATTCCAGCGAGCGGCTGGATCAGATGGAAGTCGCCATCGGCAAAGCGCGCGACGCCTACATCGCCGCTGCAGAAAAACTCAGCGCCGGCCGGCAGAAAGCCGCGCAGAAAATGGCCAAGGCGATCAGCGCTACGCTCGAACAGCTGAACATGAAAGGTGGCAAGTTCGAACTCAGCTTGCTGGCACGCGAGGAAAGCGACTGGGCCATCGACGGCCGCGAGAAAATTGAATTCCTGGTCAGCGCCAACGCTGGCCAGCCGCCACGCCCGCTTGGCAAAGTTGCCTCAGGTGGTGAGCTGTCGCGGATCAGTCTGGCGATACAAGTGCTGATCTCGCAGAAGAGCCAGCTGTCCTGCATGATCTTCGACGAGGTCGATGTCGGTATCGGCGGCGCCACCGCCGAAATCGTTGGCCGTCTGCTGCGCCAGCTCGGCGAAAAAGCACAAGTGCTCTGCGTCACCCACCAGCCGCAAGTCGCTGCGCTCGGCCACCACCATTACCGCGTGCAAAAAGCCAGCGATGGCAAATCCACCAGCACCGAAGTGGTCACGCTCAGCGCCAAAGATCGGATCGAAGAAATCGCCCGCATGGTCGGCGGCACCACCATCACCGACACCACCCGCAAACACGCCAAGGAAATGCTCGCGGTCGCGCAAACCTAGAAGCCCCCGGCCTAGCCAGCGAACGGATTTCTATCTGACCACTGCGCGACCGGGCCGACTCCGTTTTGCGTTACGCTCCGCGTTGAGTCGATAAGCATGAAACTCCTTCCCTCCTCGTGGGAGAGGGCCGGGGAGAGGGGGCGCAGCCAGCGACGGCTGCGAAGTGCAATTCAGAAGCAAGGAAAAGGAAAATCCATGCCGCCATCGGTTTTGAGCGCTGTGAACCGGAGCCGAACTGCGTTCTGGTTTGCGCTGACCGCTACGCTGATCATCGCCGCCAACGCGCTGCTACTGCGCTCGCCCGACAATGCTTTGCTGCGCGGGCAAACCCTGCCGGACTGGCCGTACTTCTTTGATTTTCTGATCACCCTGCCGCTGATGTACGTGCTGATCTGTCGGCCCGGTTGGCGCCGCGCATTGCAGTTTCTTTTGGCCTGTATTGCCGCCAGCTATCTGCTGGGTTACTGGTTGATCCCGGATTCGTTCAAAGTGCTGTGGCAGCACATGGCATGGCTGCGCTTTCCGGTACTGGCCGGCATCGTCGTGGTCGAGCTGTTGCTGGCGTGGCGGGTGCTGCGCTTTTTACTGACGGCCGTGCGCACGCGCACGTTTGCTGACGATGCCATCGAGCCGACATTTGCCCGCTGGTTCGGCAAGGGC
>DASUEK010000368.1:0-19802 GCA_036275115.1 Permianibacter sp. | reverse complement strand
AACACCATGTCTTTTTCGATCTTGCGGGTCAGGCGCAGGTAAGGGTGCGCGGCCGGTGGCGGATTCGGGGTGCCTTGTGGGTCGGCGACGCGGCCGGCGATGTCGTGCACCTGAATGCCGAGCAGGTGGCCGATGCCGTGCGGGAAGAAGGTCGAGGTGATGCCTTGTTCGACCGCGCTGTCGCCGTCGATGTTGATCACGCCGAATTGTTTCAGCAGACCGCCGATGGCGCGATGAAAGTTGATATGCAGATCAACGTAGCTTTGGCCCGGGCGCACGGCATTGATCAGGTTCAGCTGATGCACATCGAGCGCAGCGATGAGTTCCGCGAATTCATTCTTGTCACGGGCGTAGGTGCGGGTGATGTCGGAGGCGTAGCCGTTGATGTTGGCGCCGGCGTCGATCAGGAACGAGCGAGACTGCGCCGGCTTCTGCGTCTGCAGTTCGGTGTAGTGCAGCACGGCGCCGTGTTCATTCAGCGCAATGATGTTGCCATACGGCAGCTCGGACTCTTTCAGGCCGCTGGCACGCAAATAGGCGTAGTGAATGCCGAGTTCGCTTTCACCGGCGAGAAAGGCATCGCGCGCGGCGTTGTGGGCGCGGGCGCCGATGCGGTTGGCGGCGGCGATGTTCTCGACTTCCCACGCGGTTTTCATACCGCGCTGCCAGTGCAGCGGTGCCAGCAAAGTTTGCGGGTTGAACGCGGCGAAGCCCCAGTCGGTGAACGCGGCGCTGTCTTCGCCAATGAACGCAGCTTTGCCGGTCAGTTTCAAAATCGATTTTGCTTCGGCTGGTGTGCGGATGATCGTGATATCGAAATGCGCGACCCAGTCGCCGCTCGGATCTTCCGGCACCACATGCCAGTAATCGAACGGTTGCAGGAAGATGAGCTGCGGTTTCTTGCCGACGCTGATCGAAACAAAGCAGCCCGGGTGGCGGTCGAGCGGCAGCAGCTGCAGGAAGTTCGGGTTCGGCTTGAATGCGTAGTGGTAGTCGTCCTGGAAGGCGACTTTCGGAATGCCGGAATGGACCACGGCCTGATCAAAGCCGGAAGCGGCCAGCGCGGCCTCGTAGCGGGCCAGAACGGTACGGAGGTGGTCGGCGTACAGCGAAGTGCTCATGGATGGCTCTCTGACAACGGGCCGGCGGCGCCGGCTTTCGGGAATCGGGGTGGGCTGCGACTGTACCCGATCGACCATGGAGGCGCGAAGTGACTCCCGCTGATGGCCCTCCCCCATTTCGGGGGAGGGTGGCGCGCAGCGCCGGGAGAGGGTGGGCGACAAGGTCGCCCCAGGCCGTCTGATCGCAGCCGGACCATTACCGGCCTTTCTGCTCCCCACCTTGGCAAGGCGGGGCTGGGGGTGGTTCAGCCCAGCACGATGCAAGGCCGGGCAATCAACTCGCAGTTCACATAGCGAACACGGGCCCAAGGTAGATTTCTATCTGCACAGTGAGTGTCAGTCGTCGCTCAACCACCCCTAACCCCTCCTTAACAAGGAATGGGACCGGCATAGCTCGCGGCCGACCTGCACACCCCAGCTATCCCGTCAGCGAAGCCCGGTCCGGCAGGCCTATAATCCAGCTTCCCTCCGCAGGGACCCCTGTCGTGAAGCCTTAGGTTGACCGTTCGACTTGCATGCTGGTCGGGCCAGAGCCTACTATCGGGACCCCGCGTATTTTCCAGTCAGTCCTTTCTGCCCCGGCACGGAGACCACTCATGCTGTTCCAAGGCAAATCCCTGACCTGCACGCTGTTGGACGGCGGCATCGCCGAACTCCAGTTCAACCTGCAGGACGAATCGGTCAACAAATTCAATCGCCAGACGCTCACCGAGCTGCAACAGGCAACCGCCGCGATCAAAGCGAGCAGCGCCGTCAAAGCCGTGGTCGTGACCAGTGGCAAAGAGGTGTTCATTGTTGGCGCCGACATCACCGAATTCCTCGGCTTGTTCGCGCAAGGCCGCGAGCAACTGCTGAAATGGACCAAAGATGCCAACGCGATATTCACCGCGTTCGAAGATCTGCCGGTGCCGACCGTGTGCGCCATCAACGGCATCTGCCTCGGCGGCGGCATGGAAATGGCGCTGGTCTGCGATTACCGCGTGATGTCGACCAAGGCGCAAGTCGGTTTGCCGGAAGTGAAGCTCGGTTTGATCCCGGGCTTCGGCGGCACGACGCGACTGCCGCGTGTGATCGGTTCCGACAACGCACTGGAATGGATTGCTGCCGGCTCGCAAAACAAAGCCGATGCTGCACTGAAAGTTGGTGCCGTTGATGCGGTCGCTGAACCGGAAAAACTGCGCGCTGTCGCGATTGCGATGGCGGCCGAAGCCGCTGCCGGCAAACTGAAATGGCAAGCCAAGCGTGCCCAGAAAACCGGCCCGCTGAAGCTGAACAAGATGGAAAGCCTGATGGCGTTCTCGACCGCCAAGGCCTTCATCGGTGGCAAAGCCGGCCCGAACTACCCGGCGCCGATGGAAGCGGTCAACGTGGTGGAAAAAGCCGCGCGCATGAGCCGCGATGAAGCGCTGCTGGTGGAGCACGAGGGTTTCGCCAATGTCGCGCTCACGACACAAGCCGAAGCGCTGATCAGCATCTTCCTGAACGATCAAGTCGTCAAGAAAGTCGCCAAGAAAGCCGCGAAAGCCGCCAAGCCGGTCAAGCAGGCCGCAGTGCTCGGCGCCGGCATCATGGGCGGCGGCATCGCCTTCCAGTCGGCCAGCACCGGCACCCCGATTGTCATGAAAGACATTCGCACCGAAGCGCTCGATCTGGGCATGCGCGAAGCCAGCAAGATTTTGCTGAAAGGCATCGAGATCGGCAAAGGCACGCCGGAGCAGATGGCGAAAACCATTGCCGCAATTACCCCGACGCTCGATTACGCGGCGGTCAAGCACGCCGACATCGTCGTCGAAGCGGTGGTCGAAAACCCGAAAGTCAAAGATGCGGTGCTGGTCGAAACCGAAGCGCTGCTGCGTGACGATGCCATTCTGTGCTCGAACACCTCGACCATCTCGATCGATCTGCTCGCCAAGAACCTGAAGCGGCCAGACAAGTTTTGCGGCATGCACTTCTTCAACCCGGTGCACAAAATGCCGCTGGTCGAAGTCATCCGCGGCAGCAAGACCAGCGATGAAACCATCGCCACGGTCGTCGCGTGGGCCAGCGCGATGGGCAAGTCGCCGATCGTCGTCAACAACTGCCCGGGCTTCCTGGTCAACCGCGTGTTGTTCCCGTATTTCCACGGCTTCAGCCTGCTGCTGAAAGACGGCGCCGATTTCACCGCCGTCGACAAGCTGATGGAAAAATTCGGCTGGCCGATGGGCCCGGCTTACCTGCTCGACGTGGTCGGTATCGACACCGCCGTGCATGCCGCCAACGTCATGGCCGAAGGCTTCCCGGATCGCATGAAGAAGGAGTTCAAGGACTCCATCGAAGTGCTGTTCGAAGCCAAGCGCCTCGGCCAGAAAAATGGCAAGGGCTTCTACGCCTACAGCGAAGACAAGAAAGGCAAGCCGAAGAAAGATGTCGATCCGGCCACTTATGAACTCATCAAGGGTGTGGTCGCCGACAAGCGCGAGTTCGACAAGCAGGAAATCATCGACCGGATGATGATCCCGATGATCATCGAAACCGTGCGCTGCCTCGAAGAGAAAATTGTCGCGACCCCGGCCGAAGCCGATATGGGCCTTGTGTACGGTATCGGCTTCCCGCCGTTCCGTGGCGGCGCGCTGAAGTACCTCGACACCGTTGGTTTGGCCAATTTCGTTGCCCGCTGCGATCAGCTCAAGGCGCTCGGCAAGCTCTATGAGCCGACCGCTCAGATGCGCGAGATGGCGGCCAAGAACGCCAAGTACTATTCGTGACTCCACCCCGTCCCTCCCCTCACAGGGGAGGGCGTTACGTCACGCTGTAGCGGAAACAGAAACGGTTTCATGTAGGTTGGGTAGAGCGCAGCGAAACCCAACCGCGGAATGATGAGCTCGGGTTGGTTAGTGAGTTTTGCAAACTCAAGCCGGCCTACGGAGAGTGACCATGAAAGATGTCGTGATTATCGATGCCGTGCGCAGCCCGATGGGCCGCAGCAAAGGCGGCATGCACCGCAATACCCGCGCTGAAGTGCTGAGTGCGCGCCTGATCGAAGCGCTGTTCGAGCGCAACCCGAAGGTTGATCCGGCCGAAGTCGAAGACGTGATCTGGGGCTGCGTGCAGCAGACGCTGGAGCAGGGCTTCAACGTCGCCCGCAACGCGAGCCTGCTGACCCGCTTGCCACGCAGCGTTGGCGCCGTCACCGTCAACCGCCTGTGCGGTTCGTCGATGCAGGCGCTGCATGATGCCGCCCGTGCGATCAAGAATGGCGATGGCGAGGTGTTCATCATCGGTGGTGTCGAACACATGGGCCACGTGCCGATGATGCACGGGGTCGATTTCGCGCCGCAGCTTGCCACTGTCACCGCGAAGGCCTCGGGCTCGATGGGCTTCACCGCCGAACTGCTCGGCCGCAGCCATGGCATCACCCGCGAACAGCAGGATCAATTCGGTTTGCGTTCGCACCAGAAAGCCTGGGCCGCGACCGTTGAAGGCCGGTTCAAGAATGAAATCGTCGCGATGGAAGGCCACGACGCCGACGGCGCGCTGAAACTGTTCGATTACGACGAAGTCATCCGCAGCGATGCCAGCATCGACGACATGCGCAAGCTGAAGCCGGCGTTCGATCCGGTCACCGGCACGGTCACCGCCGCGACTTCATCGGCAATTTCCGATGGCGCCTCGGCGATGCTGGTAATGAGCGCCGATCGCGCCAAAGCGCTCGGCCTGACCCCGATGGCAACCATTCGCAGCATGGCGGTCGCCGGCTGTGATGCCGCCATCATGGGTTACGGTCCGGTGCCGGCCACCCAGAAAGCACTGAAGCGCGCCGGCCTCAGCATCAAGGATATCGACCTGGTCGAACTGAACGAAGCGTTCGCCGCACAAGCACTGCCGGTGCTGAAAGATCTGCAACTGCTCGACGTGATGGAAGACAAGGTAAACCTGAACGGCGGCGCGATTGCACTCGGTCACCCGCTCGGCTGTTCCGGTGCCCGCATCAGCGGTACGTTGCTGCACCTGATGAAAGCCAAAAACGCCAAGCTTGGTCTGGCGACCATGTGTATCGGTCTCGGTCAGGGCATTGCAACGGTGTTTGAACGCCACTAGGTCGGCACCGCGCCAGTCGCGCCTTTCGCGACACTCGCCTCAGCCAAAGGGCCGCAAATGCGGCCCTTTGGCGTTTCTGCCGGTTACCGGCCCGCGGTTGACGCGGATCGATTGGCGGCAAATACTTTCCCCGTCGTGCGTCGAAGCTGTCAGGGATGATCCACTCCATCGACGCGTTGCCATCCCTTGTTGTTGCCAACTGGGCGCTACCGACAACGGCGGTTGCCGCTGCGTTCGCCCGCCTTGCTCATCCATGCTTCATGGAGGAAGTGTCATGGCCTACCAATGGCAAGCCAATCTGGCTTGCATCGCCACCTACAAAACCCTGGAGGCCGATGACGGCCTCGATCAGTTTGAAGAGGCTGATATCCCGTTCAGCAAAGCCGCTGATGTCGCGATGAGGCGGTTGCGCTTCTATCCGTCCGGCACTGACAACGCCGATATTATCGAGGTGTTGTCCATCGAGATGGCGCGACGCTTTGTCAAACTGCTGGTCAAGCGTTACTCGGTAAAAAAACAAAAGAAGGAAATCAGTTCACAGCAGATCATCATGCGGATTGCCGACGTCCTGGCAAAACCGAAAGCAACGCTTACGGAACTGGCGGAGGTGGTCGATGATGCGATCAAATTTGCCGATGAATAAGGGCTTGTTGCCGCTCTTCATGCTCGGCTGGGCCGGCGTGGCATGGTCCGGATGTGATGACGCGACCCTGATGCCCGCGATTCTTGATGCTGAAAACAATGCTGAGAACAGTGCCGGTACCGTGATCGGTCTTGGCTACGATCTGCAATGCTCGCGCAAGTCCGAACGCAGTGACGCTGACAGCGATACGGATGAACTCGACTCGGATGCGACGATCCAGTTCTTTGAGGGCGAGCTGCGGGCGCGTGGCATGTTGACCGGTGATGCCGACGAAAATCCGGAAACCCTGCAGGAATTGATGGGCGCCGCCTCCTATGTCTGGTCGGCGGCGTTCACGATCAAGGCCGGGTTGTTCTATCGGCTCGAAGCCGAACAGACCCTGGATGAGCGGCAAGAGGCTTACGGCGCCCGGCTTACGCTCGGCAAGATGGGGCTGTTCGCCGATAATGATGCGCTCGCCCTGTCGCTGAATCTCGCCCAGATCGACCCGGAAACCGATACGGCGCGAGCAGCGTTGTTGACCGAGAAACTCGATCACTATGATCGCTGGGACGCCGAGCTCTACTTCAGCTATCCGATGAAGGGCGAGCCGCTGGAAAAGATCACGGTCAGCTATCGCTATTTCCGAGAGCAGGAGGCGCCCGCCGCCATTCGACAGGCCGGGCTTGATCGTTATCGCTATTCCAAGATCATGTTCTGGCTGAAAGACGAGCTGTATCTGGCCTACGCGACCGGCGAGCTGCCTTTCGATGTCGCGGCCGATCAGCACGTCGAGCTCGGTTGGAGCTATTCGCTCTAGCGCATGCGGCGATTTGCTGCACCGCCAAAGAAAAAAGCCCGCTGCAGCGGGCTTTTTTCTCGGTTAATGCGAGCGGAACGCAACGCGGCTTCAGTGCCCGCCGCAGCCACCGCAGCAGCCCTGCTTGGCGGCGCTGGCTTGCTGATACAGCTCATCTTTCAGCTGCACACGGCGCACCTTGAGGGTTTCCAGCGCCAGATCGCCGAGGTGGTCGATGCCTTCTTCGGCACGGATGATCTGGTGATCCAGCTCATGGTATTCGTCGAACAGCCGGGCAAAGTGGGCGTCGGCCAGCTTCAGTTTGTGGATCTGTTGCTTCAGCTCCGGGAATTCGGTGATCAGCGGGTGTTTTTCGACAATCATGTTCAGGCCTCCTGTGTTCTGACTTTCAGCCTAACGGGCTGAGCCAAAACGACTTTGACCCGTATCAAGAAATCGCCGCGTCAAAGCGCTGGTCGGCTTGATGCAAAGCCCGGCCGACGCGGTAAACTGGCCCCAACAGGAGTGCACCATGAGTCATGACATTGCCAGCATCCGCAAGGACTACAGCCGACAGGAGTTGTCGCCCGAGGACTGTCTGCCGGATCCGCTGGCGCAGTTTCAGCAGTGGTTGAAAGAGGCGATCACTGCCGAGCTGCCGGAGCCAACCGCGATGCATGTCGCCACGGTTGCTGCCGATGGCCGGCCCAGTGCCCGTTTGGTGTTGCTGAAAGCAGTCGAAGAAAACCGCTTTGTTTTCTATACCAATTACGACAGCCGCAAAGGCCGCCAGTTAGCGCAGAACCCGCATGTCGCGCTGACGTTTTTCTGGCCCGAGCTGGAGCGGCAAGTGCGCATCGAAGGCGTTGCCGAGCAGGTAGCGCCGGCGGTGTCCGATGCGTACTTTGCGTCGCGGCCGTACCAGAGCCGGCTCGGCGCATGGGCGAGCCCGCAGAGCCAGGTCATCAGCAGCAAGAGCGAACTGATCAAACGCGCGGCCGAGTTTGGTTTGAAATACGTTGCCCATGTGCCGCGGCCGCCACACTGGGGCGGATACGGTGTCAGCGCGGATCGCATTGAATTCTGGCAGGGCCGGCCGAGCCGACTGCATGATCGGGTGTTGTACGAACGTGACGGCGCGGGCTGGCGGATCAGTCGATTGGCGCCGTGACCGTGCGGGGCCCGGATAAGGACGACAGGCGAGCATGAAAAAGAAAGACAAAGGCCATAAACACGCGCACGGCGAGCACAGTCGCAAGCAAAAGTTGCAACAGCAGTTGCTGCAAGTCCGGCGTCGGCGCAAGGTGACCGCCGTGTTCGGTGTGCTGGTGCTGCTGGGCTTGGTGGCACTCGAGTATTTCCGCTCGGTGCCGTTGTGGCTCTGGATCACGCTGTGGGTGATTCCGTTCCTGCTGGTGCTCGATACGGTTTACCTCAAGCACCTGCGCCAGCAGCTGCACAAGTCGGGGTGAGCAAACGGGAGTTTCGACTCCCGTTTGTGTTGTCGGCCCGGCCACGGGCTGTGAAACGGACAGGATGACCGTTGATGCGTAACCGGATTCGTGCCGACTTTCAGCTCGGCATCGTGACGTTATTCGGCTTTTGTTCGGCCGCCGTGATCTCGCCGTTTGCGGTGTACCGGTTTTTGACCGGGGCTGTCGCGGTGGGCGTCCTCGATACCGCCCTGGTCATCAGTATTGTCGGGATCGTGTTGTACGCCTGGCGCAGCGGCAAGACCGAGCTGGCCGGACGCTGCCTGGTGGTGATCAACTGCCTCGGCGCGGTGATCAGTTCCGAGTTGCTCGGCGTCATTGGGGTGTTCTGGATGTACGCCGCCATCCTGTCCAATTTCTTTCTGACCCAATCGCGTCGCTATGCTGCCGGCATCACTGTCGCAACGCTGTTGCTGTTGGCCGGCCTCGGTGAAGCTTTTGACAGTCGTTCGCAGATGTGGTCGTTTCTGGCAACCTCGGCACTGCTGGCTTTGCTCAGCTTCATCGTTGCTTACCAGTATGATCAGCAGCGTCGGCAACTGGAAATTCTCGCCACTGTCGATCCGCTGACCGGTGTCCAGAACCGGCGCATGATGGTGCAGGAGCTGCAACGCGCCGTGCAGCAGTTTCAGCGCAGTGGTCAGAGCGCTACCGTGATCCTGCTCGACCTCGACCATTTCAAGCGCATCAACGATGAGCACGGGCATGAAACCGGTGACGCGGTGCTGATCCAGTTTGCCCAGTTGGCACAGCGCTTTACCCGTCAGGGCGATCGCTTCTTTCGCTATGGCGGCGAAGAGTTTGTTTTACTGGTGCCTGACAGCAGCGCCAACGAGGGCCTGGCCATTGCAGAAAAAATTCGTCAGCAATTGGAGCACGAGGCGAGGGCGTTGCCGGCGGTGACCTTGTCGGCCGGTGTTGCCAGTGTGCAACGCGGGGAAACCTGGCAAGCGTGGCTGGCCCGTGCCGACGCCGCGTTGTATGCCGCGAAAGCCGCCGGTCGCAACCGGACCCTGCGTGGCTAGCTGTTTCGGTACGAATGCGCTAGGGTTGTTGCGAGCACGTTTCCGTGACGGGAGGCAGCGGCGTATGGCAAGCCCCGGGCAAATCTCGCTGTTACCGCTTTTCACCATCAGACAAACAGGACAGGCATGACATCAGGACGTCGTACGCGCGCCGGTAACGGCCGCAAGCAAGGTGAGCTGATTGTGGTCGGCACCGGCATCATGGCGGCAGCGCATTGCAGCCAAGAGGCGATCAACGCCATTCGCGATGCCGACGTGGTTTTTGCTGCAGTGCCAGATCCGCTCGGTCTGAACTGGCTGCAGCAACAAACCGACCGTCTGCAGTTGCTGGATGATCTCTATCACAGCTGTCCGAACCGGCTGGCCACCTATCACGCCATGACGCAACGCATCATGACCGCCGTGCGCGCCGGCAAGAATGTCTGTGCCGTGTTTTACGGTCACCCCGGCGTATTTGTGCTGCCATCGCATCTGGCGATTGAGCAGGCGCAGGCAGAAGGTTATCCGGCGCAGATGCTACCGGGCATTTCCGCCGCCGATTGCCTGTTTGCTGATCTCGGCGTCGACCCGTCACATCCGGGTTGTCAGATGTATGAAGCCTCCGCCTTCCTGTTCTGGCGTTATCAGATCTCTGTGCATGCCGCGCTGATCCTGTGGCAAATCGGCGTCGTCGGCGACCACACACTGACCTTGCGGCGACCGTCGAACAATGGCTTGCAGGTGCTGTGTGATCAGTTGTTGCAGCATTACCCCAAGCGTCACCCGGTGTGCATTTACGAAGCGACTCGCAGCCCATTGCAAGCGCCACGTCGTGACTGGCTCGCGTTGGCGGAGCTGCCGCACGCCGACGTGAATGGTTACAGCACGCTGTACGTGCCGCCGCATCAACTGGCGCCAGTCAACGTGCCGGTGCTGAAGCAGCTGGGCTTGCGCCGACGGGATCTGGCCGAGCTGGAATGATTCCGACCTGCGAGAGCCGGGTCCACGTTACAGGTAAACGTTGTTGGTAAAATGTGAGCGTTTGAATTCGTCTCGGACGAAACAAAACCAATCCCAACCAGAAACGCCACCACGGCGGTGATGCATCAGGAGCAAGAACATGGCAAAGACCTTAGTGCAGTTCCTCAATGACCTCGCCGCCAACCCGCGGCAGCGCAATGCGTTCCTGCGCGATCGAAAAGCCGTGGTGCAAGGCTCGGGCCTCGCCAAACCCTTGCAACAGTGGCTGCTGACCGCGGATGACGAGGACATCGATGCCGAGTTGGAAGCGCTGTTGGCCCAGTCACGCAGCGCGGGCAAAAAAACCGGCAAGCGTTCCCAGCCGGCTGCGAGCAAGCGCAAGCGTTCACCGCAGATCGATGCGCCGGCCCAGCTCGACACGCCGAAGCGCAAGCGCTCGCCGCAGATCGATGCGCCGGCCCAGCTCGACACGCCGAAGCGCAAACGTTCACCGCAGATCGACGCGCCGGCCCAGCTCGATACACCGAAGCGCAAGCGCTCGCCGCAGATCGATGCGCCGGCCCAGCTCGACACACCGAAGCGCAAGCGCTCGCCGCAGATCGATGCGCCGGCCCAGCTCGACACCCCGAAACGCAAGCGTTCACCACACATCGACGCGCCGGCCCAGCTCGATACCCCGAAACGCAAGCGCTCGCCGCAGATCGATGCGCCGGCCCAGCTCGACACACCGAAGCGCAAGCGTTCACCACACATCGATGCGCCGGCCCAGCTCGACACGCCGAAACGCAAACGTTCACCGCAGATCGACGCGCCGGCCCAGCTCGATACGCCAAAGCGCAAGCGTTCGCCGCAGATCGACAAGCCCGGCCGTGGCAAAACCAAACGCTGAGACATGATGGTCTTCGCGTCTCCCGCTCCGGCGCTGCCACATCGGTGGTGGCGCTGGCTCGGGTTTTTGCTGCTTTCCGCGATAGTGGGTGCGACACAGGTCCACGCCTCCGGCGATGACAATGGCAGCTGCGAGCCGTATGGCGACACCGGTCAGCTGGTGCGCAAGTTTCGCCTGTCCAATCCCGCCGAAGCGATTCGACTCGGCGCGCCGTATCTGCAAAGCGGTGCACCGCCCTTGGCAAGGGCGGTTGTCGCATTTGACATGGCTTACGCCCACGGCGACCAGGGTGCTTTCAGCGACGCGATGACGCTGATCGAAACCTATCTGCCGATGATTACCGAGCTCGACCACAAGCCCTGTCTGGCACACGCTTATGGCGCGGTCGGCGCGATCTACCTGATGGCGGAAGACTACGAAGATGCGCTCAAATGGACCGAGCAAGGACTGGCGATTCGCCAGCAGCTCGGCGTGGAAGACCGCATCGCCGGCTCGTTGAACAACATCGGTGTGATTTATCTGGCACTCGGCCAGCCGCAGCTGGCGGGTCAGTACTACCAACTCGCATGGGAAAAATGGCAGCAGGCTGGCAATGAGTTGAAAACGGCAATGGCGCTGTCCAATCTTGGCCATGTCGATGTTCTCGCTGGTCGCTACGAGCTCGCTATCCAGCGCCAACGACAAACCTTGCCAGTTTTTGAGCGTCATGAGGAACACTACAGCGTCGCGGAAGCCAAGCTGTTCTTGGCCGACGCGTATCTCGGCTTGCGCCAAACGTCTGAAGCCATGCAGGAAGTCGAGCAGGCCTTGCTGGTGGCGCGGCAGCAACAGCTGATGCCACTCAGCAATCGCGCCATTCTGATGCAGGCCCGGGTGCTGCTGGCGCAGCAGAACATTCGCGCCGCCCAGCAATTGCTGGAACAACAATTGCCCCAATTGTCGGAAGCTTCGTATCCGCGTGCGCTGAGCGACGGTTATGAGCTGCTCGCGACCATCTACCAGCAGCAAAAGCTGCATGCCGAGGCGCTGCAGGCATTCCGTCGGCATCATGAACTCAGCAACAAATTGTTTACCCGCCTGGCCGCGGTCAAGCTGGCCAGTTCGCGGATCAACTATCTGGTGCAGGAAAAGGAACAGGAAATCGCCGCGCTGAAACTCAGCAATGAATTGACCCGCTCGGAGCTCAGCCGGCAGAAGTACCAAACGGTGGCGTGGACCGTGTCGGTGGTGGGGGTCGCGCTGCTCTTGTTCTTGATCATGCTGCTGCGTACCCACCGCCACGAGTTGCGCCGGCAACAGCAATTGAATGAGCGTCTCGGCCAGCTCGACAAGGCCAAGGACAATGTGCTGGCGAACACCTCGCATGAACTGCGCACGCCGCTAAACGGCATTGTTGGTTTGTCCGAGTTGATTGTCGACGCCGAGGTGCCGGCCGATGTTCGGGACTATGCCCAGATGATTCTCGACAGCGGCAAGCGCCTGACCAAGGTGGTTGACGATCTGTTGACCTTCTCGCAGTTGAAAGAAGACAAGCTGGTGTTGCAACTGCAACCGACCGCGCTACCGGCGCAGGTGGATCTCGCGATACAGCTGTGCCGGCCGATGTTGGCAGAAAAATCGGTGCATGTGATCAATGACGTCAGCGACAGCACGCCCGCCGTGCTCGCCGATCCGGACCGCCTGCAGCAGATCCTGGGCAACCTGCTGACCAATGCCATCAAGTACACCCATCACGGTTTGGTGCGGATCAACGCCGAGAGCCGCGACGGCGATGTGCTGATTCGGGTGAGTGATACCGGCGTCGGTGTCGCGCTGAAAGATCAGCAACGCATCTTTGATTCATTTGAACAGGCCGATACCACCACGTCGCGTCGCTACGAGGGGCTCGGTCTTGGTCTCGCGATCTGTCGCCGCTTGGTGCAACTGCACGGTGGCCAGATTGGCGTGCAATCGACGCTCGGGGAAGGCAGCACGTTCTGGTTCACCTTGCCGGCGGTGCGCTCAGCTCCGCTCACGGACCGCCCGCGCGACAGCAACAGCGCCAGCGTCTGATTGCCGCTGCAATCCGGCGATCACGCCTTCCCGATCGGCGCTGCTGCGATTCTGGCTGAGTTTCCATTTGCCCTGCAGCCGACGAATCGGGATTTCAATGCCGACAATCAGCGTCAGCAATTGCTCGAGATAGCCGGCCGGTGCTTCATCGAGCCGCCACGGAACCGGTTGGCTGGCTTCGTGGGTCCGGGTCAGCCGGCCAAGATGGCCGCGCAGCCATTCCGGGTTGTCGTGCACTCGTAGCGGGCCGTGTGCGTGCACGCTGATGTAATTCCAGGTGGGCACCGCGCGGCCATCAATGGCTTTGCTTGGATACCAGCCGGGGCTGATGTAGGCCTGTGGACCCTGGAACATCACCAGCGCATCGACGTCGCGCGAGATGCTGCGCCAGAACGGATTATTGCGTGCGACATGAGCGCGCAACACGCCGAACTCGCCTACAGTGCAATCGAGTTCAAACGGCAGATGATTGCCAGTGAGGCCGTCTGGATCGAGCGTCACCAGACTGCCGAGCGGATGCTGCTGAATCAGTGTCTGCATCACGTCGACGCGGGTTTCGGCAAAGCTGCTGGGAATATGCACGGCGATTTACTCCGCAGAAATCATTTCAGCGCCAGCGCGCCAGCACACTGGCCGGCAAGTTGAACGCCGGACCCGGCTCAACCACCGGTTCACCTTGCTGCAACGTGAATGGCAACACGCCGGCCCAAACCGGCCAACTCAAATCGTCCTCGTCGTCTTGCGGGCCGCCGCTGCGCGCTTTCAGCACGGCGTCATTGATAGGCAAACGCAGTACCGTGGTCGCGGCGCTCTCGTTGGCATTCGGTTGCCGCACACCGGCCCAGCGGCCGGGCAACACCACATCAAAGAAGCGCTGGAAGGCTTCAGCTTTTGCCGCCGCATCGGTCACGGCTTCGTAACGGCCATAGAGATTCACCGAACGGTAATTGGCCGAGTGCGAAAACGCCGAGCGCGCGAGTACCAGACCATCAACCAGCGTGACATTGGTGCAGCTGTCGCCGCACGGCAATTGCTTGAGCAGACGTGAGCCGTTGCTGCCGTGAATGTACACGTAATCGCCATCGCGCCAGTACGCGGTCGGGATCACGTGCGGCTGGCCGTCGTGGACAAAGGCGATCTGGCAAACCCAGTGGGCATCGAGCACGGCAGCAATCGCGGCGCGATCGTGGTTGGCGCGTTCGGGATGACGGCGCACGCGCGTGCGCGCCGAAGCGTCGGTTGAAGCTGTAGTCATGCTGGCAGACTCTCTTGCGTAGGGGTTAACAATGCTGCGCTGGCAGCGCTATGCGTCGGTGCCAGTGCGCCGCTCTGGTAAACGTTTGGGTTGTGTTTTTCGAGCCAGCGTTCCGGTGCTTTCAGCGGCGCAAAGCCGTGGCGCTGATACAGGCCATGGGCATCGGCCGTCGCCAGCAACACGCGGCGCAGGCCCTGCAGTTCCGGTTGTGCCAGCAGTTCCGCAACCACCTGTTTGCCGAGCCCGTGACCGCGCCAGCCCGGATGAACAATGACATCGCACAGCCAGGCGAAGGTGGCGCCGTCGGTGACCGCGCGGGCGAATGCCAGCAGCTGATCGCCGTCACCGTGCAGATAGCCATGGCGGCCGGCTTGCAGCACCGCCATGCACAGCGAGCCCGTCAGCGCCCGTTCGACGGTGGCGAGTGGAATGCCGTGCGCCCAGTAGCTGTCTTGCAGCAGAGCGTGCAGTTGGGCGGCCGGAATCCGCGCCGGATCGCGGCTCAGGTAGAGCCGCGTGGGCGGGGTCGTGACCGCGCGTTTGGGGTCGACAGCGAGCCAGAACATCGGATCGGTTTCCATCACGAGAGCCAGGAGCAAGTCCGCAGGGGCGCGCCGGTGGTGCCAGCGGCCGGGTAGAAAGTGGCTCTCACGATAGGTGCTGAGTGGCTCTGTCAGTAGAGCCAAATCAGGAATATGCTTGGAACCACTGCAGCAGCCCCGCCGAGGACGACGATGCCGGCAGCCTTGTTGGAAGAGTGGTTGGCGACCCGCCTGAGTCGCGACGACGAGTTGCCCTTGCAGGACCAGCTCTACCGCGGCCTGCGCGCGGCCATTCTGGCCGGCCAGCTCGGACCCGGCGCCCGCCTGCCGGCGACCCGGGCCCTGGCGAGCGCGCTGCAACTGGCGCGCAACACCGTGCTGGCGGCCTATGAGCAATTGCAGGCCGAAGGCTATGTCGAAGGCCGGCACGGCGCCGGCAGTTTTGTCGCGGCTGATCTGCCGGAAAGCTTTGTCGAAGCGCCGGCCGAGGCGAACGTCGCCGCCGCGGCCAGCCGACATGACAAGCTGTCCCGCCGCAGCCGGGATTGGCTAACCGCCTGCGAGTTGCCGCCGCGGCGCAATGCCGGTGCGTTTGTGCCGGCCATGCCGGACTTGCGTGGGTTTCCGTTCGATGACTTCTGGCGCTTGCTGCACAAACATCAGCGCGCGGCGCCGTGGCACTGGTTTGATTACGGCGCGGGCGGTGGCCTGCCCAGCTTGCGTGAAGCCATCGCCAATCATCTGCAATTGGCGCGCGCGGTGCGCTGCAGCGCGGAGCAGGTGATCGTCACCAGCAGCACCCAGCATTCGCTCGATCTGTGCATGCGCATCCTCGCCGATGTCGGCGACCGCATCGCGCTCGAAGAGCCCGGCTATTTCGGCACTCGCGGCAGCGCCATCGCAGCGGGTTTACAGCTGCAGCCGGTTACGGTCGATGACGAAGGCCTGCGCACCGATGCGCTGCCGGCCGTGACAGCTGGAGCGCCGGCGCCGAAACTGATTTACATCACGCCCTCGCACCAGTATCCGCTCGGCAGCGTCATGAGCCTGTCGCGCCGGCAGGCGCTGCTCGCGTACGCGGCGGCCCACGGCAGCTACATTCTCGAAGACGATTACGATTCCGAGATCCGGTTCAGCGGCCGGCCGCTGGCGTCGTTGCAGGGGCTCGATGCGCACGAGCGTGTGCTCTACCTCGGCACCTTCAGCAAGGTGTTGTATCCGGCGCTGCGCATTGCCTATGTCGTGGTGCCGCCGGCCTTGGTGAAGGTGTTTCAACGCTCGCAGGAACGCTTGCAAGGCGTCGGCAATTACCCGACCCAGGCGGCGCTGGCCGAGTTCATCGCCAGCGGCAAACTGGCATCGCATATTCGCAAGATGCGCCTGCAATACGCCGAGCGCAACCGCCTGCTCAAGCAGTTGCTGGCGCCATATCTGGGCGATGATTGGCAGCTGCTCGGCGGCGATGCCGGCCTGCATTTTGTTTTACAGAAAAACGCGCCGTTCGACGATGTCGCACTCGCCAACGAGGCCGACACGCGTGGCGTGATGTTGCGCCCGCTGTCGCCGTTTTATCTCGGCGCCGACAAGCGCCATGGTTTCATTCTGGGCTACGCGGCGGCCGACGCGCGCGAACTGCGCCGCGGCATCGCGGTGTTGAAGCAACTGCTGGGTTGGTCGTGAGCACGAACATGTCTGCTACGTCGTCATCTCCATCCTCAACGTCGTCGCATCTGCCACTGTGGCCGCTGTTGCTGCTGGCCACGCTGCTGCCGCTCGTCGCTGCCATCGGCAGTTATCTCATCAGCGCCGGCAACGGTCAGGTGCCGTGGTGCTGGCCGATGTTCGACGGCTGCACGTCGATCAGCCGGGCCGCGCGGGTCGAGCCGGCGATTTTCCTGTTTCGTTTGCTGATGCTGCCGCACGCGCTGTTGCTCGCGCTGATTTGGTGGGCGGTGTCGGCGTGGCTGGCCAGTCACGCGGTTTCTGGGCGCGCCCGCGGCGTGCTGATCGCCGGTCTGGTCGGCGCGCTCGCATTGGCGCTGTATGTCACCTTTCTCGGCAGCAGTGGCGAGGCCTATCAATTCATGCGCCGGTTCGGCATCACCTTTCATTTTGCTGGCACCGGTCTGGCGCAATTGCTGGTCATGCAGCAGCTGAAAGCGCTGGCGTTGCCGGTGAGCACCGCGCGGCGCTGGTTGTGGTACCTGGTCGCGGCGCAATGGTTGCTGGCGATGCTGCATGTCGTGCTGAAAGCCAGCCTCGCCGATTACGACGCCTGGGAGAACCGGCTGGAGTGGTCACTGGCGCTGCTGATGACCCTGTGGTTTGGCGCGCTCGCGCAACTCGCGCGGCACCAGCAATGGCGACTGCAGTTTTTCCGGCAACCGTGACGACCGCAAGATTCTGAAAAAGGAAACCCCATGCTTGGCATCGAACATTACGGCTTGTTTGTGATGACCGCACTGGCACTGAACATCAGCCCCGGTCCGGATTCGCTGTACATTCTCGCGCGCACGGTGCAGCAAGGCCGCATGGCCGGGTTCTGGTCGGTGCTTGGCATCAGTGCCGGTTGTCTCGTCCACACGCTGGCGGTCGCGACCGGTTTGTCGGCCTTGCTCGCGACCTCGGCGCTGGCCTTTCTTGTCATCAAATGGCTCGGCGCCATTTACCTCGTCTGGATCGGCATACAGGCACTGCGCAGCCCGCGCCTGACGCTGCAAAACGAGCTGCCGGTGGCCAGTGCCATGCAGATTTTTCGTCAGGGCTTGCTGACCAATGTGCTGAACCCGAAAGTGGCGCTGTTCTTTCTTGCCCTGCTGCCGCAATTCATCAATGCCGATGCTCAGCACGGCATGCTGCCCTTCCTGCTGCTGGGCTTGACCTTCATCGTTACCGGCGGCATCTGGTGCAGCGTGTTGGTGTTGATGGCAGCGCGATTGACGGCACGGGTTCGGCAGTCGCCGCGGCTCGGTCAGTGGCTCAACCGTGGTGTCGGTGTGCTGCTGATCGGCCTCGGTGTCCGGCTGGCGCTCAGTGATGCGCAAACACTGAACGCCGGCTGAGACCTACCCAAAAAAACTGACCCGCCAGATGGCGGGTCAGCTGCGCTCGGGGAATTCGATAGCATTCAACGATAACGGTAGTACGAAGACGGTGAACTGTAAGGCGAGGCGATCATGTTGTAGAGCCGGTCTTTCAGCAGGCAGCGGCGCTTCTTCAACTCTTCAAATTGGAAATCCGACATCGGGATCTGGTTCATTTGCAGGCCGCGAATCTGCTTGTCGAGTGCATGGTATTCTTCGGCGGCAGCAGCGAACTCCCGGTCTTCCTGCCAGAGTGACTCAATGCGGTCGCTGAACTCCGGGAACTCGCGAAACAAATTGTGATCATCGACGATCTGCGGCATGGCGGCATCCTCCGTATCTGGCCCACCTGTTGTGATGGTAGGCCAGTGCGCCCGCGCGGAGGCGCGCAACGCTAGATCGATTGGATATGAAACCCGACGCCACAATGACAGGAGCATAAAAATGAGCGACCCGCAGTCCGACACCCCGAAGCTTGAACCGGTCATCGCCAAGCGCGGTGCCTACCCGGTCCGGGTCGAGGCCGGCAAAAGCTATTTCTGGTGCGCCTGTGGCAGAAGCGCCAAGCAGCCGTATTGCGACGGTTCGCACAAGGGCACCGGCTTCACGCCGGTCAAATTCGAAGCCGAAGAGAACGAGATCGTCCATTTCTGCGGCTGCAAGCACAGCAAGGATCAGCCGTTTTGCGACGGTACTCATCACAATGTTGGTGGCTGCTGATGTATCAGCGAATGTTGTTCGCGGCCTGTTTGGCTCTGGTCACTTCAAATGGCGCAAATGCCTGCTTGGCGTTAGGAGAGTGCGAGGGCAAAACGCGTGAACGACCGTTAACCGCTGCTGAGATCAGCTCGGTGCTCAATTTTTTGGCGAAGCGGATATCGAATGCGCATTTGTTTGAGCAATACTCGGGTTTAATTTCCTGTAAGGCTGAACCGTCATATCTGTTTGTGGGGTTCGAATCCGAGCGGATCAGGGAAAGTGCGACATTCTGTCGTGCCGTCACGGGCGGGTTGCGTGGTGAACTGACTGCCGCGGGCGATATTGCGTGGGATGACACGGGCCAGCAGACACTCTATTCGCTGTACCGAGTGTCAGCGAACGAACGGTGTGCCGATGCGGACGAAAGCGATCATGTCTATGTGAATGCCGCAACGGACATCAAAACAGTGAGCTGGGTTTTGGAGAACGCCGCCAACATCTGGAGTAGGTTTGTTGGCATAGCATCGCGCGGCAATCTAGACCGTGTTGACGGCAATGCCGTCATGCCCACGCTCTTTAGCATCATGGTTCACGGAGAGGACCGGCTTGATGTCACGTTTTCCGATACGTCAGGGGTCAATTTCCGCGCGAACTTGCACCTCGTTGATGAGCGATGGATCGTGCAAGAAGCATTCGTGATCGCGCCATAAGCACTCCCGTCAATCCTCTTCCTCTTTGCGTTTGTACTTTCCTGCCAACTCTTTCTGCACTGCTGGCGGAACCGCTTCGTAATGACTGAGTTCCATGCTGAAGGTGCCGTCGCCGCCGCTGATCGATTTCAGCCGCAGCTGGAAGGATGGCAGTTCGGCGATCGGTAGCAGGGAATTGATCAGCGCGCGACCGTTCTGGCTGCTGTCAGTGCCTGTAATCAGGCCACGGCGGCCAGTCAGTTCGCCGGTGATGTCACCGACGCAGGGCGCGCTGATGTCGATGGTCAGCCGTGCGATCGGTTCCAGCACCACCGGCTTGGCTTTGTCGATGGCGTCGAGCATGGCTTTCTTGCCGGCGGCAATAAACGCCACTTCTTTCGAATCGACGTTGTGGTATTTGCCGTCGTAAACACTGACTTCGATGTCCTGCAGCGGGTGACCGGTGATGGCGCCACTTTGCAGCACCTCGCGCACG
>DASUEK010000367.1:0-12631 GCA_036275115.1 Permianibacter sp. | reverse complement strand
AACACCAACAGCTGCACGACGAAGCAAATCAACAGGCCGATGGCGATCAGCCGGTCCTCCTGTTGCTGACGCCGATGCTCGGATTCATGAAAAAAACTGGCCGGCAGGCCCTTGCGGGAACTGGCCGGCCCAACGTGACTGAAGTCTTTGACAGCAAAGTGACTCATGGCAAAACCTGCAGAACCTGTTCATCAGGTGCTGCCATCTTGCCGTCGGGGTGGGCGCATTCGCTGCGCCCACGTTCAGTCCGCCGGGGTCGGGCCGCTCAGGTCTTCAGCGAGAACGGCGTGAAGTTGGTATCGCGGTCGAACACATCTTCGTGTTCGCGCTTTTTCAGGAAGCCGACGATGACATAGGTCAGCGGCGTCATCAGCGCCTCCCAGATCACTTTGATGGCGTAGTTGCTGACCATCACCAGCAAAAGCTGCTCGCTGCTCCAGACACCGTAGAATGCGATGCTGTAGAACAGCAGCGAATCGATGGCCTGGCCGGCAACGGTTGAACTGATGGTGCGGACGTAAAGATGCCGGCCTTGCATCCACAGCTTGATCTTGGCGAGCACATAGGAATTGACGAACTCGCCAGCCCAGAATGCGATCAATGACGCGAGCGCAATGCGCCAGGTCGCACCGAGCGCGGTTTCGTAGGCTTCCTGATGGGGCCAGCCGGCAGCGGGCGGAAACGCCAGCACGATCTGGGTCATCACCGAAGCGAAAATCAGCGCTGCAAAACCGGCCCAGACGACCCGGCGCGCCCGCTTGTAGCCGTACACCTCGGTCAGACAATCACCGAAGATGTACGAGAACGGAAAGAACAGCACGCCAGCACCGAAGGTGAAGCCGGCGACTTCGGCGATTTTGGCCGGACCAATCAGGTTCGAGCACAGCAGCACCGTGACAAAACCGGCCATGACCAGATCGTAGTAGCGGTATTCGCGTTGGTTCTGCATGGCGCGTTATGGGCTCCGTGCGCGCTCGCGCGCAATCAGGTTTCGTCGTTGTCGGTGGCGTCGTCGAGTTCGGTGTTGCCGGTTTCACTGTCACTGCCCAGCAAGGCGCTGGCATCGCCGCTTGGCAGCGCTTCAACCGATTTCAGCTTGCGGCTGATCGCGCGGGTGCGGGTTTCGGCGCTGTCGATGGTATTGACGGTTTCCTGCAGTTTTTTCTTGGTCTTGGCCAGCACTTCGCCGAACTTGCCGAATTCGGTTTTGACTGCACCGAGCACCTGCCAGACTTCCGAGGAACGCTTCTCGATCGCCAGCGTCTTGAAGCCCATCTGCAGCGAGTTGAGCATGGCGGCGAGCGTGGTCGGCCCGGCCAGCGTGATACGGAATTCGCGTTGCAGCAGTTCAACCAGACCGTTGCGGCGCAGCGCTTCGGCGTACAGGCCTTCGGTCGGCAAATACAGAATCGCGAAATCGGTGGTGTGCGGCGGTGCGACGTATTTGTCGCGGATGGTGCGCGCTTCGGTTTTGAGCCGGGTTTCCAGCAGCTTGCCGGCCTCCTCGACCGCGGCGACATCGGCGCGTTCCTGGGCATCGAGCAGGCGCTGGTAATCCTCGATCGGAAACTTGGCATCGATCGGCAGCCAGACCTGGCCTTCATCCTGTTTGCCCGGCAGTTTGATGGCGTATTCGACCCGCTCGCTGGCACGTGGCCGGGTCGCGACATTGGCCTCGTATTGTTCCGGCGCAAGAATTTGCTCCAGCAACGCGCCGAGCTGCACCTCGCCCCAGGTACCGCGGGTTTTGACATTGGTGAGCACCCGCTTGAGATCGCCGACACCGCTGGCCAGCGTCTGCATTTCACCCAAGCCCTTGTGCACTTGCTCCAGGCGCTCGCTGACCAGCTTGAACGAATCGCCCAAGCGTTTTTCCAGCGTCGCCTGCAGCTTTTCATCGACGGTAGCGCGCATCTCGTCGAGCTTTTTGCTGTTGTCGGTTTGCAGGGCGGTGAGTTGCTGCTGGACGGTGCTGCGCACCGCTTCGAGCTTTTGCTCGTTGTTTTGCGCCAGGGCTTTCAGGTTGTCGGTCAGTTCGATGCGGAACCGGTTCAGTGCCTGTTGCATTTCTTCGCGACCGGCGCGGGCATCGGTTTGGGCGAGGCCGAGTTTCTCATCGATGGTGAGTCGCAGCGCATCAAAGCGCTGGTTCAGATCGCTTTGCAAGGTCGCCAGTCGCTGATCGAAGCCCTGCAACTGACTGTGCAATTGCTGACCAAACTGGGCGTGCTGTTCGCGCTGGCCGCGCGCCAACAGATCGAGCTGAGCGGCGAGCTCCTGACGCTGGGTGGCAGCCTGGATATTGAGTTCACTGCGCAGCTGACTGTCGGCCGCTTCCAGTCGCGCCAACTGCTGTTGCAGTTCACGAAAGGCCGGTTGCTGGCCGAGATCCACCGCCGGCGGCTTCCACCGCAGGCTGATCAGCAGCACCACAACCACCAGCAACAGTCCGAGCAACACCAGTTCCATGACACCTCCAGCCAGTCAGCGCGCAGTATGCCGGGAATTGTCGGGCCGGCACAGGCGCAGCGCGCGCGCCTGATCGGCACCGACCGCAACCGTTACAATGCGCACCAGTCGGAGGCCGCGATGCGCACGCGCAAACACAATCCCTGGTTTCAATTCAAACAGTTCCGGGTCGAGCAAGGGCATTCCGGCATGAAGGTCACCACCCATGCCTGTCTGTTTGGTGCCTATGTGCCGGTGGCCGACTGCCGGCACATTCTGGACATCGGCACTGGCACCGGCCTGCTCAGCCTGATGCTGGCGCAGCGCAGCAACGCCGACATCGACGCGCTCGAACTCGATGCCGGCGCCTGCCAGGATGCCGCCCGCAATTTCGCCGCGAGCCCGTGGTCGGCACGGCTGCACTTGCACGGCACGGCGCTGCAGCAGTTCCAGCCACCAGCCAATCGCCGCTATGACTGCATCGTCAGCAATCCGCCGTTTTTTTCCGCCAGCTGGCGCGCTGATGACGAGGCCCGCAACCTCGCCCGCCATGATGATGCCTTGCCACTGACCGATTTGCTGGCCGCTGCGCAGTGGCTGCACGATGACGGCAGCCTGTGGCTGCTGTTACCGGTCGAGGCCGATGCCCGGCTGCAACAGGCTTGCGCGGGCGCCGGTCTGGCTTGGCGGCAACGGCTCGACATCCGCAGCAAACCGGACAAACCGGTCAGCCGTCGCATGTGGCAGCTGCGTCGACAAGGCGGCAACAGCAGCGTGCACGAACTCTGCATCCACGATCCGTATCCGCATTACAGTCATGACAGCCTGCATTTGCTGAGGCCTTACTATCCGTCGCTGTGAGCCGGTCGTTGCAGGCGTTTGTGGTGAACGGCCGCCCGGCGAAAAAATCGCCAGCCGACCGCGGCGACTTTCGCCGGTCACGCCCGGCCGCTATGCTTCGCAGACGCCAAATCGGCATCCGCCGATGCTGTCAAAGACGCCCGCGCAGTAGGCACGGCCGCAATAATGCAAATCCGGAGGGAATCATGGTCTGGCTCAAACGCGTTCTGCTGCTGCTACTGGTATTGGCCACCATCATTGTCGGTGGCGGTCTGCTGTTGCCGGACCGTGCCCACGTGGAACGCAGCATCGTGATCAATGTGCCGCAGTCGCAGGTGTTTACCATGGTGAACGGCTTCGAGCGGTTCAACGAATGGTCGCCGTGGGCCAAGCTCGATCCGAATACCCGTTACGAATTCAAAGGTCCGAGCCATGGTGTCGGCGCGTTCATGAGCTGGACAAGCGACGATCCGGGCGTGGGTTCCGGCAGCCAGGAAATCATTGAGTCGACACCGCCGACGCTGGTGCGGGTCAAGCTGTTGTTCGAAGGTCAGGATGGCGCGGTGTCCTTTCACCGGCTGGAACCGCTCGAAACCGGCACCCAAGTCACCTGGGGGTTTGATGCCGAATTCGGCAACGACCTGATTGGCCGCTGGTTTGGTTTTCTGATGTTCGACGCGATGCTCGGCGCCGATTACGAAACCGGGCTGAACAATTTGAAGACCGTGTTGGAGCAAGCGGCCAGTGCACCGGCGCCAGCGCCCGCACAGGAAGCTGCACCGGCACCGAGCGAAAGCCCGGCTGACCCCGCCGCGCAAGTCACCGGCTGAACGACATGCCACGCAGCGCCGTGGCAGCGCACGGGCAGAAACACCGATAACACGGGCATCCGACACCCGCCGGCTCGCCCATTTGATGAAAGGATGTAGTCGCTGTGAAGCATTGGCGCACCCTGCTGGGCGCAGTGATCAGTATCGGTTTGCTCGCATTTGCCATCAGTTTTCTGGTGCGCATCGCGGAGCGGTACAAGTACGAGGAAATCGTCGCGCATCTGCACGATCTGCCGTGGTGGCAAATCGGCTTGGCGCTCGGTTTCACGGTCGCCAGCTACCTGTTGCTGACCTGCTATGACTTGCTGGCGGTCGTGTACTTGCGCCGCAAGCTCGCTTACCGGCGCATCGCGCTCGCCTCGTTTGTCGGCTACACCTTCAGCCATAACCTCGGTTTCGCGTTGCTCACCGGCTCCAGCGTGCGCTACCGACTGTACTCGATGTGGGGACTGAATCCGGCCGAAATCGCCCAATTGGTGATGTTCTGTTCCATCACGTTTTTCCTCGGTTTGTTCGCGATGGGTGGCATTGCGTTGCTGTACGCCCCCCCGTCACTGCCGGCCGAACTGTTGGCAGAAAAAGCCTGGATGGCCGAACTCGGCGATGCCTTGTTCGTGGTGCTGGCCTGGTCCGGTATTGCCTGTGCGTTGGCCTACCTCGCCATTCCGCTGTTCTGGCGCCGACCGCTGCTGATTCGCGGTGTCGAGATCCGGTTTCCCGGCTTTGGTATGTCCGTTGGTCAGCTGGTGATTGCCGGCATTGACTGGGTGCTCGCCTGTGGCGTGCTGTACGCCCTGCTGCCGCCGGAAACGCGACCGGATTTTCTGCCGGTGCTGACCATTTTCATGGCCGGCAATATTCTCGGCGTCATGCTGCACGTACCGGGCGGCATCGGCGTGTTTGAAGCGGTGGTCACCGCGCTGCTGAGCCCGGTGGTGCCGACTCCACAACTGCTCGGCGCGCTGGTTGCGTATCGGGTTACCTATTACGTGTTGCCGTTTGTCACCGCGCTGCTGCTGTTCGGCGGTCACGAAATTGTGCAGGTGATCAAGCAGCGCATTCTCAAACGCGAAAGCACCGAAATGCCGGCGGCATCGCGCAGCCTGATGGCCTCCATTCTGGCGCTCGCCGTATTTCTCGGCGGCGCCATCCTGCTGTTTTCCGCGGTCACCCCGACCGGCGCCCAGCGACTGCTGACTCTGACCAATGCATTGCCGCTCTGGCTGCTCGAAAGCGCGCATTTTCTTGCGGCGCTGGCCGCCGTGACGTTGCTGCTGCTGGCCGGCAGCCTGCTCCGCCACAGCCGCAACGCGTTTGGGTTGGCAACCAAATTGTTGCCGATCGCGGCCGTGCTGGCGCTGGCCAAAGGTCTGCAATACGAAGTCGCCGTGTTTCTGCTGTTGGTTTGGCTGGCGTTGCTGCCATCCGGCATGCACTTCACCCGCCGCCGCTCGGTGTCACGCTCGCCATTCAGCAATGCCTGGCTGATCGCCACCAGCAGCGTCATCGCCATCGCGGTTTGGCTGACCATCTTCTCGTACCGTCATATCCCGACCGAACTGGAGCCGTGGTGGCAGGTCGCGTTGCAAAACGAACAGGCGCGCAGCCTGCGGGCCTTGCTGGCCATTCCGATCGGCTTGATGATGCTGGGCGCGCTGCGCCTGCTGCGGCCAGTACGACAAGCACCGGGGACCGCGCCGAGCACGGCCCAGATCCAGCAGATCCTGCAGACCAGTCCGCGCGCGTTGGCACAGCTCGCGCTGCTTGGCGACAAGCGGTTTGTCGTCAGCAGTGATCGCTCGGCGCTGCTGATGTATGTGCCACAGGCACGCAGCCTGGTTGCCCTCGGCGATCCCATCGGCGCCGAAGACGAATACGAAGAACTGCTCTGGCAATTCCGCGACCGCTGCGATCAACAACGTGCGCGACCCGTGGTGTTCATGGCCCGACCGCAATTTCTGCCACGCTATTTCGATCTGGGCCTGATCCCGCACAAGCTCGGCGAAGAAGCCGTGCTGCAGACGGCTGACAACCGACATCTGAATGCCACCGTCACCGGCGCGCACGAACGGGTCGCGGCCAGCGGCTTGCAGCTGAAAGTGGTAGCCGTGCCGGAAGTTGCTGCCTGGCTACCGCAGATGAAGGCGGTGTCGGACGACTGGCTGGCGCAGCGCGCCACCGGTGAGCGCGGGTTCGCAATCGGCCATTTCGATGCCAATTACCTGATGCAACTGCCGCATGCGCTGATCGTCCGCGACGGACAATTGATCGCCTTCGCCTCGCTGCTGTGCAGTGGCAGTCGCGACGAATACGCCATCGATCTGTTGCGCCATCGCGGTGAAATGCCGGCAGAGTGGCTGACCTGGCTGCATGTGGAATTGTTGCGCTGGGGCAAACAGCAAGGCTATCGCCGTTTCTGCCTTGGCCTGGTGCCGGTGCAGGATTGGACCGATCACCCGCTTGCCTCGCTGTGGGACCGCATTGGCCGCACCTTGTTCCTGCACAGCCGCAGCGTTGAACAGCCGGAGGAAGTCCGCCAGTTCAAGCAGCAGTTCGAACCGCGCTGGGAAGAGCGTTACCTGATGGCACCAAGCAATACGCCGCTGTCACAGGTATTGGGCGATGTCGGCGAACTGATGTTGCGGGACGCGCAAAGAGTGGAATAATGGCCGGGCGGGACGCCTGTCGCTGGCACCGTTTTTCTGATCCATAACAAGGAAGCGTATCTCATGAAACTGTGGCAATCCCTCGGCATCGCCCTGCTGACGCTCGTCAGCGGTAGCGCGTTCGCCAACGAACAAGAGTTTTACACCCAGCACAATATCTGGCTGTTCAAAGGCAAGAGTGCAACCACCAATTACGCCGTGGACGTGCTGATCCCCGTCAACAGCAAAGTGAAGTTGGTCGACGAAGACGGTGACGAGCTGGAGCTGGTGCTGCTTGAAGGCAATGTCGAATTCACGGTGGTCAATGTCGAGAAGCACTCGAAACAGGACATGGCAACCATCAAGTCGCGCCTGCTGGGCGACAAGCCGGTCGATCTGGGCAAGTTCAGCAAGCTTGGCAAAGATGCCATCAAGATGGGTGAAGTGAAGCCGGGCATGACCAAAGCGGAAGTTCTCGTTGCCCGTGGCTTTCCGCCGGGTGTCGGTACCCTGAATACCGAGAGCGATACCTGGAAATTCTGGCAGACCAAATGGAACACCATTCTGGTCCAGTTCCAGGACGGCAAGGTCGTCAGCATCAAGGACTGATGTTGAAAAGACGGGCCAGAACGCCGCAAAAAGAAACCGCGTCATGACGCGGTTTCTTTTTTTGCTGAAGTAAACGCGAACGAAGCGTTCAGTCAAACTCGAACGGCAATTTGGCGGCGTGGCTATACAGCCGCTCTTGTTCCAGATCGGCGCGCATCAGCGTATGCGTTTCCAGCCAACCACGCGGGAACTGCAGACGCAGCAATTCCCGTTCGACCTCCAATTTCAGTTTGGGCAGCGGCTCGTCCGAGCGCCGATGATGCAGCAAGACCGCCAACCGCATCAAACGCACCAGCCGCTTGGCTTTCCCCCGCCAGTATTTCGGCACGCTGGCGAATTCGTCTTCCGGGTATTTGCGCCGATGCCCCCGCACGAGCAGCGCCAGCAACTGTTTTTCCTGCTGGGAAAAACCATCAATATCACTGTGGGCCAGCATGTAGGCGCCGTGCTTGTGCATCTGGCCAAAACTGATGACCAGCCCGATTTCGTGCACCATCGCGGCCCAGCCCAGGATGGCCTGCAACTCCGGTTCATCGAGATGCCAGTCCTGGGCGACTTGCTTGTACAGCATCAGCGCCGTGTCACGGACCCGTTCGGCTTGTTCCAGATCGATCTGATGCCGGTGCACCAGGCCGTAGATGCTGCGCTCGCGCACATCGAGATGGCTGAAGCGACCAACCAGTTCGTACAGCAGGCCTTCGCGCAAGGCCGCTTCGGTTGCCTGCATCTCGGCGATGCCGAAGATTTCAAAGCACGACAGCAGAATCGCCAAGCCCGGGGCAAAAATCATCCGCCGGTCATCATTGAGACTCGGCAGTTTCAGTTTGTCGGCGTTGCCGAGTTCGATGATCTCGTCGCGCAGTGCGGTCAACCGCGACAAGGTAATGGTGCCGTCGTCATAACGGGCGCGCAGGATGTCGGCGATGCTGATGATGGTGCCGGAGCTGCCGATGGCAAGCTGCCAGCCGAGCTTGCGGTAACGCTGCTCAATGGTCTGCAGCTCAAGGTAGCACTGCATTTGCGCTGCCTTGAACCGGGCCTTGCTGATCTCACCGCCGGCAAAAAACTGGCGCTCGAACGAGACGCAGCCCATTTGCAGCGAATCCAGCAGCTGCGGGCTAAAACCGGTGCCGATGATAATTTCGGTGGAACCGCCGCCGATGTCGATCACCAGACGGCGATCTTTCTCGGCGCGGGTGTGGGCGATACCGGCATAGATCAGCCGGGCTTCTTCCTTGCCGGCGATGACTTCAATCGGAAAGCCGAGCACATCTTCGCCGCGCTGCAAAAATTCGCCGGCATTCTTGGCGAGCCGCAACGTATTGGTGCCGACCACGCGCACCGCATCCGGGTGCATGCCTTTCAGGCGTTGGCCAAACACTTTCAGGCAATCAACACCGCGTTGAATGGCTTCTTCCGATAGCCGCTTGTCATCGTAAAGACCAGCGGCGAGCTGCACCCGCTCCTTGATCCGGCCGAGCGTCTGCAGACCACCGTCGACAACACGAGCCACGCTCATGTGAAAACTGTTGGAACCGAGATCAACCGCTGCGACGACCTCGTGTCGCGGCGGATTGTCTTTCAGGCTGGAGCGTGGCATCGCGGCGACGAACGCTCAGCGACGACCGTGGCGACCGCCACCCGGGCGACTGCGGGCACCACCGCGACGATTCGGCTTGTGCTCGCGCACGGCCGGAGACAAGCGGATCATGTCGCGCGGCGAAACCGGTTCACGCAGCAGTTCCGGATCGATGTTCTGGGTCGGGATCTTGAAGCCGATGTAGTTCTCGATGCCGGGCAGGTTGATCGCCGTTTCTTCACTGGCAAAGCTGATGGCATCGCCTTCGGCGCCAGCGCGGGCGGTCCGGCCGATGCGGTGCACGTAATCTTCCGGATCGTCGGGCAGATCGTAATTGAACACGTGGCTGATGCCGACGATATGCAGGCCGCGCGCCGCGACATCGGTACAGACCAGCACTTCCAGCGTGCCGTTTTTCAACTCTTCCAGCAGTGCCAGCCGTTTCTTCTGCGGCACATCGCCAGTCAGCAAACCGGCATTGAGACCGAAGGCGGCCAGATAAGCCCATACTTCTTCACTGGCCCGGCGGGTGTTGGCAAAAACGATGGCGCGCTCTGGCTTGATGGTGTCGAACAAGCCAAGCAGCAACGGAATGCGTTCGTCATTGGACGGGTAGTAGAGCACCTGCCGCACCCGATCAGCAGTGACCTGTTCAGCCTCGACCTGGATATGTTCGGCATCGTTCATGTGCTCGTAGCCGAGCTCCAGGACCCGCTGCGACAGCGTCGCCGAGAACAGCATGTTGAGCCGGTCGTGCGGCGGCGGCATTTTGCGCAGCAGGTAGCGGATGTCGGCGATGAAACCGAGATCGAACATCCGATCGGCCTCGTCGAGGATTACCACGTCGATGGCTTCCAGACCGTAGACGCCCTGCTTGTAGTAGTCGATCAACCGGCCGGTGGTGCCGATCAGCACGTCAACGCCGCCCTCGATGGCCTTGCGTTGCTCTTCGTAGCCGGCACCGCCGTAAACGACGACCAGGCGCAGATCGGTTTCCGAGGCCAATTTGAGACCATCGTTATAGATTTGGACGGCCAGCTCCCGGGTTGGCGCCATGATGAGTACGCGCGGTTCGTTGGCCCGGCGGCCCTGAATGGCCGGCAAGGTCAGCAGATCGTTAAAAGCAGCCAGCAGGAAGGCCGCAGTCTTGCCGGTGCCAGTTTGGGCCTGGCCGGCGATGTCCTTGCCGGCCAACAGCTTGGGCAAGGTTGCGGCCTGGATGGGGGTACAGCGGTCATAGCCCATTTTGTCGAGGGCTTTCAGCAGGGCCGGGTGCAGGCCGAGCGAGGCAAAACGAATATCGGTAAGATGTGTGCTCATGCTATCCATATGACGGTCGGGCACGTCTTCGGGCGCCGCCGCCGGTGTTTGTATCAGTTGCAGTGAAATACAGTTTAGACGGATGATCCGCCGCCCCTGCCGGTAGTATCGATCCGGTTACCCAGGAGAGTTTTTTCCATGAGCCAAAACATTGTCTATTTGAGCGACGCCAGCTTCGAGGCCGAAGTGCTCAAGTCGGAGACGCCGGTACTGGTCGATTATTGGGCCGAATGGTGTGGCCCCTGCCGCATGATTGCGCCGATCCTCGACGAGATCTCGACCGATTATGCCGGCCGGCTCAAGGTCGCCAAGCTTAACATCGACGAGAATGCCGCGACACCGCCGAAGTACGGCATCCGCGGCATCCCGACCCTGATGCTGTTCAAGAACGGCCAGGTACACGCCACCAAAGTCGGTGCGCTGTCCAAGTCGCAACTGACCGCCTTCCTTGACAGCAACCTGTAATTGACGACAGCCGGTGCCACGAATTCCGTGGCGCCGGCTGGACGGCCATCCGGTTCGATGCTATTTTGAGCACCAGTGGCCCTCCGCCACTGCCTTTAACGATAACCATCCCCCAGAACTGAAACCGTCTCGGCCTCGCTGCCGGTAGCCCATCTGTTGTTGCACCTGCGCTTCCGTGATCAGCCCGTCGCCCCCGATCTGTGAACACAGCCCCGCCCATGAATCTGACTGAACTGAAGAAAAAATCCGCCCAGGAACTCTCCGACATCGCGATGACCTTCAACCTCGAAGGCACCGCCCGCCAGCGCAAACAAGACATCATCTTCGCCATCCTGAAGAACCACGCCAAGAACGGCGAAGCGATCTACGGCGATGGCGTGCTGGAAATCCTGCCCGACGGCTTCGGTTTCCTGCGCTCGAGCGATGGCTCCTACCTCGCCGGTCCGGATGACATCTACGTTTCGCCCAGTCAGATCCGTCGGTTCAATTTGCACACCGGCGACACCATTGCCGGCCAGATCCGGCCACCGAAAGAAGGTGAGCGTTATTTCGCGCTGCTCAAGGTTGATCACATCAACTACGACAAGCCGGAAAATGCCAAGAACAAAATCCTGTTCGAAAACCTGACCCCGCTGCACCCGAATTCCCGTCTGCGCCTTGAGCGCGGCAACGGCTCCACCGAAGACATGACCGCCCGCGTCATCGATCTGTGCGCGCCAATCGGCAAAGGCCAGCGCGGCCTCATTGTCGCGCCGCCGAAAGCCGGTAAAACGATGATGCTGCAGAACATCGCCCACGCCATCACCGCCAACCATCCGGAAGTCACGCTGATCGTCTTGCTGATCGACGAACGTCCGGAAGAAGTCACCGAAATGCAGCGCAGCGTGCGCGGTGAAGTGGTTGCCTCGACCTTCGACGAACCGGCCACCCGCCACGTTCAGGTCGCGGAAATGGTGATCGAAAAAGCCAAGCGCCTCGCCGAACACAAAAAAGACGTGGTCATTCTGCTCGACTCGATCACCCGTTTGGCACGCGCCTACAACACGGTCATTCCGTCATCCGGCAAGGTGCTGACCGGTGGTGTCGACGCCAACGCGCTGCAAAAGCCAAAGCGTTTCTTCGGTGCCGCCCGCAACATCGAAGAAGGCGGCAGCCTGACCATCATCGCCACCGCGCTGGTCGACACCGGCTCGAAGATGGACGAAGTGATTTACGAAGAATTCAAAGGCACGGGCAACATGGAGTTGCACCTCGACCGCAAGATCGCCGAACGGCGCATTTGGCCGGCGATCAACTTCAATCGCTCGGGCACCCGTCGCGAAGAGCTCATCACGACTCCGGTCGAACTGCAGAAGATGTGGATCCTGCGCAAGATCATGTCGCCGATGCAGGACATCGATGCGATGGAATTCCTGACCGACAAGCTCGGCCTGACCAAGACCAACGACGAATTCTTCGACATGATGAAGCGTCAGTAAGCGGTGCGTTCACGCATCACAGGCCCTGCGGGGCCTGTTGCGTTTATGCCCCGACCGTTACGTCTTTCACCCCTTCGTTTGCGAGCCCGTTATGAACCCGAGCACTGAACCGATGTTGGCCCCGTTTTCTGACGAAGAACTGGCCGAACTCGAGCAAATCACCTTCTCGGAGGGTTACCCCGATGATGGCATGACCATCGAGGCCGCTGACGGCCTGATGTGCGCGCTGGCACTGGCAGCTGCCCGCATCGACCCGAGCGATTTCCTGCCACTGATGTTCGGCGGCAAATTGCCGGAATTTGCCGACAAGGCAGTGGGCGAGAAATTCTTCCATCTGCTGCTGCGCCGCTGGATCGACATCAACAACCAATTCTGGGGCGACAGCGAATACGCCTACACCCCGATCCTGATGGAAGC
>DASUEK010000366.1:0-10044 GCA_036275115.1 Permianibacter sp. | reverse complement strand
ATCGCGTGGGTTTTGGACAGGGTCGGATTCATGCTGGCAACACTCATGTCAGGCGACGGCATCGTACGGGCATCCATCTCACACCCCCGCCGTCACGTCACGGAACACGTCATCGAGACGGCCGCTTTCGGCAAACAGCTGCTGCACCGGCCAGGCTTGCTGACGGACAAATTCGCTGACCGCCGCGAACACGGACTGACCATGCTGCGGCAACACCAGCCATTCGTTTGCACTCAAGGCTTCAACCGCCTTGACGCCACTGACAGCGGCCAGCTGCTGCTGTTTGCTGCTGTCCGGCGTTGCGCCGTCGGCAAACACCAGACGCGCGGCGCCGTGGAATTTCGAGCGCGCCAGCAGATCTTGCGGTTTGCCATCAGCCAGCAATTTGCCGCGCGCGATGATGATGGCGCGCGAACACACCGCCGTGACTTCTTCGAGGATATGGGTCGAGATGATCAGGATTTTGTCTTTGGCCATGCCGCGGATCAGTTCGCGCACCTGATGCTTCTGGTTCGGATCGAGGCCGTCGGTGGGCTCGTCCAGAATCAGCACTTTCGGATCGTGCAGGATGGCCTGCGCCAAACCAACCCGACGCTTGAACCCTTTCGACAAGGTATCGATGGTTTGCTGCAGCACTTCACCGAGCTGCACCTGCTCAACCACCGTCTTGATCCGCTCGGCTTTTTTGCTCGCCGACAAGCCGCGCATGTCGGCAATGAAATCGAGGTAGGCACCAACGGTCATGTCGCCGTAGGCCGGCGCCCCTTCCGGCAGATAGCCGATCAACTGCTTGGCGGCGAGCGGATCGGTTTCGATGTCGTGACCACAGATGCGAATGCGGCCTGCGCTCGGCGTCAGAAAACCGGTCAGCATTTTCATGGTGGTGGATTTGCCGGCGCCGTTCGGGCCGAGAAAACCGAGCACTTCACCGGGTTGCACCGTGAAGCTCAGGTTGTCGACTGCCTTGAACTCACCGAACTGGCGAGTCAGCGATTGAATTTCAATCATGTCGCGAGGAGCTCCTTGTTCTTTGAACTGTCGGGTACGCAGGCACCGCCGACAGCATTTTTACTTCATCGGCCACGGACGCAGCCGACGAGCGGCGCCGGGCATCTTAGGGTCGGTTGATGAATTTTCAAGGTCAGCCATCACGCCGGCGGCAGCGACGCACGAGCGCCCTGCATACCGCCGGTATGCACCAGCAAAATCCGGCTGCCACGGCGAAACACGCCGCGGCGGGCCAGCTCAACCAGGGCGTAACAGACCCGGCCGGTATAGATCGGTTCCACCGGCACCCCGGTGTCGGCACAAAACTGGCGGCAGAACAGCTGCAACTCGGTGGGGCAGCGGCCGTAACCGCCGAAGTGAAACGCAGTCAACACCCGCAGCGGCCGGCGCTGACGACAGCCCGCCGCCGCCAGCAGCGATTTGCCATCACGCAGCAAAAAGCTGCCGCCCTTCAGCACCGCAACCGCCCAGACTTCGCCGTGCTCTTGCAGCGTCGCAAGGCCAGCGGCCAAACCGGCCGCGGTGGCACCGGTGCCGGCCGCGCACAGCACCAGATCGGGCGCGAAGTCGGCCAGCGCCGGTGTCTGCAGTGCCGCCGCAACACCCGGAATGGCGAGCGCATTGCTGCCACCTTCCGGCAGCCAGTACGGGGCGGCAAAGGCCGACAAATCCGGCACTGGCTGCGCGCGCCGCTCGCGAAACGCCTGCCGCGAAAGGCGCTGCAGGCGCATGCCAGCGGCCTGGCAATCCCGTAGCGTTGGCGTCAGCGGGAGATCGGGCTCGGCGCGCACCCAAGCGGCCGTGGCAAAACCGAACTGCGAACCGGCCATTGCCAGAGCGTGCAGGTGATTGGAATGCGGCCCCCCCATGCTGACCAGGGTCCTGGCGCCTTGCGCCGCTGCGGCCAAAAGATTGTGTTCGAGCTTGCGGGCCTTGTTGCCGGCCAGAAGCGGCGCCCGCAAATCGTCACGGAGCACCCGCACGTCGAGGCCGGCGCGGTCAAAAACGGGAAGGGAAAGGGATTGCAGTGGCGCCGGGGCCAGCGCCGCGAAGTACTCGGCGGGACTCAGAGGTTCACAGCCCGATCGATGGCGGTTTCCGACAACAGCAACCACGAGGTATCGGCCCGGCGACGGTCCGGCACGACCCGGCGGTCGAGACCGAAATGGCCGAGCAGCTTCTCGAACTCGTCATTGCGGACGCTGCGGCGGCGCTCCTCGCGCCGTTCCGGACCGACATAGACGGCGTCGGTCTGGCCTTGCTGCACTACCCGGATGAAGCTGTTGGTCATGTCTGGCCACCTTGGGCAAATGCGAAGCCGTTCACAGATTTATGAACGGTGACATTATGCGTCATTTTCTGCCCTTGGCAAGCTACAGGGAGTGACCGGCAGCGTCAGGCCGACAAATGGGCCGCCATCCAGCCGGCCGGATCAGCCGCCATACAGCGCAATATGCAGCCGTAACTTGAACGCAAATACCGCCAGCGGGATCCAGAACGCCAGATCAAAGGCAGCGCCCTGCATGGCGGCGCGAAACCCACCGACCAGCGCCACTACGCACAGCGCGTTGACCAACCAGCGCACCGAGCGCCGCTGTACCCACCAGGGTTTGCCTTTCCAGATGGTCGGATCGGTCTCAACGATTCGGTGCCGGGCGATGTCATCCAGCAGGCCGGCGTCTTTCCAGTCCTGCTTGCGGGCCTCGACCAAGGCTTCCGTCTCGGCCTTGCGCCTTGCTTCGTTCTGGCGGCGGTAATGATCGCTGGCTTCTGGCATGACCCTCTCCTTGCCTGCCGATCAGTGTGGCACCATCGGCGCTTCGTTGTTACGTCTCTCTGCTCTGGAATGGTCACGGCATGACGCCAAGCCCCGCCCTGCCCCGCACCGTGCTCGCGCTCGGCGTGGTCAGCCTGTTGATGGATCTGTCCAGCGAAACCATTCATGCCCTGTTGCCGCTGTTCATGGCCAACGCGCTTGGCCTGTCGATGGTCGCCATCGGCCTGCTCGACGGCGGCGCCGAGGCACTGACCCTCGCCATCAAACCTTGGGCGGGCAAGCTCTCCGACCGCTGGCAAAAGCGCAAACCGCTGGCGCTGGCCGGATACGGCCTGTCGGCGCTGGCCAAGCCGCTGTTTGCGGTCGCTGGCGGGGTGGCGCTGATCGCCGGCGCGCGCTTTCTTGACCGGCTGGGCAAGGGCATTCGAGGCGCGCCACGCGATGCCCTGATTGCCGATGTCACCCCCCCCGAACAACGTGGCGCTGCTTACGGTCTGCGTCAGGCGCTCGATACCGTTGGCGCGCTGCTGGCGCCATTGCTCGCCGCCGGTTTGCTGTGGTGGCTGGCTGGCGATTACCGGGCGGTTTTCTGGCTGGCGTCGCTGCCGGCGTTTGCTGCGGTATTGCTGCTCTGGTTTGCCGTGCGCGAACCGGCCCTGCATGCCCACAAAAGCACGACCAGCTCGAGCGCCGGAGACCGCCATTTCGGTCGGCCGTTCTGGTGGGTGATCGGCCTCGCGGTGCTGCTGACGCTGGCGCGACCGGGCGAGGCGTTTCTGATCCTGCGCGGCCAGTCGGTCGGGCTGAACGATTACCAGAGTGCGCTGCTGCTCGCCGCCATGAACCTGAGCTATGCCAGTTCAGTATGGCCGGTGGGTCGCCATTTTGATCGCATTGGCGCGCCGCGTTTGTTGACCGGGAGCCTGTTCTGGCTGCTGCTGTCGCAAACCTGCCTCGCGCTCGCCGATGGCGCCCTGCTCGCCTACACCGGCGCGCTGCTCTGGGGTTTGCATCTCGGGTTTTCGCAAGGCGTGCTGGCGGCGCTGATTGCCCAGCATGCCCCGCGCGAGCGCCGGGGCGCGGCATTCGGCTGGTACGCGCTCGCGGTCGGCGTGGCGTTGCTGGTCAATGGCAGCGTGTTTGGCGCACTCTGGCAGCATCGGTCGGCCAGCATCGCGTTTACCACTACCGGTGCTCTGGCGCTGCTGTGCCTGCTATCCGCCTTGTGGTGGCAACAACTGCGGTGGCGACAACAGAAACGCGCACCTTAACGGTACAAAATGACATTGTTTTGCCGGGCCTAGCCTTGCTACAAACCGGCACACCACAACCCCAGTCGTTCAACCGACATTACAGAGAGAAACCCATGTCCGCTTCCCGTCCGCCTTTGTCCGGCCTGACTCTATCGATGACGGTGGCCCTCTCGTTGGTCAGCGCGCTGATTTGCCCTGACAACGCGCACGCCCACGGCAGTGGTCATGCCACGCGTTACGTGGCGACCGATGGCCAAGACCGCGGCGACTGCGCCAAGCCCAGCACCCCATGCAAAAGCCTGGGGTACGCACTGGCCAAATCCGGTAAAGGGGACACTATTCATGTCGCTGCCGGCAGTTATGCCATCAGCGGTGCCGAGCGGGTCAATTTGCTGGCCGGTGTGGTGCCGATTGCAGGCGGCTACAGCCGTGCCGATGGCTTCGCCAAGGCTGACCCGGTCCGCCAGGTCACCGAGTTGGTTGGTGTGCCGTTCGAGTTTCGCGAGCAGCTGGAAGCCCGCGGCTTCAAGGTGATGCAGGACAGCAAAGGGAATGACATTCGCCTGACGCAAGCCGAACAGAAATTGTTGGGCAGCTGGCAAAAAATTTCCGGCCAGATTGAAGGGCCAGCCAATTGCGCAGGCGGCAAAGCAGGCGAGTACGATTGCAACAAAGTCGATCTGTTGTCGCATATCCCTCTGAACGAGTTTTCGACCGACCCGGACAGCGCCAATGACATCTGGGGATTCATGGATCGCAATGACGGCCGCGAATATGCCCTGATCGGTTTGTCGAACGGCACCGCAATCGTCGACATCAGCACGCCGGCAACGCCGCGCGAAGTCGGCACCGTGCGCGGCCCGAACTCACTCTGGCGTGATGTGCACGTTTATCAATATTTCGACAACAGCGCCAACCGTTACAAGGCTTATGCCTATGTGACGACCGAGGCGAGCGGCGGCGGCGTGCAAGTCATCGATCTCAGCAATCTGCCCGATACCGTCTCGCTTGCGCACACCATCCGGGATGTCGAGACCTCGCATACGCTGTATGGCAATTTTGATTACGCTGATGGCACGCCAGTCACGGGCTTGACGCCCACGCTCTACATCGCCGGCTCCAATGTTGTCGTGACCAGCAAAGACAAGCAGCAGATGAGTCGCGGCTCGTGGCGCGCCTACGAGCTCAGCAATCCGGCGCAGCCACGTTTTGTGCATCAGCCGGTGTCCACCAACAGCTATATGCATGATGGCACGGGCTTCATCCTGACCGACGAGCGCACGGCGCAATGCGCGGAAGGCCATAACCCGTGCGAAATCCTGTTCGACTTCAACGAGGATACGCTGGACATCTGGGATGTCACTGACAAGGCCAACCCGTTGCGCCTCGCCAAGGCACCGTATGGTGGCGCCGGTTATTCCCACTCTGGCTGGTTCACCAGCGACAAGCGTTACCTGATTCTCAATGATGAACTGGATGAACAAAGCAGTGGCAACAACACCCGCTTCCGCACCTTTGACTTGAGCAATTTGCGCAACCCCGTGGTTGTCGCCAATTACTACGGACCAACCCGGGACATCGACCACAACACGTATATCCGCGGTTCACGCGGCTATGTCGCGCATTACCGGCGCGGTATGGTGGTGCTCGATGTCAGCAACCCGCTGTCACTCTCGGAAGCCGGGTTCTTCGACAGTGCCTTGCTGTTCGGCCCGGCCTCGCAATTCAACGGCGCCTGGGGCACCTACCCCTACTTCCCGAGCGGCAGCATCGTCATCAGTGACATCGAGAACGGCTTGTATGTGGTTCGCGACAATACCGTGGCCGGAGGCAAAGGCAGGCTTGGCTTTGGCGTCAGCCATTATCGCGTTGACGAAGAAGCCGGCACCTTGACGATACCGGTCTGGCGCAGTGGCGGCGCCAGCGGCGCGGTCAGCGCCCGCATTACCAGCAGCGATGGTACCGCCACTGCCGGCGCCGATTACAGCGCGGTCGATGTCACGTTGAGCTGGGCCGATGGCGAACGTGGCCAAAAGCTGCTGACACTGCCGTTGACCGATGACGGCGAGATCGAAGTGATCGAATCCCTGCAACTGACCATGGAAATTACCGGCGGCGCTGACCTCGATGGCGACAGTGCGCTGCGCATTGATTTGTCCAGTGCGGAAAATGCTGGTCAGGTCGAATTTGCCAGCACCAGTTCCAGTGCCAGTGAGAGCGCCGGCAGTGTCACTCTGACTGTGCAGCGCGTTGGCGGCAGCGGCGGCAGCGCCAGCCTGCAGTACCAAACCCAGGACGCCAGTGCGGCCGCAGGCAGTGATTACACCGCCAGCAGCGGCACGTTGACGTGGGCCGACGGCGACAATGCCAGCAAAACCGTGGTCATCGCGATTACCAATGACAGCAGCAGTGAGAACACCGAATCCTTCGACGTTGTGCTGAGCAACGCGAGTGGCGCCACGCTCGGCAGTCGCACCCAAGTCACCGTCACGGTACAGGATGACGATGGCAACAACGACAACGGAGATGGCGGCGGCAGTGGCGGTGGTGGCAGCGCCGGCTGGCTGCTGGCCGTCATGCTCGCCGCGCTCGGCGGACATCGCCTGCGTCGGCGCCAATAACCGCCGCAACCGTCCCGCCTTGGGCGACCGACCGGCGCGCTGTTACACTGCGCGCCGGTCTTTTCGTGTAGCCCATGATGACTGCAGAACCTCTCCCGGCCGCCAGCCCGTCGACCACCACACCGGCACCAAATAAGCCAGCCAATGCACCGGTATTGGTGTTCGATTCCGGCGTGGGTGGCCTCAGCATTCTGAACACCATTGCCGACAGCTTGCCGGGCTTGCCGCTGGTGTTCGCCTGCGACAACGGCTTTTTTCCTTACGGCACCAAAACCGAAACCGAATTGGTTGAGCGCGTCGATGCCGTGCTGCAACGCTTGCTCACCGAGATTCAGCCGCGCCTGCTGGTCATCGCCTGCAATACCGCCAGCACGGTCGCGCTGCCCCGGCTGCGCAGCCGCTATACCTTGCCGATCGTCGGCGTGGTGCCGGCGATCAAACCGGCCGCACAGCAGAGCCGCAACAAAATCATCGGCCTGCTGGCAACGCCGGCAACGGTGCAGCGCCCCTACACCGATCGCCTGATCCAGGAATTCGCCGCCGACTGCACGGTAATCAAAGTCGGCAGCCGCGAGCTGGTGCAACTGGCCGAGGACAAGCTGCGCGGCGCACCGGTCGATACCGGTCAACTGCAAACCATTCTGGCGCCCTTTTTTGCCAACCCGGCGCAATCTCCCGACACCATCGTGCTCGGCTGTACCCATTTCCCGCTGCTGCACGCCGAGCTCGCGGCGGCCAGCCCGGTGCCGGTGCATTGGGTCGATTCCGGTGCCGCCATTGCCCGCCGGGTGGCCGAATTGCTGGCCGGCGAACCGGCGCTGTCGCCGGCAGCAACGCCGACAGCGCGCGGTCCGGTTTACATGACGGCCGACACCGCCGACGCCCATCGCTTGTGGCCGGCGCTGGCCGCGCAAGGCTTCGCCTCGCTGCAGTTCGTCACCATCGACTGACCGGCAGGCAGCCGCCGCTTGCCGCCACTGAAAAAGCACGCTACAAGCAACTATCGTTTCGGGAGAATGCGTATGCGCAAGTTGACGGTTTTGGCTGGTTCATTGGTGGCCGCTGGACTCGCTGGCTGTGCCAGCGCGCCGCCAGCGGACGTCGATGCCCATTTCGCTGCCTGGCAAAGCGCCCAGGTCGATGAACTGATCCAGGCCTGGGGTGTGCCGCAGCAAAGCCGGGAAGTGGCTGGCAAACACTACGCCGAATGGACCAAGCAAGACGTGTCGAGCTCGCCGTCGTTTTCGATCGGCATCGGCGGCTTTGGCAGCCGGGTCGGTGGCGGTGTCAGCACCGGTTTTGGTGGTGGCGACAAGCACAATTTCTGTTCGGTGCAAGCCGAGCATGATGGCGATGGCCGGGTGGCCGCCATCCGCTGGAACGGCGACACCGATATCTGTATTGAACAGTTCGCGGCGCGCAAACGCTGAGGCAACATCGAAGCAAAAGAGCGGGCCCTGCCCGCTCTTTTTTTTGGACGCCCGATTTATGGTCACCCGGTTTATAAATACTCGGTTTATAGATACTCGGTTTATGGACACTCGGTCTGCGGCGGCTCACTGAGCAACACCGGCAACCACTTGCTGCCCGGACATTCCTGCAGATAGCGACCGCCGTTGCCGTCGGCAAAGACAAAGCGCACGCCATCGGGCAACTGCAAACTGAGTGGCGTCACGCCCTTGACAGTGAGCCAGTCGGCAAACACCTGCATGGCGCCGCTGGCGCCCGACAAGCCGGTGCTTTGGTTGTCGTCACGGCCAAGCCAGAACACGGCCAAATGTTCGCCATCAAATCCGGCAAACCAGGAATCGCGCTGATCATTGGTGGTGCCGGTTTTGCCCGCCAGATTGGCGCTCGGGTAGCGTGCGCCCAGCGAGCGGCCGGTGCCGTCACGCACGGCAGTTTGCAGCGCGTAATCAATCAGAAAAACGGTCGCCGGTTTCAGCCGCTGATAAATCTCATCGGTCCGCAGCCAACTCTTGCCGTCATCGCGGCGCACCGCGCGAATGGCTTTGGGCACCCGCACGGCGCTGCCATGCGCCAGACCGGAATACAGCGTCGCGACATCAAACGGGCTGAGCTCGAGCGCACCGAGCGCCAATGACGGCCACAGCCGGATATCACGGCGCAAGCCCATCTGCTGCAGCGCCGTCTCCACCACCGGCAGACTCACCTCCATGGCTAGCCGCGCTGTCGCCAGATTGAGCGATTCGGCCAAAGCCTTTTGCAAAGGCACGATGCCGCGGGCAACGCCGTCGTAATTTTTCGGCTGCCAGGTTTGCCCATCATCGGCACGCATGACAAAGGCCGAATCCTGCAAGGTGGTGGCGAGATCGAAACGCGCCGGCTGATTGAGCGCGGCGTAGTAAATCATCGGCTTCAGCGTCGAGCCCACCGGCCGTTTGGCGTCGAGCGCACGATTGAAGCCGGCGTAGCTGCTGTCGCGACCGGCAACAATGGCGCGCAAGCGGCCCTGCTGCCGATCGGTCACTACCGCCGCCGCTTGCAGGCTGCCGGTGCTGTCGAGGCGCTGCAGGCTTTTTTCGATCACCAGCTCGGTCTTGCGCTGCAAAACTGGATCGATGCTGGTGAAGATTTGCAGCCCGGATTCGCTGGTGTCGTATTGGCCAACATCAGCGCGCAGTTCCCGTTTGACGAGATCGAGCACCGCCGGCATTTTGCCGGACAGTGCCCGCGGCGTGTGCAGCACACCGAGCGGCGCGCGCTGCCAATGGCTCAGCTCGTCCGCGCTCAACTGCCCCTGCTGCTGGCGGCGCGCCAGGACATAATTACGACGCTCGCGCGCCCGTTCGGCTTGTTTCCACGGTGAGTAGAACGATGGTCCGCGGATCATGCCGATCAGCAAGGCGGTTTCAGCGTCATCCAATTCGCTGACGGGTTTGCCAAAGTAATAGCGACTCGCCAGCGAAATGCCGTGAATGGCGCGCTGACCGTCCTGGCCAAAATAGATTTCGTTCAAGTAGGCTTCGAGAATTTCGTCCTTGCTGTAATTCCATTCCAGCACGATCGCCATCAGTGCTTCGCGGATTTTCCGCCACCAGGTCCGCTCGCTGTTGAGGAAATAGTTTTTGACCAGCTGCTGGGTGATGGTGGACGCGCCCTGCTCGGTTTCGCCAGCGCGCAAATTGGCCCAGGCCGCGCGGGCAATGGCGGTGAAGCTGATGCCGATGTGTTCATAGAAATGCTGATCTTCGGTGACCAGCAGCGTGTCAATCAGAGTGTCTGGCACTGCCGCCAGCGGCAGCAACTCGCGGTCTTCGTCGGCGCGGGCGGAGAATCGGCCGAGCAGCACCGGATCGAGCCGGGCGCTGCTCAATTCGGTGCCGTTACCGTCACGCAGGGTGGCGATGCGATCACCGCGCAG
>DASUEK010000365.1:0-7708 GCA_036275115.1 Permianibacter sp. | reverse complement strand
CACCGGCACGCCAAAACGGCCATGGCTGCTGTCATAACGCAGAAGATGCTCAACCGCGGCGGCATCGGCCAGCTCGTTGATCGCGACAATTTGCATATCACGCCGGTGGGCGTGTTCGTAGAGCGAACGCAGAATGCTACGTCCGATACGACCGAAGCCATTGATGGCGACACGAATGGTCATGCGAAAAAGTGTCCTGGCCGGGCGGGAGTGAAACAACGGCAGCGCAAAGGCGTTGCCGTCGCGCGCTCGTCATCGTACCGAAAATCGGCAATCAGCGTCGAATGCCACTTTTGCCGTCGGCACCCGGGCCATTCAGACCTCGACTACGTCCAGTTGCAGCAAATGCCGCAAGGGTTCGCGCTGGTGGTTCAGAAAATCGGCCAACGTGTAACCGTCGAGCACTTTCAGAAACGCCTGCAGCGCCTCGTACAGCGCCCGCTTCAAATCGCAGGCCGGCGTGATCACGCATTGGTTACCGGGCCCAAAGCATTCGACGATAGCCAGATCCGGCTCAATCTTGCGCACCACATCGCCAATGCGGATCTGCTCGGCCGGCTTGGCCAGACGGATACCGCCGCCCTTGCCGCGCACCCCCTCGACAAAGCCTTCCTGCACCAGCTGGTTGACCACCTTCATCAGATGGCTGCGCGAGATGACATAACGCTCGGCGATCTCGCCGATGGTCGACCGCTTGTCGGCCTCCAGGCCGAGGTAGATCAGCACCCGCAGGGCGTAATCGGTGTACTGGGTAATCCGCATCAGGTCTCACTCCCCCGGTCGGTTTGACGTGGCGCAAAGGCCATGTCGATAAAGATACATCTGTATTGCATCTTTTTAAAGATTCATTTAACGTGAATGTTAACTTCCCGCCACAACCCCAACCGGCGGGAAGCCCAGCAGCCCGCATGGACAGGTCCGGCCGATTCAACCCGCCGGGCCAGCCCGGAACACAGGCGCAAACGTTTCATAAACAGCCTCGGGAGATCCCGTATGCACAACATCAAACGACTCGGGTTGTACTTCGCCCTGATGTTCGTTGTCAGTTTCGGCGTCCTGATTTATCTGGGCGGCGAAATTTACCGCGAAGCCCCACCCATGCCGGACAAGGTGGTCACCACCACCGGCGAAACACTGTACACCCGTGCCGATCTCGACCTCGGTCGTCAGGTCTGGCAAACCATCGGCGGCCAGCAGACCGGTTCGGTCTGGGGCCACGGCGGCTATGTCGCCCCGGATTGGTCGGCCGACTGGCTGCACCGCGAAGCCACCGCCCTGCTCGACATTTGGGCCAAGGCCGAATATGGCAGCGAGTTCAACGCGCTGGGCGCCGGCGCCCAAGGCGCATTGAAAGCGCGGCTGGTCGACGCCATGCGCACCAATACCTTCAATCCGGCCACCAACACCCTCACCGTATCGACGGACCGGGCGGAAGCGATCAAGCAAGTCGCCGCGCACTACGTCTCGGTGTTCAGCGACGACAAAGCCACCGAATCGCTGCGCGAGCAATATGCGATCCGCAATAACCCGGTGCCGAATGCCGAATACCGGCAAGCGATGACCGGCTTCTTCTTCTGGACCTCATGGGCGGCCAGCACCAATCGCCCGGACGACAGCATCACTTATACCTCCAACTGGCCACACGAACCTTTGATCAACAACAAGCCGACTTCCGGTGCGGTGTTGTGGTCGATTGCTTCGGTGATTCTGTTGATTGCCGGTATCGGCTTGCTGGTCTGGTACCACACCAAAACCAAACGCGAAGAGCATCTGGAAGCGCCGAAAGCCGATCCGCTCGGCGGCCTGAAGCCGACCGAATCGATGCGTGCAACCGGCAAATACTTCATCACCGTGGCAGCGCTGTTTGTTGCCCAGATCGTGCTCGGTGGCATCACCGCCCACTACGCGGTCGAAGGCCACGAGTTCTACGGCATTCCGCTTGCCGATATCATCCCCTACTCGCTGGTGCGCACCTGGCACACACAGCTCGGCATTTTCTGGATTGCCACGGCTTGGCTCGCCACCGGTTTGTATCTCGCTCCTGCGTTGTCCGGTAAAGAACCGAAATACCAGAAGCTCGGCGTGAACGCGTTGTTCGGCGCGCTGCTGATCGTCGTGGTCGGTTCGTTTGTTGGCGAATGGTTTGGCGTGATGCAGAAACTGCATCCGGACATGAACTTCTGGTTCGGACACCAAGGCTTCGAGTTTGTTGATCTCGGTCGGTTCTGGCAGATCCTGCTCTTCATCGGCCTGATGTTCTGGCTGTTCCTGGTTGGCCGTGCGCTGTGGCCGGCACTGACTGACAAATCCGCTGCCGGCAACGAACAGCGTCCGCTGATTGGTCTGGTATTCCTGTCGACGGTGGCGATTGGTCTGTTCTACGGTGCCGGTCTGACCTGGGGCAAACATACCCACCTTGCCATGATCGAATACTTCCGCTGGTGGGTCGTTCACCTGTGGGTCGAAGGCTTCTTCGAAGTGTTCGCCACCGCCGCCATCTCGCTGATTTTTGTTCGGCTTGGTCTGGTGCGTGCCAAGAGCGCCAGCAGCGCAGTGCTGTTTGCCACCACCGTGTTCCTGTTCGGTGGCATTCTCGGCACGCTGCACCACCTGTACTTCACCGGTGCACCGACCTCGATCATTGCTGTTGGCGCGATGTTCAGCGCGCTGGAAGTCGTGCCGCTCGCCTTGGTGGGTTTCGAAGCCTATGAGACCTATCGTCATACCAAAGCGGCACCGTGGGTCGCCAAATACCGTTGGCCGATTCTGTTCTTCGTCGCAGTCGCATTCTGGAACCTCGTTGGCGCCGGTCTGCTTGGCTTCTTCATCAACCCGCCGATCTCGCTGTACTACGTGCAAGGTTTGAACTCGACAGCAGCACACGGCCACGCGGCACTGTTCGGTGTTTACGGCATGCTCGGTATCGGTCTGATGCTGTTCTGCCTGCGCGGTCTGGCCGGCAGCATCGAGTGGAGCGAGAAGATGCTGAAGAGCACCTTCTGGCTGCTGAACTTCGGTCTGGTTGGCATGGTATTCATGACCTTGGTGCCTGCTGGTATCTATCAAGCCGTCGCCAGCATCGATGTCGGTTACTGGTATGCCCGATCGCCGGAGATCATTCACAGCACCGTCATGGAAACGCTGGTCTGGTTGCGCGTACCGGGCGACATCGTGTTCTCGCTCGGCGCCTTCCTGCTCGCGTTGTTCGTGTTCGGTCTGGCCTGGAAAGCCCGTGCGCGTCGCATCAGCGCCGGTCAACCGGCTGCAGCGCTTGAGTAATGGGTGACGAACTCGCGACATGTGCAGTCCGCATGTCGCGGTTGCAAGACCAAACCAAGAAAGGCCGCCATGTGCGGCCTTTTTTTGCGCGCAGGTCAAACCAGTGTGCGCGTAATGCCTTGCTTTCTTTGATCAGGCGCAATATGGCGCCTTTCACCGGCCTGCAGACTGCCACAAATCACGCGATGGCAGAAAATCATGCAGCGCTTGCAGATGTGGTTGCACCGTGATCACCAATCGCTTTTGCAGCTATTGCAATGGCTGGCCGAGTGCGACCCCAACCAGCAAGAATCCGCCTGCCAGTCAGTGCTGCGTCGGATGCATCGGCATACCGACGCCCATCTCTGCATTGAAGACGAACTGCTGTTTCCACTCATTGAGCGTGACCAGAAACGTCACGACATCATGATGCTGCGGGCTGCGCACGGACGTATTCGTCACGCCATCGGCAAATTGAATGGTGCAATGATTAACCGCGACTGGCCGAGATTTCGCATTGAAGCCCGGCAGCTATACGAGGAATTCCAGACCCTTCAATCTTACGAACAACAGAAGCTGTCTGACCTGATCGCATTGGCATTATCCGCGCAGGACCAGGACGTGCTCTGGCAATCGGTTTTGGCCATTCGACAGCGGGTCGGTCTGCCGCTGCCGAAGCTGTCTGAAAGCAGCACCATGCCATGCCCAACTCCGCATTCCGTCGGTCTTTGAGTTTTCGCCTGTTTGATCCTGATGTTTTGCGTCTGCCATGCCGCAAATGATCAAATCGGGATCACAACGGCGAATGTCACCTCGGTGGCATTCGCCGTTTTCTTTTTTCTACCCACGCGTTCTGTTCAGTGCTCGTGATAGTTGAGCAACACACTCGGCAAATGCCCACCCAGTTGACCTTGATCAACCAGAGTGTGTGATGGCGGCGTAAGCTCTCCACAAGATTTAGTGGTTCACACCAAGCAATAACCACAACAGGGAGTGCCCGAGATGATCCAGCAACACGAGCTGCCACGGCTGATCCGCAAGCGCGACGGCCGCCTCACGGAATTCAACGCGGTGCTGATCCACAACGCACTTGCCAAAGCCGGTCGTGCCACCGGTGAATACGATGAAACCCAGGCCGGTGAACTGACCAACGATGCCTTGAAAGTCATCGTGCACCGTTACAAAGCGGGCGACATTCCAACGGTCGAACACGTTCAGGACATCGTCGAGCAAGTGCTGATCGGCAATGACTTTCTCGCCACCGCTCGCGCTTACATTGTTTACCGCGAGCAGCGGGCACGGCTGCGTGCCGACCGCAATACCGTTGTGCAGGTCGAGAAATCGATCAATGAGTACCTGACTCGCAATGACTGGCGAGTCAACGCCAATGCCAATCAGGGCTATTCGCTCGGCGGATTGATTCTGAACACCTCCGGCAAAGTGATCGCCAATTACTGGCTCAATCATGTCTATCCGCCGGAGATCGGCGTAGCGCACCGCGAAGCCGATATTCATGTCCATGATCTCGACATGCTGTCCGGCTACTGCGCCGGCTGGTCGCTGCGTACCTTGTTGCAGGAAGGCTTGAACGGCGTGCCGGGCAAAGTCGAAGCCGCGCCGCCCAAGCATATGTCGAGCGCGGTCGGCCAGATCGTCAACTTCCTCGGCACTTTGCAAAATGAATGGGCCGGCGCGCAGGCGTTCTCGTCGTTCGATACCTATATGGCACCGTTCGTCCGCAAGGACAACATGAGCTATGAAGCAATCAAGCAGTGTATTCAGGAACTCATCTACAACCTGAACGTACCGTCGCGCTGGGGCACCCAGACGCCGTTCACCAACCTGACCTTCGACTGGGTCTGCCCGGAAGATTTGCGTGATCAGATCCCGGTCATCGCCGGCGAGGAAATGCCGTTCACCTATGGCGACTTGAAACCCGAGATGGACCTGATCAATCAGGCCTATATCGAGATCATGACCAAGGGTGACGCCAAGGGGCGGGTGTTCACCTTCCCGATCCCGACCTACAACATCACCGAGGATTTCGACTGGGACTCCGACAACGCCACCCGCCTGTTCGAAATGACCGCCAAGTACGGACTGCCCTACTTCCAGAATTTCATCAACTCGGACATGAAGCCGAACCAGATCCGCTCGATGTGTTGCCGCTTGCAACTTGATCTGCGCGAGCTGCTGAAGCGCGGCAACGGCCTGTTCGGTTCGGCCGAACAAACCGGTTCGGTTGGCGTGGTCACCGTCAACTGTGCCCGACTCGGTTATCTGTACAAAGGCAATGAAGCCGGCCTGCTGGCCCGGCTGGATGAACTGATGGATCTCGCCAGCGAATCGCTGGAGATCAAGCGCAAGGTCATTCAGCAATTCATCGACATGGGCCTGTACCCGTACACCAAGCGTTACCTTGGCACGCTGCGAAATCACTTCTCGACCATTGGCGTCAATGGCATCAACGAGATGATCCGCAACTTCAGCAATGACGAATTCGACATCACCGATGATCGCGGCCATCAGTTGGCGTTGCGCCTGCTTGACCACGTCCGTGCCCGAATGACGGAGTATCAGGAACGTACCGGCAATCTGTATAACCTCGAAGCGACCCCGGCCGAGGGCACGACTTACCGCTTTGCCAAGGAAGACCAGAAACGCTTCCCGGACATTCTGCAGGCCGGCTCGCGCCAACAGCCCTACTACACCAACTCATCACAGCTGCCAGTCGGCTTCACCAACGACGCCTTCGAAGCGCTGGTCCGTCAGGATGCGCTGCAGTGCAAGTACACCGGTGGCACGGTGCTGCACCTGTACATGAGCGAGAAAATCTCGTCGGCAGACGCCTGCAAGAAATTGGTTCGGCGCTCGCTGGAGAACTTCCGGCTGCCCTATATCACCATCACGCCGACCTTTTCGATCTGTCCGGTCCACGGTTATCTGGCTGGTGAACACGAATTCTGCCCGAAATGCGACGAAGCATTGCTGCAGAAAAAGCGCAACGAAGCGGCCTGTCTTGCCTAGTTTCTAGCATTAGAGGCAGGCATCGTTGAACCCGCGTGCGCGGACTGAAGTTGGCAAAGGCATCTGTACCGTTACAAAAAAAGGAGCACAAAATGACCGTCAATGAACTGAAACCGGAAGAGCGAACCCGCTGCGAAGTTTGGACCCGCGTCATGGGCTACCACCGCCCAGTCGCCGAGTTCAATCTCGGCAAGAAAAGCGAACACCGTGAACGCCAGCACTTCGTCGAGAAGTGCTGCGGCCACTACAGTTGATGGCAGCCCCGGCCGCGAGGCCGGGGCATACTTGTACGCCATGAACGACAGCAGCCTGCGCATCGGTGGCTACACACCACTGACTACCATCGATTATCCCGGCGAACTCGCTGCGGTGATCTTTTGCCAAGGCTGTCCGTGGCGCTGCGCCTATTGTCAGAACGAGCATCTGCTCGATGCCCGCGCTGACACGCCGTTCCGATGGGACGATATCAAAGCCCATCTGATCCAGCGGCGTGGCCTGCTCGATGCCGTGGTGTTGAGCGGTGGCGAGCCAACGGCGCAATCAGCTTGCCTCAATGCCGCCGCGGAATTGAAAGCGATGGGCTACAAGATTGGCCTGCACACCGGCGGAGCCTATCCGGATCGACTGAAGCATTTGTTGCCGCTGTGCGATTGGGTGGGTTTCGATTTGAAAGAGCTGCCCGAGCATTACGATCTGCTCACCGTCACGCCCGGTTCCGGCAGCCGTGCCTGGCAGAGTCTCGAGCTGCTGTTGCAACACGACCTCGCCTATGAGGTCCGCACCACGGTGCACTGGCATCTGCTGTCACGATCACGTCTGCTGAGTCTCGCCACACTGTTGCGGCAAGTCGGCGTCACGCATTGGGCGGTCCAGATCTGCCAGACCCGACAAGGGCTTGCCTGTCGCTTGCCCCAGAACAACTGGACTGCCGCCGACCGGGATTTCGTCACACAGGAAATTGCGCCCTTGTTCCCGCACTTCAGTATGCGCGACTAGTCTCACTGCAGGCATTAGCCCGCTTGCCGGCTTGGCGATGACCGCCATAACGCCATAAGAAATCAGATTCAGGCATGCATTCGCATCAATGCTCATGCACTGGACCAGACCAACCGGCGTGGCTGAAATACCGAGAATACAATTGCAGCGTGTCGTGAATCGTAGTCAGCGCCGCAACGCGCTGTTCATTCTCACTCAGCTGATCCGCTGCGATCGCGAGCCGGCCAATCAACACATGTAACGTCGCATCGGCATCGGGCGGCAGCTGACAGTTTGCGACCATGTAGGCAATGTTGTCGCGAATCGTTTTCGCCAAGGCGTTCGCCTGAGTCGCATCCAAATCTTTTGCCTTTTGCAGCGCCTCGGCGCCGTGTGTGGCCTGACGGATGTTCATCATCGCTTCGCGCAGTGGCGCATCGGTCTCCCA